>JACOUA010000457.1 GCA_016178075.1 Acidobacteriota bacterium
ACGATCGGCTTCCATTCGGGGTTGCCGTAGATGAAGAGAATCCCGAGATAGACCAGCGTGACGAGGAGCATCGCCGCATAGAGCCCGAGCGCCCCGATGAACTTCCCGACGATGATCTGGATGTCGGTGACGGGCGACGTCAGGAGCAGCTCCATCGTTCCCGAGCGCTTCTCCTCCGCATACGTCCGCATCGTGATGATCGGACCGACGAAGAGAATCAGGACGCTGGCGTTCAGGAAGAGCGGCCGCACCATCTGCTGATTGATGTTCATCGAGGCGGGGCCCATCCCCATCCCCATCTGCATGCTCTGCCGGACGAAGAAGCTGAGCATGGCGATGAAGAAGTACCCGAAGAGGAGCGCGTAGAAGCCCACGACCACCGAGGCAATGGGCGACGTGAAATACGACCGGAGCTCCTTCTGCGCGACCGCAAGGATGTTACCCACGGGGCACCTCCGCCTCCGCCTGTTCCGCGCTCTCGCTCTCTTCGGTCGTCAGGTGCAGGAAGATCTCTTCGAGGCTCATCTTCACCGGCCTGAGCTCGAGCAGCCCCCAGCCGCGGTTCACCACGGTCCTCGCCAG
Organism: Acidobacteriota bacterium; assembly: GCA_016178075.1. Classification (GTDB taxonomy): domain Bacteria; phylum Acidobacteriota; class Vicinamibacteria; order Vicinamibacterales; family JACQTH01; genus JACQTH01. The sequence goes on from JACOUA010000457.1 coordinate 583, forward strand.
TTCTCGGCGCACGTCGCGCCCCTGCGCGCTCTCGATCTCGATCGCGGCGACGCCGTCCTGCCGCTCCGTGATCTGCACTTTCGTCACGCCGCCGACCCCTTCGAGCGCCGGCGCAACGTCCTCGCCCCCCGTCTGGACCTCGAGGTACATCGTCTCCGAGCCGCGGAGCCGGCCGGTCAGGTTTTCCGGCGTGTCGACCGCGACGACGCGGCCCTTGTTGATGATGACGACACGCTGACACGTCTGAGACACTTCGGGTAGGATGTGCGTGCTCAGGATGATCGTGTGATCGCCGGCGAGCGCTTTGATCAGCTCTCGCGTCTCGATGATCTGCTTCGGATCGAGGCCGGCGGTTGGCTCGTCCAGAATCAGGACGTCCGGATTGTGAATGAGCGCCTGCGCGAGCCCGACGCGCTGGCGGTAGCCTTTCGACAGCTTGCCGCAATGGCGATCGGTCACATCCGTCACCCGCGTCCGATCCATCACACCGTCCACACGCGCCTTCCGCTCGTTCGGCGGGACGCCTTTGATCTTGGCGACGAAGCTGAGGTATTCCCGCACGGTCATGTCCAGGTAGAGCGGCGGCGACTCCGGCAGATAGCCCGTGCGGCGCTTCGCGTCGACCGGCTGATCGAACACGTCGAAGCCCGCAACGATCGCGCGCCCCTCGGTCGCCGGCATATAGCCGGTCAGGATCCGCATGGTCGTCGTCTTGCCGGCGCCGTTCGGCCCCAGGAACCCGAGGATCTCTCCGCGGGCGACGCCGAAGCTGACGTCGTCGACGGCCGTCACACGGCCGTACCGTTTCGTGAGGTGCTGGACCTCGATCACGTTCGTAGCTCCCAGATGGGATGACGCGCCGGGGCTCTACCGGTCTGGAATGGTTCGTCCTCGTCGGCAGCGTGTAAGAAAAGGTGGACTAAGGATGGTAGGGCAACTCGGTCGCGCAGGGCAAGCGGGCCGAGCGGCCGGCGGATCGTCCAGGAGGCCCGATGACCCCAGAGGTTGGCGAAAAGGCTCCCGACTTCATGCTGTAGGGCTTAAGGCTCAAGGCTCAAGGCTTTAGGGCAGTTTTCAGTTCTCAGTAGTCAGTTTTCAGTTCGGATCTCGCCCGCAAATAACTGAAAACTGATGACTGATAACTGAGAACTACGCTACAGCGAAGTGAAAAACGCTTTAGGCCCTGGAAGTACGCTCAGGGCTTGTGGTCATTGATCACTGAGTTCTTGGAGGCTAGACTACATATGAGTAGTTGCTCATATGTTCATATTTAAGCGGCCCTCCCTGAGTTATGAGCCTTTGAGCCCTGAGCCCTGAGCCTTGAGCCATCTAGATCCCCCACCCGATACCTGCGACGTGCGGCACGCCGATGGCGCCGACCTTCCAAGTCTGCGGGCGACACTCTTGTCGGAGCGGGCGGTGAGCGAGTTGGCGGACACCTTCCGGGCGCTCGGGGACGCCACCCGCGTCCGGATGCTCGATGCGCTCTCGCACGGGGAGCGCTGTGTGTGCGACCTGGCCGCGGCACTGGGGTTGACCGAATCCGCCGTCTCGCACCAGCTTCGCCTGCTCCGGAACATGCGCCTGGTGCGCGCGCGGCGCGCCGGGCGCCTGGTCTTTTACGCCCTTGACGATCACCACATCATGAGCCTGTTCCAGCAGGCACGGCGCCACGTGCAGGAGCCAGCGATGGCGCACGGCGGCATGGTGGGCCAGGCGAGCCCGGCGTCCGGAGGGGGTCGGTAGGGATGCGATCGGACACGCCCGCCACCCGGTGTCAGGTCTGCGAGCTGCACGCCGAATCGGTGTTTCGCGTCGAGGGGATGGACTGTCACGAGGAGGTCGCCATCCTCGAGCGCCACCTTGGCCGACTGGCTGGGCTGGAGGATCTGTCGGCTGACGTGATCGGCCAGCGTCTGCGGATCAAGTACGACGCTGCGCGGCTGTCGACCTCGACCATCCTGTCAGCGGTCGCCGACACGGGAATGCGGGCGTGGCTCGAGCACGAAGAGCCCACCGGCACGCCTTCGAATGTTCGGCACCGGCAGCGGCTTGTCCTCGCGGCGGGAGTGCTGACGGTGGCAGGCTTCGGGCTCGAGCACCTCGGAGGGCTCTCCTCGCTCTCGATCGCGTCGTATGGCGCGGCGATCGTCACGGGAGGGACCTTCACCGCGCGGCGGGCCGTGACCTCCGTGCGGGCGCTCGCGCTCGACATCAATGTCCTGATGCTGGTGGCCGTTCTGGGCGCGGCGGCGATCGGCCAGTGGTCCGAGGCGGCGACGGTCACGTTTCTCTTCGGGCTGGCCCAGGCGCTCGAAGCTCGCAGCATGGATCGCGCGCGCCGTGCGCTGCGCGCCCTGATGGATCTGACGCCGGGCGAGGCGCTGATTCGGCGCGACGGGAAGGAGCTTGTGGCGCCGGTCGACTCGATTCGGGTCGGCGACACGATGATCGTGCGGCCCGGCGAGAAGATCGCGCTCGACGGGAAGGTCGCGGCGGGGGAGAGCGAGGTCAACCAGGCGCCAATCACGGGTGAGTCGCTGCCGGTCGAGAAGCGTCAGGACGCCGAGGTCTTCGCGGGAACGATCAACGGCAGGGGCGCGCTCGAGGTCAGGGTGACGCGTCTGCTCCCGGACAGCACGCTGGCGCGCATCATCGATCTGGTCGAGCATGCGCAGGCGGAGCGGTCGCCGTCTCAGGCGTTCGTCGAGCGCTTCGCGCGCGTCTACACACCGGTCGTTCTGGTGGGGGCCGTCGTGGCGGCCGTCGTCCCGCCGCTTTTCTTTCACGCGTCCTTCGGCGCGTGGTTCTACCGGGCGCTGGTGCTCCTGGTCATCTCCTGTCCCTGCGCGCTCGTCATCTCCACTCCCGTGTGCATTGTCTCCGCGCTGGCCGCGGCCGCCCGCAAAGGCGTGTTGATCAAGGGCGGTCTCTATCTCGAGCGGACCGGCGGCGTGCAGTGTGTGGCCTTCGACAAAACCGGCACGCTGACGAAAGGGCGGCCGCAGGTGATCGACGTCGTCTCGCTCGACGGTGTCTCGCCGCAAGAGGTGCTGGGGATCGCGGCGGCGCTGGAGAGCCGATCGGAGCATCCGATCGGCGACGCCATCGTCCGTCGGGCGCGCGAGGCGGGCGCGCCGCCGGCGCCGGCCGACGCGTTTCGGTCGCTGCCCGGCCGAGGCGCGGAGGGCCTGGTCGCCGGACAGCCCGTCCTGGTCGGCAATCATCGCCTGTTCGAGGAACGAGGCATCTGCACGTCGGACGTCCACGCGCCGTTGGCGGAGTTCTCGGGGGCCGGGCGCACGGCGGTGCTGGTGGGCCGAGCAGGAAGGACCTTGGGGTTGATTGGGCTCTCGGACCAGCCGCGCGAGTCGGCCCGGGACGCCGTCGCGCTGCTCAAGGCGCAGGGGATCGCGCACGTCGTGATGCTGACGGGTGACAGCGGCCAGACGGCGACCGCGATCGCCAACGAGCTTGGCCTGGACGAACACCGCGCCGAGCTGCTGCCCGAACACAAGGTCTCGGCGGTGGCGGATCTGCGTCGGCGGTACGGATCGATTCTCATGGTGGGCGACGGCATCAACGACGCGCCCGCCCTCGCGGCCGCCGACGTCGGGTGTGCCATGGGGGTCGCCGGAACCGACGCGGCGCTGGAAACCGCCGATGTCGCCCTGATGGCCGACGAGCTCTTGAAGATCCCCTATGCGATGCGGCTCAGTCGAGCCACCCTCCGCAACATCAAGACGAACATCGCGGCGTCGATCGCGCTCAAGGCGGCGTTTCTCGCGCTGGCCGTCGCGGGCGTGGCCACGCTCTGGATGGCGGTCGTGGCCGACACCGGCGCGTCGCTCCTCGTCATTGCGAACGCGCTCAGGCTGCTCCGCACGGACTGACGGAAGAATTTGTTGATCTGTTGAATTGGTGATTTGTTGATTGCCTGACGTCGTCCAATCAACAGATCCCCAAATCAACAGATCAACAAATTCTTATTTATTGTTTTCGGCTGCTGAAGAAATGCCCGTCGACGAACTCGTCGATGGCGCCCTGATCGACCACCTCGACTCGATCGAACTGCAGGCCCATGCCGGTCCGCTTGTCGCTCCACACGACCCGCGACTCGATGTCGATGTCCTGCTTCGAGCCCGGGAGCCGGAACCGGACGCGGGCCTTCACCCCGAGCTCCAGCGGCGTCATCGTCCGGATCGCGATCCCGCCCTTGCTGATGTTCAGTGTGAGCGCCGCCGCGATGGTGTTGCCGAAGCGATACGCCACCGGAATCCCCAGCACCACGCGCGGACTGCTGCGGCGGTTGAAGTTGTCGGGGAAGAGGTGCGGCGCGAGCGACGGCATGATGTGCTGCGCGGCGCTGTACTCGTTGACATAACCCGACACGCCGAGACCCGCCAGCTCACGGACTTCTTCGGCGTTGCCGATCGTTCCGCTGAAGACCAGGATCGGGAGCCGCGCGTTGTCGAGTTTTCGCACGGCGCGGACCAGCTCGACGCCGCTCGTGTGGGGGAGGCGCAGGTCGAGCACCACCAGGTCGATCTCCGTAAGGTCGGCGCGGACGCGCGCGAGCAGCTCCGCCGCGCTTTTGACCGTCACCGCGCGATGCCCAGCCGTCTCGACCGCCGTCTTGAATCGGTCGCGCACGAACGCCGTGTCGTCGGCAATGACGACGGTCTTGTGGGCGGCCAGTCCTCCAGCCATTCGTCTGCTTATCGGAGTGAGGTGAGCGAAACCTTAATGAACGGCTGGCGCGTGGGCACTTTCCCGTTGCATTGCAGACTTTATCAGGTTCTGCTTATAATCCGAACCTTGTTCCGGACGGGCGCTTTCGCCTCGTGCGAAGCGGTCCCAGGAGTCCCTATGGCAACCTGTCCCGAATGCGAAGAGGACATCGAAGTCGACGAGTTCGACGTCGACAAAGGCGACCTCCTGAGTTGCCCCCAGTGCGGCACCAATCTCGAAGTCGTCTCGACCACTCCGATCGAGCTCGACTACGCCGCCGACGATGACGACGAGGACGATGAGGACGAGGACGACGACGACGACGAAGAGGAGTCCGAGGATTTCGACGGCGAAGAGGACGAGGAAGAGGAAAGCGACGAAGAGGATTGGGAAGAGTGAGTGAACGCCCCAGCCAGTAAAGACCAGCGGCTGCATCAGACCCTCAAAGACCTGGGATCCGTCGTCGTCGCGTTCAGCGGCGGCGTGGATAGTGCTTACGTCGCCTACGTGGCGACCGCGGAGCTCGGACCGCGCGCGCTCTGCATCACCGCCGACAGCCCCAGCTACCCCGTCCATCACCGCGCCCTGGCCACGCGGCTGGTCGGGGAGCTCGGGTTCAACCACGAATTCATCCTGACGCGCGAGGTGGAGCTGCCCGAATACCGGGCGAATCCCGCCAATCGCTGCTATTACTGCAAGCGCGAGCTGTACGCCCGGCTGACCGCGCTCGCGCGCGAGCGCCGGTTCGACGCCGTCATCGATGGCAGCAACGCCGACGATCGCGGCGACTATCGGCCCGGCCGCGCCGCTGCTCGCGAGTTCGGCGTCCGAAGCCCGCTCGACGAGGTCGATCTGCGCAAGGACGAAATCCGCGACCTGTCACGGTGCGCCGGGCTGTCGAGTTGGGACGAGCCCGCGTCGGCGTGCCTGTCGTCGCGGGTGCCCTATCTGAGCGAGGTGACGCCCGAGAAGCTGCGGATGATCGAGCGCGCCGAAGACGTGCTGCGATCGCTGGGCTTCAGGGTAATGCGGGTCCGGCACCACGACGAGATCGCGCGGCTCGAGTTCGGTCGGGACGAAATGGCCCGCGCCCTCGAGCCCGACACGTGCGCGACGATCGTGCGGGAGCTGAAGGCGATCGGATATCAGCACGTGACGATCGATCTGCAGGGGTACCGCACCGGAAGCCTGAACGAGCGTCTCCGTGTTCGTCCCGTGTGACGCCCCTTTTTTCCAAGGCCGAACGATCGACGATTCCCAGAGTTCCACTCGCGCTCCTTCTGGCGCTCGGGCTCGGGTTCGTGGCCGCCCATGTCACGCATCTTGCGCCAACGCTGGAAGATCTCGATTCGGTCAACTTCGCGCTCGCCATCCACCGCTTCGATCCGGTCGAGCACCGTCCACATCCGCCCGGCTATCCGGTGTTCGTCGCGTTGACCAAGCTGTCGGCGAAGGGGATGCAGCCGGAGGCGCGAGCGATCGCGGTATGGGGCGTGCTGTTCGGCGCGTTGTCGGTCCTTCCGCTGGCGCACCTCTTCGGGTGCCTCGAAGGGCTGAGGCGCACCCCGCCCGGGACTCCTGGTTCAGAGCCTGAGCGCCTCAGGGCCGTTCTGCTCGCCGCCGCAGGCGTCGTGTTGACCCTCGCGTCGCCACTCTTCTGGTTCACGACCGTACGTCCGCTGAGCGACGTACCAGGGCTGTTCGTGTCGCTCGTGGCACAGGCCGTTCTGGCGACCGCATTCGTGCGGCAGCGCCACGCCCGCGCCGGGCGTGAGCAGCAGTCTTCGTGGCTTCCGGCTTCCGCCTTCGCGCGAAGCCCGGAGGGCGAAGGCGGAAGCCTTGGCGGAGGCTGGTCAGCCGGAAGATCCGATCTCGCGTCATCGGGTCGCGCGATCGTCCTCGGTGCGCTCCTGTCCGGACTCGCGATCGGGCTTCGCGCGCAGGCGGCCTGGCTCACGCTGCCGCTCTTGATCATCGTCGTGCTGGATCGGATTGGCGAGGACGCGGCCGGCGCGATGCTGGGGAGCGCCCTCACACTGGCGGTGGGGGTGCTCGTCTGGGCGATCCCGATGCTCGTTGTGATCGGCAGCCCCTCGCGGTACCTCACCGCGGTGCTGAACCAGGGCGGCGAGGATCTGACCGGCGTCGAGATGCTGGCCACCGGCTTTACGCCCAGGTTACTCGGGCTCGCGCTGTGGCGCACCTTCATCGCGCCCTGGGAGACCCCGGCGCTCGGGTGGGCGGTCGTGATGCTCGCGATCCTCGGCGCTGTGGAGCTCGTCTGGCGGGGACGCGCGGCGCTCGTCGTGATCGGCGCGGTGATGCTGCCTTATGGGTTGTTTCATCTCGTCTTTCACGAGACCGTCACCGTCAGATACGCGCTCCCGTTCATGCCGGCGATGGGATACCTGGCGATCTGTGGGTTGCGGGTTGTCGTACGGCGGCGCGCCCCGCTAGCCGCGCTCGCGCTGGCCGTCGTCTCGATGTGGATCGGTTACCCGATGGTGGCGGCCTACGGCGCGACCCCGAGTCCCATCGCCGCAGCGCTCGCCGATCTGCGCCAGGGGGGAGTCGCGGACGACCGGACGGTGGGGATGCACCACGTGTTCACGCGGTCGTTCGGCGCCGCCGATCTGAAGGCGAGAGCGCTCCCGGCGCCCCCGCGACGGGAATGGCTGGAGCTCGACCAGCATTGGAAGTCGGGCAGCCCGCGGCCGCTCTGGTTCCTCGCGGATCCGAAGCGCACCGACCTGGCGCTCGTGGATCCGAGATCCCGTCGCCTCGTGCGCGCCTATCGCTGGCCGTTCCGCCACGACCGCCTGTTGGGCGGCGCGCGTCCCAGCGAGGTGGATTGGTACGAGATCGCGCCGCCCGGCTGGTTCGCGGAGGAAGGATTTGCCCTGACGCCCGAAACCGCCGGCATGGCGCGCGAGATGGGTCGCGGGCCATCGATTGGACCGGTCCGCGCGTGGGTCCGCCGTCGCTCGAACGACGCGACGCTGGTTGTCGGCGGGCGTCATCTCGGGCGCGCAGCGGATGGTCCCGCCGTGTTCCGCGCGACGATCGATCAGCGTGAGGTGGCGACCTGGACCGTCGAGCCGTCGGCGTTCTTCCTGCGCTTCGCTCGAATTCCCGCTGCGGCGCTCGGTGGCGAGGGCGGCTACGCGGCGCTCGACATCAGCGCCGCATCCATTTCAGGCGCCGCGCATGTTCCGCCGACCAGTGTGGAGCAGTTCGATCTTCAGGACGAAGGGTCGCTGGTGTTCGGCTTCGGTGAAGGGTGGCATGAGCCCGAATACAACCCCGCCACGGGCGCGCTCTGGCGTTGGACGAGCGAGCGCGCCGTCGTCCGCGTCCGTCACCACGGACAGGCGCTCGCGCTTCACATCAAAGGCGAATCGCCGTTGAGGTACTTCAATGCTCCGCCAACGGTCGTGGTCAGGAGCGGCACGCGGATCCTGGGGCGTTACACGCCATCGGAAGATTTCGAGTGGATGATCAGGATTCCGGCGTTGACGCTCGACGCGCCGGAAGGACAGATTGCGATCGAGACGGACCATACGTTCGTTCCAGGCGAGCAACGGTCCTTCCGCCGGAGCACCGACCCGCGCCGTCTCGGGCTCAGGATTTTCGAACTGAACGTCAAAGACTGATCTGAGCCGTGCTCGGTCGTTGGACTACCAGGCGGCCGGCGCCGCGTGGCGATTCTGCACCGCGTCTAGCGAGTCGGCTTGCGCGCGAGACACAGGATCGAGCTGCCGACGGGCATGTCGACGAACCGCAGCGCGATCGATTCGAGTGTCAGGACTCCCGACAGGATCTCATTGACAGGTGACGGGGGCACGGTGATTTCGCGACTGGCGTGCTCCTCGGCGGCCAGGCCGGCCAGACGCTGCCCGGTCCGGACGAGCAGCATCACCGGAAACAACGTCGCGTACGTGTGGGTCATGCGGACGACGGTGAAGCCGGTGTCGACAAGCAAGCGGCGCAGGCTCTGCTTGCTGTAGCGTCGCACTTCCTCGCTGAGTACTGAATGGTTCCCCGTAAGGATGCGCATCGCCGCCACGTTGATCACCGCGGCGCCGCCGGGCTTGAGCACGCGCCACATCTCGCGCGCGGCGGCGATCTCGTCAGCGTCCTCCAGACAGTAGAGCACGTCGAATGAGGTGACGAGGTCGAAGCGGCAATCGGGGAAGGGCAGGTGCGTCACGCTCGCGCGGGTCAGACGATGATGATGCAGGCGGGCGAACTCGATCCCGGTCCGCGTCAGCTCGCAGCCGAACGTCCGGCCGTACGCGTCGAGCAGCCGGAAGTTGCCGCCGGTCCCGCAGCCGCAGTCCAGAATCCGGGGTCGCGCGACACCGGCGACGCCCCCGTCGAGGAAGGGCCGCAGGAACCGCCGGAAGCCGCGAAACCAGAAGTGGCGGCGCTCAGCTTCCTGAGTGGCCTCGAGCAGGCGATCCACGGCGGCATTCTATAAGTGAAGGCCGGGACCCGGGACTATCTCAGCCGTTTGACAGACCCGCGGCCAAGTTTGTAAGCTCCGGCTGCCGGTCACGTCGGACCCTCGCGGATTTTCTCGGACCCTCCGGACCTATTTCGCTTGAACCGCGAGGCGTCCCGCGACGAGCGGAGCGGGGCGTAGGGGCCCCCGCGAGCGAGGAGCTTGGCGGGGTGCCGGGGTCCCCGCCATCCAAACGACGAGCGGAGCGGGGCGTAGGGGCCCCCGCGAGCGAGGAGCTTGGCGGGGTGCCGGGG
>JACOUA010000187.1 GCA_016178075.1 Acidobacteriota bacterium
GAAAGCGATCTCAGGAACGCGACGAGCGCCTGCTTCTCTTCCACCGACAGGTGAAGTGGGTGAATCTCGGGGTCGATGCCGGGATTCTGGCGCCCGCCGTCGCTGTAGAAGTCGACAACGGCGTCGAGCGTTGCCAGACTGCCGTCATGCATGTACGGCGCACTGCGGGCGATTTCACGGAGCGTCGGCGTCTTGAATGCGCCATGGTCCAGGGGATTTCCTGAAACGGCGAAGCGACCCTCGTCACGAATTGCTCCATCTCGCCAGGCGATGCCTGTGTTGTGAAAGCGCTCGTCGGTGAACGTGGGGCCGACGTGGCAGGCCGCGCAATTGGCCTTGCTGCGGAACAGCTGCAGCCCGCGTCTCTCTTGGTCCGACAAAGCGGCGACCTCGCCGTTTATGTACCGATCGAAGGGCGCATCACCCGCAAGAATGCTCCGCACGTACGACTACGACGCGATGGCGAACGCGACGCCTTCTGCGTTTGGGCCACGACCGAAGACTGATCGAAATCCAGTCGCGTAATCCGGGTCGCCATCGAGCCTCGTGAGCAGGTCGACCAGAGTCATGTTCATTTCGCTGGGATTCTGGATCGGCTCGAGCGCCTGCCGCTCCAGGCTCGGGGCTCGCCCGTCCAAGAAGTGTGACTTCCCGTAGACGCGATTGATCAGGGTTGGAACGTTGCGGGCGCCGGTGCGACCCTCGATGCCCACCGCGACCGGCCGCCCGTCGGTGAACGCCAGTTGCGGCTCGTGACAGCTCGCGCAGGCAATCGTGCGATCGCGCGACAGCCGGCGGTCGAAGAAGAGCTGCCGCCCGAGCGCGATCTTTTCAGGCGTCAGCGGATTCGTCTCGGGCACAGGCCGGTACGCGTCCAGGCCCAGCGGGACACCGCTCCTCTCCGCCGGAAGGGCGAAGAGAAGCACCGCAAGAACAGTGAAGCGCATGGCTCACCGCACTGCGCGTGCCCTGGGCAGGAAGTTCTCCAGGGCCCAGATTTCGCTCGCGCCAGTTTCGAACAACGCGAATGTCAGCCGGCGGCCGTCGGGGTGCACCTGCGGATACACGAGCCTCCCCGTCACCGAAATACCGATCTGTTCAGGCTCTCCTCCGGCCACCGGGACCCGCCAGAGGACGTAGGATTCGTTATTCCCTCGTCTGACGAACAACAGGTACCGCTGGTCCGGAGACCATGCCAGCGCGTCAGGGTTCAAGAGGCCCGCGGCGTGGAACACCTCGCGCGTTTCACCGCCGCCGCTCGGCATCACTTCAAGGTAGAAACTCTGACTCTGATCCTCGTTCCGCGCGGAGGCCAGTTGCGTGCCATCTGGCGATAACGCGAGTGAAAAGAAAAGCTGGCCGCTCTTCAAAACCGTCTCGCGGCGGCTGTCAATATCGAATCGCACCAGTTCTCTCATCGTTGCTGTTGACCCTGCGTCCTCCTGGGCAATGTAGAAAATGGTTTTCCCGTCGGGGGAAATCGCGTTGGCGCCTAGTCCTCCTGCGCCCCCTCCTGCGCCCTTGGCCCCGGGCAGCAGCTCGGCATGGCCGCTCGCCAGATCCACGCGGTAAAACAGGTCCTCCTTTCCGCCGAGGAACCCCTTCACGAGTACCGAACGGCCGTCGGGGAACCACTTCGGCGATATCATAAGACTACTGTCCCTGCCAGCCCCCTTCGGCATGGAAAGGTCTCGCTCTTCGCCCGTCTCGAGCGTTCGAATCACGAGCACGGCCGAATCCATGCCGTCCGCGCCCTTCCCGCGACGCGAAACGTAGGCCAGATACTGGCCATCCGGCGACCATCTGGGGCCAAGATTCGAGTTGATAAACCGCTCGGTTGCGAGCACAGGCGCCTTGGCCGTCTTCATTGTCCCATCCAGCTCGGCGAAGTAGACGTTTGTGCGGCGAACGGTTTGCACGAGGTAGTAGAGACTCCCGCTTCGCGTCATTCCCTGGAGACGGATCTGGCCCGTATCCGCTTTGACCAATTCCGCCGGACCTTTCGGTTTTCCTCCCTCGATCGGCACCCTCCAGAGAGAAGTGTTCCCGGTACGGGTGCTCAGGAAAACGATTTGGGAGCCGTCCGGTGACCACAATGGCGAACTATCGTCGGCGGGACTCTGCACCACCGCGGTTTCCCGGCTTCCGTCCGCGGCCAGCACAAAAATGTCTCTCGGCGCCGTCGGGTCGCCGTCCCCGGACGGGGCGTCGTATGCGAGATACCGGCCGTCGGGAGAGAGGCTCAGCCTCGCGTACTGCCACGCGAGAGACTTCAGGACGCGAACGGATCCATCCTGAACCGAAACCATGGCGATCTGGTTCGTGGCGTCCTTCAACGAACGGAGCACGAGCAGTTGCTTGCCGTCAGGAGTCCAGGCGTACGGCCGTATTCTCGCAGTCTCTTCGTTTCGATGCACGATCCGAGGCTGTGCCGCCTCACCACCGGTGAACGGAAGAATGCGCAGGTCGAACTTGAGATCCTTTGACGTACCCCACTCATACGCCAACTGGCGGCCGTCTGGAGAGAAAACCGAGCTCGAGAAGACTGCAGAGCCAGTCGAATCGGTGAAGAGAGGGCGGCTTGTGCCTTCTCTCAGGTTGCGCACGGCAAGACCGCCTGCCCTCTGTTGTGGAAAACTGAGGTATTGGCCGTCGGGTGAGGGTGAACTATAAGGTTGGAACGCCTCCGGGCCGGTCCAGACCTGCCGCGTCACGACGCCGGGTTTTTGCGCCGTCGGGTCGCTGCCCAGCCGCGCGCGGGCTTCGGCGGCGGCCTCTTTCTGATCGGCGAACTCGCGCACCACGCGCTCGTAGATCTTGCGGGAAGGCTCGGCGTCGCCGAGCTTCTGATACGCGTCGGCCATGCGTACGAGTGCTGTCGCGACAACGGCGCGATCCGTCTTGAACGTGTCGATGATGGTCTGATACTGCTTGATCGCGCCGTTCAGATCGCCGTCGACGACGGCCTTGTCCGTGGCGGCGCGCAGCAGCGCCGGGGCGGAATCAGTCTTTTGGGCGGCGAGGCCGGCCGCGAGCAGCAGCACGGCGGAAAGAAGCGCGAGGACTGTTCGAGTGGCACATCTCATCGCAGGTTCTCCTTCGCGCTCCACTTTAGAGACTATGCGTCGAGCTTCCGCTCCGCCGGCGTCGAGATTCGGTCGAGTTTTCAGCCATCGAACCGATACCCGATGCCGCGCACGCTGTGCAGGAACTGCGGCCGCGCCGGCACGGGCTCAATCTTTTTGCGCAGATTGAGAATGTGCGTGTCCACGACGCGGTCCCCGATGTAGGTGTCCGGTCCCCACGCCTGCTGGATCAGTTGCTCGCGGGTGAGGACACGGCCCCGGCAGCGAATCAGCGTACGCAGCAAACGGAACTCGAGCGCGGTGACGTCCACCGGCTGGCCTCCGCGCCGGATCTCGGCGCGGTCGAAGTCGACCTCGCAGTCGCCGAAGCGGTACACGCCAGCCGAATCCTCCTCGAAGCGGCGCCTCACGGCTTTGATTCGCGCCCGCAGTTCGTTCGCGCTGAACGGCTTGGTCACGTAGTCGTCGGCGCCGAACTCGAGGCCCAGAATCTTCTCCGCTTCCTGCGTCTTCGCGGTCAGCATGATGATCGGCGTCTTGACGCGGCCGCTGCGCAACTCCCGACACACCTCGAACCCGTCGCGGTACGGCAGCATGACGTCGAGCAGGATGAGGTCCCACGCCTGGTCGCGCCCACGCCGGACGGCCGCGTCACCATCACGCACGACCTCCACTTCATAGCCGTGTCGCGTGAGGTCTTCCTCTAGACCCAGGGCGATGTCCGGTTCGTCCTCGACAATCAGGATGCGAGCCATCGTGTTTAAGTCTGTCGCGGGGCCCCACCCCCGCGACCTGCCATCGCTCGCTCCACTCGCGACCGTGGCTCGTCACGGTCATCTGCTTTCACCGACGAGGTGTGAAGGCCACCGCCCGTGCTCGCGGCCGGCAGCACGATCGTGAACGTGCTGCCCTCACCCGGTGCGCTCTCGACGCGCACACGTCCGCCGTGTGCCTCCACGATATGCCGCACCATCGCCAGGCCGATGCCCGTGCCCTTGATGCCATGCGCGCGACTCGCCGCGCCGCGGACGAACTTCTTGAAGATCTCGTCGTGCTCGTGACGCGGGATGCCCATGCCACGGTCGCGGACGCTGATGGCGGCCGAGCCGTCCCGGACTTCCACGTTCACGGACACGGTTCGGCTCGACCCCGAATACTTGATGGCGTTGTCGAGCAGATTCCAAAGCGCTCGCGCGAACGCATCAGGATCTACATCGACCGCGCCACTGTCTTCGTTGATCGAAGCCTCGATCGTGAATCCGTCCGGGGTTCCGTCACGTCGAAAGTCCTCGACGATGCCGCCGACGAGTGGCGCTGTGGACACCCGTTCGAGCCGGTACGGGCGCGCGGCGGCTTCCATCCGGCCGAAATCCAGCAGCGACTCCACCAGGCGGCGCAGGCGTTCGGTCGCGCGAGCCTGGGCTTGATAAAAGGTCCGTCGTTTCCCGGCCGGCAGATCGGGGTCATCGTTGAGCAGGTCCGTGAACTGGCGCAGCGACGTGAGCGGTGTGCGAAACTCGTGCGACACGGCAGAGACAAAATCCGACTGCAGTTGGGCCACGGCGAATTCCCGCGAGACCGCGCGAACGATGAAATAGCCGCCGGCGATGAGGAGGCCGACCAGGAGCGTCAGACCGGTGAGGAGCAGCCGGCGGCGGTTGGCGAGCTCGTCAAGATCCGCAGCCACGTCGGCACTGCCGACGAAGACGGTCCACGGAAGATGCGTCACCGCGGCAGTGCGCCGCTCCGTCGCGGAGAGGTCCGTCGGCAATGTGCCGAGGACGGCCTGGCCGTCCGCGTCAGAGAGCGCCACCCGGAGTCCCCGGGCGTCCAATGCCGATCGCGGCCCGTCGAACCATTCCCTCAGCTGGAACCGTGGACCGGCCAACAGGGCCACCAACCGATCGCCAGGCGATTGCCACAAAATGGTTATGCCGACTCCGGCGAAACGAGGCGCGCGGCGGCCGGCGGCATGGAACTCTCCGCGATCCGAAGCGGCCCATTGCCGCCAGATCCACTCGGACGCGGCCGACAAGGCGTCGCGGTCCGTGGCGATCGTCTGCTCGACGCCAAGCCAACGATTGATCTGCTCGGCGTACGCCAGGAATGCGCCGCGGTCGAGGGGCCAGCGCGCGGCGAGGAGATCCGTCTGAAGCGAACGGGCCTCTTCACCGAGCTCGGTGGTTCGTCCGAGCTCTTCTAAGAGGACGCACCGCGCGCGACGCGCCACCAGATCGGCCGGCAGTCCCGACAGGCGTGCGTCCGGAATGTGCGCGAGATCGGCATACGCGCGCAATGCCTCATCGCCGCGGCCCGTTTTTCTCAACGTCCGCGCCAGACGCAGCAGCGCGCCCGCGCGCACGGTCGTCGACAGCGACCTGGCCAGCGTCCGAAACGCTGCAGCCGCGCCTTGATAGTCCTTCGCGCGGAACTCGAGCGCTTCACCGGCCTCGAATGCCGCGGTCGGCTCCGCGGGTCCAGGAGGCACCATCGGAAGATAGAGCAAGCGATCTTTCGGGTGAGCCTCGATGCCCGTCGGCCCGAATGTCACGAGCACGACGTCATCGTCTGGTCGGATTGGCAATCCGGTTGGCTCACCGGCGAGACGCCGTTCGGTGGAGGATACGGCTTGCTCGAGGCCGGCAATGAGGCGATCGGCGGCGCTCTCCCGGCGTTCCCGAAGTTGGCGAGACGCGAGCGCGCGGTCCTGCTCGATCAACCGAACGCCCAGCCAGACGACTGCCGTTGCTGGAACGAGCAACACGAGGACGAACAACAGGATCAAGCGCCGTGAGGCGCCAAGCCACGCACGCTGTGTCGCCATCGGGAGGTGAGGGTAGCTTCCCTCATCTCCGGTCCAAAGTCACGGCGGCGCGGTCTTCTGTGGGTCGAGATTGTGTCGAGTTTTGGTCAAGGTGGCGGATTCTTCTGTGATCGTCCGATTTGCGGCCCAACGTATGAAAGAGACCAGCGGGGCGGAGAGCCTCCTCTGTATGGGCCGTCCTTATATGCCTATTGGCCGTTAGTAACGGACATGCGATAATTACGGACATGACCGGTGCTGACCAGAAGCGCGATCTGGCGACCCAACTGGATCCTCTCCGGGACATGGGGTTCATCCGCGGGGTTGAGCTGACGTTGGCTCCAAAGGTGGCCGACCGACGTCCAGATGCCCGCGTGAAGCTCAAAACGCCTCGACGTGTCTTCACACTCGTCGTGGAGACGAAGCGGACTTTTCTCGACCAGGCGATCACCAACGCGGTGATCGCCGAACACCTGGAGGTGGTCAAAAGAAATCGGTTGCCGCTCTTGCTCCTGGCACGCTACATACCGCGTCCGACTGGTGAGCGCCTCGCAGCGGCTGGTGTGAACTTCTTGGACCGAGTTGGCAACATGCACCTGAAGCTGGGCGACGAGTATCACATCCTCATCCTTGGTCGACGGGAGGCCCGGCCTGACCCGACTCGCCGGCGACCGGGGCCAGCGCTGATTCAGTTGTTCTTTGCGCTTCTTGCGGATCCTGCCGCCCTCACATGGCCGATTCGGAAGCTGGCCGAGGCCGCCGGTATCGGCAAGACCGCGGCCGCCGAAGGCCGTCAACGATTGGTTCATCTGGGTGTGCTCCGACCGGCCGGAAAGGAACGGTACAGACTGACCGGTGATCGGCGATTGATCGACGATTTCCTGGCTGGCTACAACCAGGTGTTACGTCCGCATCTCTTGGTCGGGCGGTTTCGTGCGCCAGAACGAGATCCGCAGGCTTTTGTCCGTGGCCTTGCGGATACCGCAGCGCAGGCGAACACCAAGTGGGCGGTCACCGGGGGAGTCGCGGCGTATGAGATCGATCGTTTCTACCGAGGGGAAGGGGTGACACTGTTTGTCGACCCATTCACTCCGGCGCTTCAGCGGGAGCTCAGGCTCGTGCCGGACAGACACGGTCCTGTGACCATCCTTCGCGGCTTTGGTCAGAAATGGAAATGGCGAACCGTGAACCACGTCGACGTCGCGCATCCCTGGCTCATTTACGCAGAGCTTCTTCACGACGGACACCCGCGCGCCCTTGAGACCGCGGCGCAAATCAGAGAGACCCATCTGAAAGCATGAACGCTCTGCTGCCCGAACAGGCGGACGGGTTTAGGGACCTTCAACGTGTGTGCGGAGAACGCCACGTCGACCTTGTTCTCATTGGAGCGATTGCCTACCGCTTCTGGCTGCCAGACGAGCACCGAATGACTGAAGACGTCGATGCGGTTCTTGGGCTGGACCTCGACGAGCTGCCCAAGGTCACGGACACGCTCATTGCCGTTGGTTGGCGGCGGGATCCCCGTTGCGAACACCGGTGGCATGCGCCGGGTGGCGCCCGATTCGACCTTCTTCCCGTCGGCCCGAAAGCGCGGCGCGAACAGCAGATTGTTTGGCCGCAATCCGAGAGCAGGATGACCGTCGTGGGATTCGAGCATGTCTTCGTTGACGCGGTCGAAGGTGAGCTCGCGACTGGACTCAGGGCGAAGGTCGTGCCTCTGGTTGTTTTGGCGCTCTTGAAGATGGTTTCGTATCTCGATGATCCTCACGGGCGTCGCCACGATCTTCAAGACCTGGTCATGATTCTGCGCCAGTACGAGGAGACTGGCGATCGCCGATTCAGTGACGAGGTGCTCGACAGTCGTGTGGAATATCGCGAGGCCGGCGCCTACCTGCTCGGACTCGACTTGAGGATGCTGTGCGCAACCGAGGCGGAAGTGGGTCAGGTTGAACGATTCTTGAGAAAGGTGGGCGACCCGGACTGTCACATCCCGATTGACGTCGCAGGGATCGCGGGACTCGATGGCTCCGACGCCGATCGGCTCACCGCGCAACAATTCGCGGCGTTGTCGAGCGGCTTTCTCGAGGGCGCACGTGGTGCAACGTGACGGCGAAAACATGCCCGGGGTCGCGACACGACGAACACGAGATGGAACCCTCGCGCGAGAGGCGGCGGTCGTTGAACAACCGCCGCCCGAGCTCGATCTTTTCTGCCGTGAGCGGATTGTCCTCCGGGACCGGCATGCAGAGATCCAGTCCCAGAGGGATCGCGAGCACGGCGACAGCCAGCCACACCATTACGATTTTGCGTTCAGGTCAGATCAAACGCTGCCATCACGGCCGGCTTGAGCACGTGTGCCATCGAGAGAAATCGCGTCGTCTTGTTTACCTTGGCCAGAGCGAGCAGTTTCATTCGGGTGTGGCAGACGCAACCACTCTCGGACATCGTCGACAAAATGTGGCGCGCCGCGCTCCCCTGAACGCGCTTCGATATCCTCCCATCTCTCCTACTTCTTCGCGCTCACCGCGGGCAGGAACTTCTCCATTACCCAGATCTCCGCCCGATACTCACCGGCGACGTACGCAATCTGTCGTCCGTCCGGGTGAAGGCGGAGATCGGTCGGTTCCGTCATGGTCAATCCGAGTCGCTCCGGCTTACTGCCGTCGACCGGCACCCGCCACAGTTCGGCCTGCGCAGCCTGTGGATTGCGGCCGCTGGTCCGCGGGATGATCAGGCTTACTCCGTCGCGCGTCCACGCGAAACTGCTCGCAATGTCCTCGGGCGCCTGTACCCGAAGCAGCTCACGGAGCTCTCCCGACATCGAAGCGATCTTCAGGGCCGTCCAATGTGCCTCGTCGTTCTGATCGGCGACGGCCATCCTCCGCCCCTCGGGGGAAATCGCGAAGTAAGTGGCCGACTGCGTCGGTTGACCAGGGTAGATCAGCATGACCTGTCCCGTCGCAAGCTCGCGCAGGAATACCTTGCCGGGTTGCGCGTAGAAGATTCTCATGCCGTCGGGCGACCACGCCAGATCGGAGATCACGCCGGATTTTGGATCGATCGCCGTGACGTCGCCCGTGCGCAGGGCGATGCGATAGATGCCCCAGCCATGGCGGCGGTCGTTGGCGCGAAACGCCAACGATTCGCCGTCGGGTGACCAGCGGAGCTTTCGCACCCAGTTCAGCGACGTCTTCAACTCCCGCTCGTCGCCGCTGGCAAGGTCGCGAATGCGGATAGGCGATGGTTCTCCTTGCTTCATCGCCGCATACGCGAGCGCCCGGCCGTCCGGCGACCAGTCGGCCGACAGTTTCAGGCCGACGAAGTTCGGGCTTATCGGCGCCGGAGCCTCTGCGACGCGTCCTTCTCGAACGTCGATCGACGCTACGTAGAGCTCGCGCAGCGTCGTGCTCACGCCGTAGTAGTACGCGCCCGACCGTGTGAACCCCATCGGGACGATCCTTCCCAGATCACGTTTGACGAGTTCCGGGGGGCCCATGGGTTTTCCGTTTGTGACCTGAATCACCCAGGCGTCGTTCGATTGTGCGCGATCACTCAAGAACAAGAGCCGCTTGCCGTCGGGCGCCCACCCGAGCACCACGTCGTTCGCCGGATGTCGTACCACTGCCGCTTCCTGACTGCCATCAGCGGCCATGACGAAGATGTCTCGCGAGGTCGCGTCCTGGTCTTGCGGGGCTTGTGGGAGGTCGTACGCGAGATAACGCGCATCGGGTGAGAACGTGACGCCACCGGGACCGTTCCATTCGGTACTCTTCAGCACGCGCAGGGTTCCCGAAGCGACATCGAGGACAGCGATCTGTTTCGTGCGGTCCTTTCGTGCCACGACACAGAGCAGGCGGCGTCCGTCGGCAGACCAGTCGGCCGGCTGAATGTAGTCAACCTCCGGATTCCTGTACAACGGGCGTGACGTTGCGCCGTCGGCAGCGACGGCGCGCAGCTCGAATTCGTCGCCGCCTGCGCTATACCAGCTATAGGCAACCTGTCGTCCATCTGGTGAGACGAGCGAGTAGATCGCGCCCTCGAGAGGTCGGGCCTTTGTCAACAGCTGCCGCGCGCCCGTCGTGAGATCGATAAGGGCGACGTTCGTCGTCGGGTAATCCACCATCGAGACATAGCGACCATCCGCAGAAGGCCGACTGGGGACGACGATGTCGGATCCGTCCCACAGCCGACGTATGGAGGGGCCGGCCCCTGAAGCGCGTCCGCGCTGGAGCGCAGCCAAGCGTGTCCGGGCTTCAGCCGCGGCGTCCTTCTGATCGGCGAACTCGCGCGCGACGCGCTCGTAGATCGTGCGCGCCTCACCGTCGCCAAGCTTCTGATAGCACTCGGCCATCCGCACGAGCGCCTGCGCCGCCAACGCCCAGTTCGTCCCGGCGCCGGCCACGATCTTCTTGTACTCCTCGATGGCGCCTTTCAGGTCGCCATCAACGGTCGCCTTGTGCTGTGCGCTCGCGAGCTGCTTCTCGCCCTGTGCATTGGTCTGCTGTGCACCGATCGTCTGCAATCCCGCCGCCAGCAGCGCCGCGATGAACATGACGGTCAGTCGGTTCATGGTGTCACTCCTCGTCCTTCGACGTGGCTCAGGACGACCCTGAGCTTGTCGAAGGGTCGGCGTGCAGACTACCAATCGATTGTGCGAACACCAGCTCAGACATCGTCAGCTTTGTGTCAGATAACTGTTCAGTGAATCGGAAGAACTCGGCTGAACAGTCATAGCCTTCACACGTCAAACCGGTACCCAAGACCGCGGACGTTTCGAAGGTATCGAGGCTCCGCCACGTCGGGTTCGAGCTTCTTGCGCAGGCTGCCGATGTGGTTGTCGACCACGCGATCGGTCACAAACGTGTTCGGTCCCCACGCCTCGGTAATCAACTGTTCGCGCGTGAGGATGCGTCCACGGGCGCGGACGAACGCCTGCAAGAGCCGGAACTCGAGCGGCGTCAGCGGAGTTGTCTCCGGACCTCGCCTGATCTCCCCGCGTGCAAAATCCACTTCGGCATCGCCGATGCGGACGACCGCGGGTGCAGATCCGGCCTGGCTGCGGCGCAAGAGCGCCGCGATGCGGGCGCGAAGCTCGCGTACGCCAAACGGCTTCGTGACGTAGTCGTCTGCGCCCGCTTCGAGACCAAGCACCTTCTCGGCTTCCTGCGCACGCGCCGTGAGCATCAGGATGGGCGTCCGCACGCCGCTCCGGCGAAGCTCGCGACACACTTCGAATCCGTCTTTGCCAGGCAGCATCACGTCAAGGAGAATGGCGTCAAAGCGCTCCTCCCGCGCTCGCTTCACGGCCGCGAGCCCATCCTGGATGACCTCCACTCCGTAGCCTTCCAGGGTGAGGTCGTCTTCGAGCGCCAGCGCAATGCCGGGCTCGTCTTCGACGATGAGAATCCTGGTCATCGTGAAAGCCCTGGTTCCGGGCTTCGGGCTTCAGGCTGCGGGCTGGGTACGACCGGAGCCGGTCGCCCGGAGTCCGAAGCCTGTGCTGGGAGCAGCAGCGTGAACGTGCTGCCGCGCCCGGGCTCGCTGTCGAGCCGGATCTCGCCGCCGTGCGCGAGCACGATCTGCTGCACCATCGAGAGTCCAACGCCGGTGCCTTTGATATTCGCGTCAATCGCCGCCCGGCCGCGCACGAACTTGCGGAAAACCGCCTGCTGTTCCGATCGCGGGATACCCACGCCGTGATCGATCACGCAAATCACTGCGCGATCGTTCTCCTGCCGGCATTGAACCCACACGGTCGCCCGATCGGGCGAGTATTTGATCGCGTTGTCGATCAGGTTCCGCAGAGCCACGGACAACGCGCTCTCGTCGGCCAGCACCCGCACTCCGCCGTCAGGACCGCTGATCTCAATCTCCTTGCCAGCATCGCGCGCCTGAGGCTCGAGGTCGCGGACGACCTCTCCCACGAGCGTCGCGGCGTCGAGATCAACGAAGCGATACCGCTGGGCGCCGGCTTCCATCCTGCCGAAATTGAGCAGCGTCTCCACCAGGCGCTGCAGGCGCGCCGCTTCACCGGCGAGAATCTGGTAGTACGTGTGCCGCCGTTCTTCCGTCGGAAGGCGGCCCATTTCGAGCATCTCCGCCATCTGCCGGACCGTGGTCAGCGGCGAGCGGAATTCGTGGGATACCGCGGCAACGAAGTCCGACTGCAGGCGCGCCACAATGGCTTCGCGCCGGATCGCGCGAGCCATGAAATACGCGGCGACCCACACGAACGCCAGCATGGCCGTCATCATCACGATGGGGATCGTCCGATTCGTTCGCGTGCCGGCAGGAGGCGGCGAGGCGGCCCACACATGGAGGGTCCACGGATAGTCGGAATTCCCGATGATGCGAGCGACCGAACGCGTCGGTGCGGCGGAGGCGCCGATGATCGGCTGGCCCTCCGGATCCGCCAACTGCCAGGCGACGGCTCCAGAGGCAGACGAGGCGAAGAACTGCTCAGCGAATGCCGTCAGAAGCGCGGTGCGGCTCTCGCTCGAACGCCATAACACCAGCACCGCCCTGCCGTCCCTGCTGAACACGCGCTGGCCGCGGGCCGTCAGGCGGCCGTCGGCTTCGCGCCACAAGTCGCTCAAGGCGTCCGCGAGCCGCCACGAATCCGGCCGGCTGGTCGTGCCGAGGCCATCGCGATAGAACTCCGCCGCCCCTCGCGTGATGAGCCATCGCCCACTATCCAGACCCTGCAACAGGTGGACGGCGACGCGCCGCTCGCCTTCACGATCTCCAAGGGCGAGAAGCGCTGCACGCTGGCCATCGAGGCCTGCTAGTTCCGCGGCGAGATCGTCCGTCCGTACGGCGCCCAATGCGGAGAGCTGCTGATACACGACAAGCGCACTATTGAAGTCACCCGACTTGCGTAGAACTCGGCCCAATCGCAGCAAGGCGCCGGCACGTACACGCGCGTCGCGATGGCGACTGACCACGCGATATCTTTCGGCGGAGGAGCCAAGTTGATTCTCCGCAAACTCCATCGCTTCGATTGTGGAGAACACGTCGGCCGGAGCTGGCGCTGCTCTGACAACGGGCACGAACGGGAGCCCGTCTCGCGGCGCGACGAGGACCTCGTCCGGACTGACCGCCACGACGACGGCGTCCTCGACCGTTGGCGCCGAGGACGCTGGATCGGAGAGCCAGCCGCTGAGGTGTTCGGCCGCTTCGGCCAGCTTCCCGCGGACGCCCGCGGCGATGGCGTCGGCACTCGTTTCGAGCTGCTCGCGCGCACGCTGGTCATCGATGGCGCGTTGCTGACCGAGCAGCCGCCATCCGGCCCAAGATAGCGCCGCTGTGACCGCGACCGTCGTCGCCACGAGCGCCACGAGCAGCGAATGGGGTGGCCGGAGCATGAGTAGTCGTATCTTAATTGCGAGGGTCACG
Organism: Acidobacteriota bacterium; assembly: GCA_016178075.1. GTDB lineage: Bacteria > Acidobacteriota > Vicinamibacteria > Vicinamibacterales > JACQTH01 > JACQTH01. The sequence continues at coordinate 13,285 of JACOUA010000187.1, forward strand.
GTCGGCGTCAGAGATGTGTCAGGTTTGTGTCATCCCGGAACGGGCCGCTCGGTTTGTGAAGCCGACTACGGCCGTGCGGCGCGGAAGACGCACACGAAGAAGACCCAGGGCGCCTTCTTCCGTTTGGCGCGCGGTCCGTATGGAGCAACGAGGAGTGACCGAGGTGGACGTCAGGCTATGCTGGGGCGAGCGACACGATACGAGCCGAGCGTCGTTGAGGGCCGTTTCATGATTCAGGCGCCCTCCTCCGCCAAGGCTACAGCGGGCAGCCTTCGCCCGCATTCATGAGCAAAGGCTGGACAACCTCCGCCTGTTCGTGCGTGAGCTCGTTGAAGTTGGATGGCCTTCGCGTGGGTTCCGCGCGCGAAGGTTGGCCTGCCAACCATAGCTCGCTCACGAATGCAGGCGAGCGGAGGTTGGTGGACCAGGCGGGAGTCGAACCCGCGACCTCATGAATGCCATTCATGCGCGCTCCCAACTGCGCTACTGGCCCACTGGTAGGACGCTCCTGTATCGTAGCGCACGTCTCCGCATGGGGCCAAGCATGAGATCCAACATGGCGGTTCGATGGCTCCTGTCACTGTGCGTCGCCGTGAGCATGTCGACGACGCAGCTCCAGGCTCAGTCGCTGCTCATCCGCGGAGGGACGCTCATCGATGGATCCGGCGGCGCGCCGATCCCGGACGCGCAGATCCTCATCCGTGACGGTCTCATCGCCGACATTGCACGCCAGGCGCCCACCGCCGCTCCCAGCGGCGCCGAGGTGATCGACGCCCGCGGCAAGTTCATCGTCCCGGGGTTGATCGACTCGCATGTGCACTACCGGGAATGGCACGGCGAAGTGTTCCTGGCCTACGGCGTCACGAGCGTGTACGACGTCGGCGATCCCTACTACTGGCAAGCCGCGCTCAAGCAGGGCTTCAACAGCGGCAGGATGCGGGGGCCGCGATATTTCTTCTGCGGGGAGATCCGGTTGCCGTCGGAAGAGGCCGCCGCGAACGCGCTGCCGGCGGTCGCACGGCGTGGGCTGGAAGTCATTCGCAAACCTGAGGAGGCCGACGGCATCGTTGAGGCGGGTCACAAGAACAGTGCGCTCTATCATTGGATGGAGCCCGAGGAATTCGATCGGCTGATCAAGGAGCTCGTCGGCCAGGGGGTCTTCGTCAACCCGACCCTGGATTTCGAATGGAAGGCACTGACCGACCGCACGCGCGATCACGAACGGGAAGACCTTCGTCTCTTCCACACTCCGTCGCTCGCGTATGTTCCGGTGGACGAACGCCTCGTCGTTCTCGGCCAGTACCATTGGCCCGACAGCCGATCCGCCGACGAGATCCACCAATTCAAAGAGGGATACCGGAAGGTGCAGCAGTTTCTCGCGAAATTCGTGCAATCCGGCGGGAAGATCTACTCCGGTACCGATTCCTCGGCCGCCACCACGCCCGGATTGAGCCTGCATCATGAGCTGGAGCTCCTGGTCGACGCCGGCCTGACGCCGATGCAGGCGATCATGACGGCGACCAAGCACGCCGCCGATCTTCTCGGGCTGGACGCCAAGATGGGTACGATCGAGAAGGGCAAGGTCGCCGATCTTGTCCTTCTCGAAGCCGACCCGCTGACCGACATCCGCAACACGAAGAGGATTGCCACCGTCATCAAGGACGGCCGGATTCTGGACACGACCTTTCACGCCGATTACGAGATGCCCATCCGGCGGCCCGGGCCGGAATCCAAGCATCTCTACAATCCGATTCCGGTGGTGCGCGATGTGGTCCCGCCGGTTGCCGTGGAAGGACGCTCCGCGCCGGTCCGCGTGCTGGGCCGGGGCTTCACGTCAAGCTCCGTCGTGAGGTTCGCCGGACGAACGCTGGACACGCGGTGGGTCAGTTCGACCGAGCTCGCGGTGATCCTGACTCCTGAACAGACTGCCCGCGTGGGGACGTTTCTCATCACGGTCGAGACGCCGAAGCCGGGAGGGGGGCCATCACACCCCGTGGAGTTCATCGTCACCTTCAAATAGAGACCATCATGAAGCCACGACTCGTCGGGGGGCTGCTCCTCCCGGTTCTCATGCTTGCCCCCGCAGCGATCGCGCGTCGGGCGGACCTCTCCGATCAGAAGGTCGCGGATCTCCTGGGTGCGGATCGCAGCTATTCAGTGATGCCTCAAGCGGTGTTCGACCAACTGGGCTGGGATCTGCCGGATGGCGGCCGGTCGGTCAAGGCGCTCGCGGACGCCGCGCCGGGCGGCGCGTTCGATCCCAGAAAATTGGCGACGATCTCATCCAGCGAGCTGGGATACGGAGCCAGGTGGGAAGTGGTGCGCTACAAGTCCTACGGTCTCGACTGGGACATCATGGGGCTGCATCTCATTCCCAACAAACCCGAAGCGGGTTTGCCGACGCTCGCCATCATCAACGGTGGCTCGGCCAATTGGTACGAGTTCTTCCTGGACCCGCTGAACCGCGCCGGGCTTGGACAGTTTCTCGCGCAACGCCTCCCGGTCATCCTGATCACCATTCCCGGCAACCACACCAATGGAGGATGGACAGAACACACATACGAGCATCGCGTGCCGGGCTACGTCCTCGACCGCAAGTGTTCCGCGGACGAAACACGAGTTCGGAACGCGGTCTATACCTTCCGCCTCGTGGCGGAGGGCGTGCGCCAGCTTCTCGAACAAAAGACCCGCGGGCCTCTGCTCATTCTCGGACACTCGACGGGCGGAGAGATTCAGTTTCTGCTGAAGGAGTCGTCTCTCAAGAACCGCCTCAACGGCCGATCGATTGGATGGGGCACGGGTGGGCCGGCGTTGATCACCCGGGACATCGACCAGGAGCTGGGCGAGCGCCCGGCTCGAGTCACCCAGTTCGGCCGGTATCCTCGCGCCGAGCTTCTGCGCGGGCGGGACGCCGCGGGCTATGTGTCCTCGGGGTACATCGGACCGCTGAACCTGCTGAAAGGCGGCTCGCCACTCGAGGTTGCCACAGCCTGGTTTGCAGCGGAGGATCGGCGGCGCCCTCAATTCAAACAGGTCCTGCAGGACATGGAGCATCAAGGCATGGTGGAACATCGGGCGCGCCTGGAGAAGGAGATTCGCGAAACACTGACCGGCAACGCCTATGGGGTCAACGCCAACGAGGTGATCGCAGACTTGTTTTCAACCATGACCCCGCCGTTGAAAGGCTACGGGACCGAACGTTGTCTGTCGCGCTCGCGTGCGCGCTTCTCACCGTCACCACCCCGCGAGCGGCGGGGAAGCGATTCATCACCGAACGCGATCTTCTGAAGTTCACCTGGATCGCGGATCCGCAGATCTCGCCTGACGGATCGACCGTTGCGTTCGTGTGCGTGACGATCAATGAGAAGGAGAACCGCTACGAGACGTCACTGTACGTTGTGCCGACAAGCGGGTCGGAGGCGCCGCGGCGATTGACGTCTGGCATTCGCGATACATCGCCGCGCTGGTCGCCGGACGGCAAACGCCTCGCCTTTGTTCGCTCGATCGACAAGGACGGCAAACCGCAGGCAGGGCAGATCTATCTGTTGCCGACAGACGGCGGCGAGGCCCGTCCCCTCACCGAGACGGCGAACGGCGCCGGCGTCCCTGTCTGGTCGCCGGATGGCAACACGATCGCCTTCACCACGCCGACCGGGCCGGAGGACAGCAAGAAGGCGCAGGGTCGGGGCACGCCGGAAGGGCCGGAGGGAGGGGCAGGGCTGGAACCCCAGAAAAGCGATGTGAAAGTCATGACGCGTGCCGTGTATCGCGCCAACGGAAATCCGACCTATGTCGAACCGGACCGGCACGCCCACATCTGGACGATCCCGGTTGCTGACACCGTATCCGACGAGCCGCAAGCGAAACAGATCACCGACGGCGCCTTCGACGAGCGCGACATTGTCTGGGCCCCTGACGGGCGGTCGATCTACTTCGTCTCGGACCGGGTCGCCGAGTCGTACTACCTGCCATCCGACTCCGATCTCTACAGCGTACCGGCGGCCGGCGGAGCGATCGCCAACGTCGCGAGCATAGACGGCACGATCGGGGAGGTCAGCCCGTCGCCCGACGGCAAGCGCCTGGCCTTCATCGGGACGCTGCACGGCAACCCGGTCCGCTCCTATAGTCAACCTGACTTGTGGGTGACGGACGCGGCCCCAGGCGGCACGCCCAAGAACCTGACTGCGGGCTACGACTTCGACATGGGCGGTGGCATCGGCGGCGATCAGGCGGCGCCCCGCGGCCAAAACCGCAAGCCGATTCTCTGGTCGCGAGATGGCGCCTCTCTGATCGTCGCTTCCGCCGAGCACGGCAGCGGGAACCTGAAACGTGTGACGATCGCAACCGGCAAGGTCGAACCGCTGACCGAAGGCGCGCGCGACGTCGTTGCCTACAGCGCGATGCCGGATGCGTCGAAGATCGCGGCGACGCTATCCACACAGACCAACATTGGGGACATCGCCATCCTGTCGGTGGGGCCTGGTCTCGCGACCCCGAGCCCGATCACCGGAATCAACGAAGACCTG
>JACOUA010000433.1 GCA_016178075.1 Acidobacteriota bacterium
CAATACACCAGGGCGCGCCTGCCGGCCTCGAGGGCGGCGGTCATGTTCTGGTGCCGGAGGGCATGGAACACCGCCTCAAGACGTTCGGCGTACGCGAGGAGAATGGCGTTCTCCGTCAATTCATCCCGATCCTCTGGGTGGTCGTGCATCCACGCACTGATGCGTTCGCGGACCAACTCGTGGCAACTGAGAGCGGGATTGTCATCGTCCGGCCGGGTGCGCTCTTCCGTGGCCAGGCCCACGGCCACGAGGTGGCGCAGCAGCGGCACCAGATCGGGCCGAGCTGGAGGCTCGGGCGGCAGAGCGTCGATGACGGTACGGATCTGGGGCGGCATAGCCGTCAGAGTCGCCTGAAGCGCCTGAGGGAGGCTCGGCAGGATGTCCAGCATCCGTTTAATCTGTCGGAGTTGCTCCTGCTCGTGGCGTTCTCCGCTCCACACTCCCTTCAGCAGGCCAAGGCCGACGGGATCGTTGACAACGGCGATCATCCACAGCAGGCGGCGGGCGTCCGGGCCAGCGTCGCGGATCAGGTGATCGAGCGAGGTGGCGAGGGCGTCATTCAGATAATTCAGCTCATTCGCATCCGCCGGGCCCGTCGCGAACAAGGCTGGAAGCTGGGTGAAGTCCTTGGTCTTCTCCAACGCATTCAGCGCCTGCAGCAACTGAGGGCGCAGCGCGGCGCCACCCGTGGCCAGACGGGCCAATCTGTCCATGAGCAGCGGATGGAACCGACTAGCGGTCAGTAACCGCATTGCGAGAGCCTTTTCCCCAGCGTCCCCGCTGAAGACCATCTTGCTCAAGCCTGCATGCTCTCGCAGGTAGAGTGCGGCCTCGGGCGCGGGCAGTGGACCGAGCAGGACCCTCTGACAGTCTGTCTCCGCCAGCAAGGCCAGGGGCCGCCGGGATGTGATAAGCACTCGCGAGGGCGTGCCCACCAGCGCTGCCGCGAGTAAGGCGAGGCAGTGGTCCCAGGCCGGGTCCTGGCAGGCCCACACCGGCTTTCCGCCGACGCCGGCCGCCTCGGCCTGCGGCTTCAGGCTGGTCTCGAAGTTGTCCAGCACGAGTAGAATCGGCTCATCGCGCAAGGCGCGGACGAGATTGCGCGTGAGGCGCTCCAGCCGCTCGGGGCCGGTGAACTCGGCATCCGGCGTCCGGAAGATGACATCGGCGGGGTGGGACTTCACATGCTCGTAGTAGCGTCCCAGTTCGGCGTTGAGCTTCATGTGGATGTCCCGCAGCGTGGCGTCGTACCCGAGGGCGTTCGGCTTGGCTTGATAGAGCAGCACCCACTCGAAGTGCGACTCCCAGAGCGCGAGCGCTTCGGCGGTGAGCGCCGTCTTGCCCATGCCGCCCAGCCCCGTGATGAGGGCCACTGGCTTCACCTCTGCCCCGGTACGGGACCCGATGAAGTCCGAGCCCAGTCCGGCCAGTTCCCACGTGCGCCCGACGAAATGCTCGTGCCTCGCAGTAGTGAGTTCAGCGATCTGGTGCAGCCGACGATTTCGGGTCTCGTGGCTTGGGCTGATCCCGTTCTGCAAGGTTAGGCCGGGCTGCTCCGCACCGTAGAGCACGGGCGTGGCGTGATCGCACACATCGTAACGACCGACGTTGTGTTTCAGTGGATCGAGCAGCGACTGCCGGGCCATCGTCAGCGCCGCAGCGACGTGCTTGGGCTGCGTGTGGGCCAGCAGGGCGCGGTAGAACTCGATGCCCAGATCGCGGGCATAGTCATCGCCCACGGCGTAGCGCATCGCGACCACCGACGGCACTCCGCCCTGGAGCAGCGCGTGTGCGGTACCGGTGTATCCGGGCTGTTCGTCGAGCGGGATTTCCTTGGCCTCTGCAGCCGGTGTGTGCTTCGTTCCCGGCTCCTTAGCTTGAGCGATGGCAAGAAAGTCATTCCAGTCCTTCACGCGCAGGATGTCGCCGGAGTGGCAAGCGCTGAGGAAGAAGAGGCTCGGGATGAAACCGCCGGACCTGGTGAACAGATCGAGCAAGTCGTCGCCCGAGAGGTGGTCCTGGGCTCCGCCGGGCCTGGCGAGTTCGAGGAGGTTCAAGTGCCCGTGCCCGCTCCAGTGGACGATGTGGTAGCCCCCGCGATCGGCAATCTGGGTCTCCAGTCGCTCGCGCGTCACGCCGTGGGTAAGGAAGTCGGCTACGACGCGGCGCTGTGGATAGATTTCCTTTTCAAACAGCCGCAGCAACTCCCGCCGCTCCAGCCTTGCCGCCAGCGGCCGGGAACCTCGCGCCTCGGCGAAGACAAAGAGCACGCGCAAGCACTCGTCCTTGCCGAGATCGAGCGGCTGCGTGGCCGGTTGCTTCATGTCGTGGACGATGCGAACGAGGAGGTTTCGTTCGCCGAGCGTCGGTTGGCCAACCGCCGGACGCGCGATCTCCCACGGCACGCGAGCCAGCGCCGCGGCCAGGCGATTCTCCTCCTCTGTCGCGCCGGGCAGCTGAATGCGGAGCGTACGCTGGGCCTCCGATTCCCACAGTTTGCGGAAAATGTCGTCACCCAGCACCTGCTCGGCAATGCACACGCCTATCTCCGAGACGCTGGCTGCCTCACGACCGGGCTCGACGTAATTGCGCAAGTAGTTCCGCAGGTCGAACAGCCCCTGCTGGCGTGACACCGTGATGGTCCTAAAATCCGTCTGCCGGAAGGCAAGCTGGGACCCATGCGCATCGTTCAGGCGAAGGTCTGCGGTGCGGTTCGGATAATCAGCGGTGATGATCAAATCGAAATGGGAAGGCATGCCAGCCCGGCTTCTCACGAGCCACTTGGATCAGCAATGTCTTGGACGACCAAAAACCAGCGGCGAATACCGTCAGTGAGCTGGGGCGCTCATGCTGGATCCGCATCAATAGCGAGTCAAGAGCCGATTGCACAGAATGTTCGGCGGCGTAGCACGCCGCCCGAACGAGCGAGCGCAGCTCCTCGCGAGAGCCCGTGATGGCCGTACTAGCCCTGGGCGAGCGCCACATCCATTACGCGGGCTCTTCGCCATCGTGGTCCTCGAACCTAGCGAGCGCCTTGGAGGTCCCCGCTGGCCGATGACCCTCCGTGTCGCCCGCTTGAACGTACTAATCGGATGTAATACAATAGGTAATATACGAGGACATCTCGTGGCAACCCGTACTGTGAGGCTTGACGAGGAAGGAGAGCGCGCTCTGAAAGAAGTGCGCGACACGACGGGTCTGCCGATCTCGGAAGCGCTCAAGCGTGGGCTGCGCTCTCTCCGAGACGAGGTAAGGCAAGGAGCGAGCCGCACGGCGTACGACATCTATCGTGAGCTTGATCACGGTCCGGGCGGGTCCGCAATTGCCCCGTCCACCGAAACGAAGCGTGCGGTTCGAGAAGCCATCAAGAAGAAGCTTGGTCGATGATTCTCGTCGACACCGGGCCGCTCGTTGCACTGTTCGACCACAGGGACGCCCAGCATGATCGCTGCTCGAGAGTCTTGAAGAGGCTGCGAGAGCCTCTGAAGACCACGATACCGGTGCTGACCGAAGGGTTCTACATGCTTAGACCGGAGAGTCGTGAGTCCGATCGCCTGAGGGACTTCATTGAGCGCCGCGGTTTGTCCCTCTGGTTTTTTGACGAGGGGTCGCTCCATCGAGCATTTGAGCTGATGGAGCTTTACGCCGATCACCCGATGGATCTCGCGGACGCCTCGCTTGTCGCCGCCGCCGAATCGCTCGGCACTCGGAAGGTCTTCACCATTGATCGGAAGGACTTCGAGACGTATCGCGTACGCCGCGGACATAGACACGTTCCGATGGAGATCGTGTGTTGAAGCACGACAGGCAAGCGCATCGATCTCGTCGTGTTGACTGTTACGCGCCTGCCTCAGGGTAATACCGCACCACCCAGTCGACGACGCAGCAGGGCTTGGCGCCGTGCTCGCGCTCGATGACCACGCTCCACGTCACCTGGACGGCCCTCCCAGCTTCAGCGTCTTCCACCGTCGCGAGAGTGAAGCGCCCGCGAATCCGTGCGCCAGGAGGAACGGGCGCCACAAATCGCACCCGATTCACACCGTAGTTGATCGTCAGCCGCACGCCGCCGAGCGTAACGGCGTTCCGCAGCAGCGCGCTGATGAGCGACAGCGTCAGGAACCCGTGTGCGATCGTCGTCTTGAACGGCGAGGACGCGGCCGCCCGAGTGGGGTCTACGTGGATCCATTGGTGGTCGTCAGTCGCCTCCGCAAACTGATCGATCCGCTGCTGCGTGACCTCGATCCATTCGCTAACGGCCAGCTCCTGGCCGACGCGATCGCGCAAGACGGCGATGTTCGCGATGTCGATCATGGGTTGCGAATGGCGCTTTTCGTTAGAGCGGACCCCACGCGGAGGGTTTAAGCTACCGCGTCACGGCCTTGCGATGTCGCGACGACATCCGCCTACGTGCCGACCGAAACGCCGGCCCCTGCCGTTTCGGTGTAAAACCCCCGCCCTTCGGCCACGAGACGCTCGAGGAGCGGGGCAGGCTGCCAGTAGTCGCCGAACCGCGCGCGGTACTCGTGAACCCTCGCCAGCACGGTCGGCAGCCCCACTGTCTGCGCGTAGAACATCGGCCCGCCGCGATGACGCGGGAAACCGAAGCCGTAACAGTAGATCACGTCGATGTCGCTGGCACGGATCGCGTATCCGGCTTCGAGGACGCGCGCGCCCTCGTTCGCCAGCGCGGTCATGATGCGCGAGATGATGTCGGCATTCGACATCGGCGCCCGCGTCAGACCGCGCGCGGCGGCCGCCTCGGCGGCAAGCCGATCGATCAGCGGATCGGGAATCCGTGTCCGGCTGCCCGGCTCGTATTTGTACCAGCCGGCGCCGGTCTTTTGCCCGTACCGCCCCATCTCGAACAGGCGATCCGGAATCTCCGACTGTGGGCCTTCGGCCCGCGTCTTGCCGATCGCCTTCAGGTACTGGCGAATGCGGGCGCCGACGTCGATGCCCGCGATGTCCTGCATTCCAAACGGTCCGACCGGCATGCCGAAGTCGGTGAGAGCCTGGTCAATCTGCGGGACGCTCGCGCCTTCCTCGAGGAGCAGATACGCCTCCCGCATGTAGTACGCGAGCATACGGTTGGCCACGAACCCGAAGCAGTTGCCGACCACGACGCCGACCTTGGACAGGCGCTTCGAGAGCCTGAGGGAGGTCGCAATCGTCTCGCGGTTGGTCTCGCGGCCGCGCACGATCTCCAGGAGCTTCATGACGTTGGCCGGGCTGAAGAAGTGATGCCCGAGCACGAGCGCCGGCCGGCCGCTCGCCCGCGCGAACTCGTCGATGTCCAGCGTCGAGCTGTTGGAAGCGAGGATGCAGTCCGGGCGGGTGGCACGCCCCAGCTCGGCGAAGGTCGCCTTCTTGAGATCCATGTTTTCGAAGACCGCCTCGACGACAATGTCGACGGTGTCGAAGCCGTCGTAGCGGGTGGTCGGGGTGATGAGCCCCATCGTCTTTTCGAGCTGCTCAGCGGTCATGCGGCCTTTTGATACCGTCGCCTCATAGTTCTTTCGAATCGTGGCCAGGCCGCGCTGCAGTGCCGCCTCGTCGACCTCCTTGAGCAGGACCGGGATGCCGGCGTTGGCGTACGTCATCGCGATCCCGCCGCCCATCGTGCCGGCGCCGACGACCGCCGCGCGCCGGATGTTGCGCGTTGGCGTGTCTTTCGGGACGTCGGGAATCTTCGCGACCTCGCGTTCGGCGAAGAACAGATGTCGCATCGCCCTCGATTCAACGGAGACGACGCAGTCGGCGAACAGCTCCCGCTCGCGACGCGACCCGATCTCGAATCCGTGCTCGATCCCCGCCTGAATGGCGTCGACCGCCGCGGACGGCGCGGGGGAGCCTCTGGCAGCTTTCGTGAGCGCTGCGCGGGTCCGCTCGCAGGAGGCAACGCCGGCCGCGACGTCCACGATCCTGTCCGACCGCTCACGGGTTTTGTGCGAATCGCTGGCGGCGGCGCGCACCAGGGCGAACTTGACGGCGCCGGCTCGCAGGTCGCCGCCGACGATCTCATCGAGGAGGCCGCTTGCCAGCGCCTTGGATGCCGAGATCGACTTGCCATCGGTGCACATCTCGAGCGCGAGGGCGGGTCCGCACAACCGCGGCAACCGTTGTGTGCCGCCGGCACCTGGAATGATCCCGAGATGGACCTCCGGCTGGCCAATCATCGCGTCGCGCGTGGCGACGCGGTAGTGGCAAGCCATCGCGACCTCGTTGCCGCCGCCGAGCGCGTGGCCGTGAATCGCCGCGACGAGCGGCTTGGGGCAGTCCTCGAGGCGCGCCAGGAGCGCGTGGGTCTTCGCCGATCGCTCCAGCGACCGCTCGCGCGTGGTCAGCGTCTCGAAGATCCTGATGTCGGCGCCCGCGACGAAGGTCGAGCCGGCCCCGATGAGCACGACGGCGGCGACGTCCGGATCGTGTGCCGCCCGCGCAACGGCCTCGTCCAGCCCTTCCCACACGGCGGGGCTGAGTGCGTTGACGGGAGGATTGTCGATGGTGACGATCGCGACGCGCTCGACGATTTCATAGCTGATCGGGCTCGACATACAGGCTCCGCTGAATGAGTGAACCGGCGCCGTAGAGTATCATGCCAGCCGTGCGCGGCGAGGCCTCCGGCGGATCGATCGATCTCCAGCGGCGGCTCGCCGCGTTCATGGACGAGCACATCTACCCGAACGAAATCACGTTTCGGCGGCAGGTCGCCACCGGCGATCGCTGGCAGCCGACGCGCATCGTCGAGGAGTTGAAGGTCAAGGCGCGCGCGGCAGGGTTGTGGAACCTGTTTCTGCCCGAGAGCGACCACGGCGGCGGCCTCACCAACACGGAGTACGCGCCGCTCTGCGAGATTATGGGCCGATCGCCGGCGTTCGCCCCGGAAGTGTTCAACTGCTCGGCGCCCGATACAGGCAACATGGAAGTGCTCGTGCGCTACGGCACGCCCGAGCAGCGCTCGCGGTGGCTGGAGCCGCTCCTGGCTGGCACGATTCGGTCCTGCTTCGCGATGACCGAGCCGGATGTCGCCTCGTCTGACGCAACGAACATCCAGGCCAGCATCGTCCGCGACGGCGGCGACTACGTTCTCAACGGCCGGAAATGGTGGATCTCCGGCGCGGGCGATCCGCGTTGCCGGGTCGCGATCTTCATGGGGAAGACCGATCCGGAAGGGCCTCGCCACTTTCAGCAGTCGATGATCCTAGTGCCGATGGAGTCGCCCGGCATCACCATCCGGCGGATGCTGCCGGTCTTCGGGTACGACGATGCGCCGCACGGCCACGCGGATATTCTGTTCGAGAACGTGCGCGTGCCGGTGTCGAACATCCTACTGGGCGAGGGTCACGGGTTCGAGATCGCGCAGGGGCGCCTCGGGCCGGGGCGCATTCATCACTGCATGCGGCTCATCGGCGTCGCGGAACGGGCGCTCGAAGCAATGTGCGCGCGCGTCAAGAGCCGCGTCGCGTTCGGCAAGCCGCTCGCGGAGCAGGGGACGATTCGGGCCGACATCGCCGAATCGCGCATGGAGATCGAGCAGGCGCGCCTGCTGACGCTGAAGGCGGCGCATCTGATGGATACACTGGGCAACAAGGCGGCGCGGGGCGAGATCGCGATGATCAAGGTGGTGGTACCGCGGACGGCGCTCGGCGTCCTCGATCGCGCCATCCAGGCGCATGGGGGCGCCGGTGTCAGCGACGACTTCTTCCTGGCGTCGGCCTGGGCCCACGCGCGCACGATTCGGCTGGCCGACGGTCCCGACGAAGTGCACCGGGACGCGATCGCGAAGCTCGAACTCCAAAAAGGCCGCTAGCTTCTCACACCGCGCCGGGCATCTGCTTACAGTGATGCCGTGTAGGGCTGATAGGTGTTATACGGCACCCTGCTCTGAGCGAATCCACGAATCCACAGGTTAGTGTTCTTCGATCCCCTTGGGATAACGATCCGCCACGAGATTCAGTCTGACGTTATGCTCAAGGAGCGCTTTGAGGCCCGCGAGCACCAAAGAGAACCCTTGAGTCGAGTCGGTCACCTGTCTCACGAGTTCGTCCCCGTCGCCAGTGAAGCCGGCGTGCGTGATACTGACGAACGTTGTGTCATCCTTTTGGGGCGCGAACATCCATTCCACGGTGGTGGGACTACTATGTCCCGGCCACTCGATGACAATGCGCTTGTTCGGTTCGATGGCTTTCACAGTCACCGGGATCGAGATGCGGTACATTTCCCAATCCCACTGAACCTGCTTGCCAGCCTCGAGCCTTCCGCTGCTTTTGGTGAACCAGAATGTTGTGGTGATGTCCGGGTTGACAAAGGCCTCGAACACATCGGCGACAGGCTTGCGGATAAGCATTCCGGTCTTTGTAATCGGCACTTGCTTGAGCTGGACATTGTTCATACTGACTCCGTTGAGCAGCTAACGCTGCGCTTCAGCTGCGGCGCGCGATCAGCATCCAATCCGAGCCTCCTTGGCGCGCTTCGTCCATTGCCAGAGTCCACCCGTAATCTCAGCGGGCAAACGATAGCCCAGTTGGCGGGCGAGCATGACTATCTGCCCGCGATGATGACCTTCATGCGCGACGAAATAGGTGAGGACATGCCCGACATCGAGGGGAAGGTTGCGCCAGCTATATGACGAGGAGACTGGGATCGCGCCCCCTCGGTCACAACCGAGCGTCAGCAACCTGATAATGCCGTGGCTACTCTGGCCTAGTGCTGGAATCAGCTCCCTCGGTCCAACCTTGTGTCGATTGACGGCTCGCGGCACTGCGATGCCGTATTCTTTTCCTAGCGTCTTGATCCACATACACCGCGTATTGTGGATGTGGCCGGCGATCATCCGGACGGTTCGTCGTGGAGCCCCCGGCACTGTAGCTCCCCATAGCTCGTGGGGTAAGTGCTCGACGAGGAAGACGGTAACGCGGTTGTTGGTTCTCCACGCGGCAAGCA
>JACOUA010000434.1 GCA_016178075.1 Acidobacteriota bacterium
CCGCTCTGCTGTACGATGCCGTAGACGGTGGACAAGCCGAGCCCCGTGCCCTTGCCCTTTTCCTTGGTCGTGAAGAACGGCTCGAAGACGCGGCTGAGGGTCTGTTGATCCATGCCGCACCCCGTGTCCCTGACGCGCAGGATCACGTAGCGACCCGCACGGGCCAGGCCGATCCGCCCGGCTTCGACGTCGGTCAACTCGCGGTTTTCGGTGGTGATCGTCAGGCTGCCGCCCTGGGGCATCGCGTCGCGCGCGTTGACCGCCAGGTTCATGATGACCTGGGTGAGCTGGCCGGGGTCGGCTTGGATGTTCCAGAGGTCCGGGTCGTGGCGCGTCACGAGCTGGATGTGCTCGCCGATCAGGCGTCGCAGAATGGCGCTCGTTTCTGACGCGGCCGCGCTCAGTTTCATGGTGCGAGGCTGCATCACCTGCCGGCGGCTGAACGCGAGGAGCTGCTTCGTGAGCTCGGCGGCGCGCTCGGCGGCGCTCAAAATCTCGTGCACGTTCTCTTTTAGCGGCGCCTCGGCCGGCAGCGCGACGTGGAGGACCTCGGCGTGCCCCAGAATCACGGTCAGCATGTTGTTGAAATCGTGCGCCACGCCGCCAGCCAGCCGGCCGATCGCTTCCATCTTTAGCGACTGGTGAAGGTGCTCTTCGCTCGTGCGCAGGGATTCGAGCGCTTCTTCGAGCTGAAGCGTCCGCCCGGTCAACTGATCGTTCGTTTCCGCGAGGCTGCGGGTCCGCTCCGCCACCCGTGACTCGAGTGTGGTGTTGAGGTCCGCCAACTCTTCAGCGAGGCGGTTCGCGTCGGCCAGGGCCATGCTCTGCGCGTGGAGCAGGGCCACGTAGTCGCCGATCGGATCGTGGATCGCGAAATCCTGAAGCGTCAGTCCAAGCGACTCGAGCTGGCGGGCGTCGGTGATCCAGGGCGATCCGAGGAACACCACGGTCGTGCGGTCTTCGAGCGGCAGCATCTGCCCATTCAAGAGCAGGAGCGCCTGGTCGATCGCCTGGAGAAGATAGAGCGAGGTCGCACGCCGTGTGACGCAATCGAACCGCAGCGGGACGTCGGGTCGTTTGACGGTGAGGTGCGCGTCGATCCTCACGCCGGGTCGAAGATGGGGCAGGAGCTTTTCCAGCGACGGTCCGACCTGCAGGACGATGCCCTCGCGATCGAAGGCCACGTGAAACGGAAAGGCCGTCAACAGGACGTCCGTTGCGAGCGTGATCTTCTCGGTTTCGACCGGCGTCGAGCGTTGGAACACGTGCACCTCGGTGGTGGATAACCCGTTCGTTACACGTTATCGGTCAGGGAGGGTCGAGCTTGAAGGGACGCCGACGAGCGCGCGTGACAGATCGTGCACTTGGTGGCGGATCGGGGAAGCCGCCTGCGGGGCTGTATTACACTGGGGGTCGCCTTTCTTCTCATGAAATCCCCGCGATTGCTGCTCGTTCTGGCTGTTCTCCTGGCCTCGGACTGCGCGGCACGAGCACAAGGCGAGATCGTGATGTCGGCGGCGGTCAGCCTGAGCGAGGCGATTGGCGACGTGGCGCGGGCGTTTGAAGGAGAGGCCAGTATCCACGTGGCCCTCAACCTCGGGCCGTCCAGTACTCTTGCACGGCAGATTCGCGAGGGCGCGGGTGTTGACGTCTTCGTCAGCGCGGACGAAGACCAGATGGACGCCGTTCAGCAGGCGGGACGGATCGCGTCCGGCACCCGTCTGCCGCTCCTGTCGAACCAGCTCGTGATCGTCGCGGCGGCCGAGCGTGCCGTTGCGCTGCGGTCGGCACGCGATCTCTCGAAGCCGGAATTCCGCCGGATCGCCACGGGAGATCCGGCGGCGATCCCGGTCGGCGTGTATGCGAAGCGCTATCTCGAATCGCAGGGCCTCTGGTCCGATGTGGCCAGGAAGCTGGTGCCGACCGACGGCGTCAGGGCGGCGCTGGCCGCCGTCGAGCAGGGTCACGCGGATCTGGCGATCGTCTATCGCACCGACGCGGCGACCGCGCGCCGCGCATCCGTGGTCTTCGTCGTGCCGCGCGATCAAGGCCCCCACATCGTCTATCCGGCGGCGGTGGTGACGACGGGACGTAACCGCGAAGGGGCGATGCGGTTTCTCGCGTTCCTGCAGAGCGCCGCCGCCCGCGCGATCTTCGAACGCGCCGGCTTCGAAGTGCTCGTGCCAAAGTCTTAAACAGAGAACCGTCATGCCTGACGAGAGTCTGCTGCGCATCACGGTCTTCACCGTGCTGGTGGCCGCGGCCGCCACGGTCGTGATGCTCCCAATCGGCGTGAGCCTCGCGTGGCTCCTGGCGCGCCGCCGCTTTCGGGCCAAAGCGCTCCTCGACACCCTCGTGACGGTGCCGCTCGTGATGCCCCCGGTGGCGACCGGCCTGATTCTGCTGCGACTGCTGGGCGCGCGCAGCCCGCTCGGCCGCGCGCTGGAAATGGCTGGCCTCGAGATCGTCTTCACGTGGAAGGCCGTGCTGCTGGCGATGGCCGTGATGGGGCTGCCGCTCGTCGTCCGAACCGTGCGGGCCGGGCTGCAGCAGGTCCCCCCCCGGTACGAGCAGATTGCCGAGACGCTCGGCGCGGGGCCGCTCCGAGTCTTCTTTACGATCACGCTGCCGCTCGCCTCTCGAAGCGTCGTGGCCGGCGCGATCCTCGGATTCTCGCGTGCGCTCGGCGAGTTCGGCGCGACCATCATGGTCGCGGGCAGCATCCCGGGCCGCACCCGGACTTTGGCCTCGGCAATCTATGCCTACACCGAGACCGGCCGCGACGCGCAGGCGGCCACGCTCGTGGCGATCGCGATCGTCGTCGCCTTCGCCGCCGTGTGGCTGTCGAACCATATTGCGGATCGGGATTCGGGACTCGGGCCCTTCGACTCCCGTTCGGCCTGAGCCTGTCGATGGCCGAACGTTCGCTCAGGACAGGATTCGGGATTCGTTGATCTGATCCTTGTGCCCCCGATTCTCAAGCTGGATTTCACGCTGACGCAGGGCGCGTTCGTGCTCGACGTCCACGAGACGATCGACGCCTCGCTCATCGCCCTGTTCGGGCCCTCCGGGGCGGGCAAGACGACGATGCTGGACGCGATCGCGGGGTTGAGGACGCCGGCGCGCGGCGAAATCGTGGTGGCGGGCCGAGCGCTCTACTCGTCGGCCCAGCGGATCGATCTGCCGCCGCGGCTGCGCGGCATCGGCTACGTCCCGCAGGACGTCGTCTTGTTTCCCCACATGAACGTCCGGCGCAACATCATGTACGGCGCCTCGCGCGGATCCCGCGTGTCGGTGGAACGAGCGCTCGCGATCCTCGAGATCGAGGCGCTCGTGGATCGGCCCGTGGCGTCGCTGTCCGGCGGCGAGCGCCAGCGGGTGGCGCTGGCGCGGGCGCTCGCGTCCTCACCCGATCTGCTGCTCCTCGACGAGCCGCTGGTGGGCGTGGATGCCGCGCTCCGTGAGCGCATCCTGCCGTATCTCTCCCGCGTGCGCGACGAGCTCGCGGTGCCGGTGGTCTACGTGACCCACGATGCGGCGGACCTGCGGCGAATCGCGGAATGGGTCCTCCGGGTCGACGCCGGCTCCGTGCGCGGGCGGGGCACGCCGGAAGCGGTCGTGAGTCGGTGAAAGGGTCGGCGGCTTCCGTCCTTCCGCAGCACCGCCAAGT
Source organism: Acidobacteriota bacterium (assembly GCA_016178075.1). Taxonomy (GTDB): domain Bacteria; phylum Acidobacteriota; class Vicinamibacteria; order Vicinamibacterales; family JACQTH01; genus JACQTH01. The sequence goes on from JACOUA010000434.1 coordinate 3,671, forward strand.
AGTGGTCGCCGAGTCGGTTGAGCGGCCACCGGGTCTGCACGTCCGACCGCGAGAAGGACGCGAGCGCCATGACGCGCGTGAGCGAGTACCCCGGCCACCGCAGCGCACGCGGTGGGTGGTAGAAGAGCGGAATCTCGTGGCCGCCGCACCGCACCGGGCTGCCGTTCGGCCGCAGCCGTCGCAGCTCGAAACGCGCGAGCTCGCGCAAGTACCAGCGGTTGATCAAGACCAGAACCAGAACACCGCCCGGACGAACGTACTGGTCCGCGAGCCGCGTAATCGGCTCGAGGGACGCGAGACAGTTGAGCGCGCCGAAATTCGAGACGATCCCGTCGATTGTGCGGGCGTGTCGTCCACCCTGATCGAGCAGTCGGGGAAGATGGTCGGCCGCGTCGCGAACGTCGCAGACACCAAACACGGGTGACGCGGGCTTCCCATCATGCTTGGCCTTCGCTCGCTCGATCATGGCGGGCGAGACGTCGATCGCGACGACCTCCACGCCGTGCTCGGCCAGCGCGCCGGCATCCTGGCCGGTCCCGCATCCGATGTCGAGCACCAGCGATCCCGGCGGAAAGATCGCTCTCAGCTCGCGCCAGATCCTCGCCCGCAGCGCCTGCGTACTGGCGAGCGCGTTGAAGCCCTCGTCGTAAACCTTGGCTTCCCGATCGAAGGCGAGCGAGTAAGAGAACAATCGGGCCATATCCGACGTGCTGCCTAAGTGGTGCGGCTGCTACGCCTGAGGAGCGTCAGCCGCGCGTAGTCGATGGGCAGCGTCACGGCGCGCGCCACCGGTCGTGCCGCACGTGCCAGCGACAGGCGGCCTTCTCGCAGTTGTCGCCAGGCCCGGCGGGCTCGGTATTCGCGATGCAGCGTGCGGTGGAGCTGACGGTAGAAGCTCGTCGGAAAAGACCCCTGATAGAGCATCGCCAGATCGTTGCTGTCTTCCCAGTTCTGGCGGCGCCCGAGCTCGGCCCGCACGCGATCGTAGAACTTCGTGCCGGGGAGCGGATACGCGACCGAGATGCCGATGTCATCCGGCAGGCACTCGCGGACCATCCTGATCGTGTCCTGAATCTCGGTCCACGCCTCGCCGGGATAGCCGAACTGAAGAAAGTAGCCGACTTCGATGCCTGCCTCGCGCAGCTGCCGGGTCGCCCGATACGTGTCCGCCACGCGCGCGCCCTTCTCCATCGCGTCGAGGATCTTCTGCGATCCCGATTCCGCCCCGACCCATACGGTGCGGCACCCGGCGCGCTTGAGCGCGCTCGCCACGCCCTCGTCGACGAGGTCAGTTCGGAGCAGGCACTTGAACGGCGTCTGCAGGCCCTGCTGCTCGATGAGCGCGGCGAATTCTTCAATCCACCCGGGCTTCAACCCGAAGATGTCGTCGGCGAACCAGAAGTGATCCGGCGCGGCCAGGTGCTTCAGCCATCGGATCTCGGCGACGACGTTCGCAGGGCTGCGCGACTGATAGCGTTGCCCGTAGATCGGCTTCGAGCACCAGTTGCAGTGGTACGGGCAACCGCGCGTGGTGGCCATGTTGACCGAGAAATAGCCGTGACGATCGAGCCAGATCTCGCGATACCTCGGTAGATCGACGAGATCCCACGCCGGAAACGGCACGGCATCGAGGTCACGAATGAAGGGTCGTGGCACGATCGGATCGCGTTGGCCCGCGGCCAAGACACCAGGAATGGACATCTGTCGGGGCGGTTGGCCCGAGCTCTGTCGCGGGCGCTCACAAGGCCGCAGGAGGGCGGTCACCAGCTCGAGGAGCGTCAGCTCCGCCTCTCCGACCAGGATGTAGTCGGCGCCGCGGGCGATGTACTCGTCGCGATGGTCCGTCGCATCCGATCCCGAGACGACGACCGTCGCGCCCGCCCGGCGCGCGGCCTCGATCATCTGAAACGCGGCCTGGCGCATCTTGAGCAGGCACATCTTGCTCAGATAGTTGAAGCTGTCCTCGTAGATGACGGCGATCGCGGGGACGTGGCGCTCGAGCGCGGCGCGCCACTCCCCGGTCGAGTCCGCCAGCATCGCGTCGAAGAGCGCCACGCCGTAACCCTGCGCGCGCAGGTAGCTGGCCGCATACAACGTGCCGAGCGGCGGGTACGGCTGCATCGCGTCCCAGAGCTTGGGATCGAAGCGGAGATAGTACGACTGCCCGAGCAGGACGTCTGTCATGCTCCGGCGAGGGACCTGAACGCGCGGGCGGTCTCGCGATCGAACCGCTCGAGGACCAACGCGCGATGGCTGTGCGTGTGCAGCTTCAGGTATTCCGCTTCGAGCGCCACCTGATCAGGCGACCGCCACGACCCGGCCTGGGCCCGAAGATGCCGTTCATACAGGCGGTGGCAGAGGGCTTCCAGCAGACGCCCCGGCCCGGGTGCCAGAATCCATTCGGCGCATCGCTTGAGACCGCGCGCGACGACGCCCGGCGCCAGCATCGGGTGCGTCCCCGCCGGCGGAAAGAAGTTGGGATAGAAGTCGAAGACGAACTCGTTCCGATCGACGAGCTCGCCGAGCACCTCGTCCCCGATGAGCGGTTTGAGATGCACGATCTGGTTCGCGGTGAAGAGGTCGGGCTGTCTGGCCTCGAGCTGGCGATCGGAGACGACGAAGTTCAGGCAGATCGCCGACCGGCTGCGAAGCAGCTTCGACAACAGGACCGCCGCCACCGTGACGAGCCACACGCGCCGCTTGCGCGTGACGATGAAGAGATCGATGTCGCCGTGGCCATTGACGTTGAGATGCGCGATGCTGCCCGACAGCGCGACGAGCCGCGTGAACGGCAGCGAGGCGATGAGCTTGAGCGTCCGGCGGTTCTCGTGGAGCAGCTCGCGGCTGCGCGCTTCGCGCCGCCGCCGCTCGTCCACGAGCGTTCGCTGGCCCTTTGGAAAAAAGAACCCGGACTCGTACTCGACCGTTGCCTGCAGGGCGCCGCTCGTGCGATAGCGTGCCAGGATCTTGTCCTTGTCGCCGGCGGCGCCGACAAGCGTGTCCCTGAGCTCGGCGAGCGTCAGCGGGTACTCGAAGAGCGACGAGTAGACGACCGCCTGCACAATCGCCACGTCGAGCGTGCCAAGCGCCGATCGCGAGGGGGCCAGAGCCAGGTGCATACAGGTGCGTGATTACCCTTGAGAAGCCGGAACGGCCAGACCGGTGGCCGCCGGCTCGGCGGCAGCCATGCCTCGGTGCAAAAGGACGAGCGTGCAGGCCGACGCGAGGGTCAGCTCGGTCAGGAGCGTGCACCACGCCGCGCCCTCGATGCCGAACCGCGGGATCCAGAGCGCGTTGACCGCCAGGTTGCCGGCCAGCGAAAGCCCGCAAATCACGGCGTAGGCGCGCTGGAGGTTCCACGCGATGAGCTGATGCGTCAGCGCGTAGTTCACAAAGAGCAGCGGCAGCGCGAGCGTGAGGATCCGAAAGGCGCCGACGGCGCCGAGATACCGCGAGCCGTAGAACATCTGGACGATGGCCGGCGCTGCCCAGTAGACGGCGGCGGCAAGCGCAAGGCCTGCCGCGCCAAGGTGGATCGACATCCTGCGCAGGAGCCGGGCGTCCCGTGTTCGGCAGAGCTGCGGGAACATCACCGCCAGGACCGCCGCGGGAAAGAGGCGAAGCGCCTCGATCAAGCGAAACACCGCATTGTAGAGACCGGCCGCGCCGTCTCCGACCCACTGCTGGACCAGAAACAGGTCGACGCGGAAGTACAGCGCCGACAGCAACACGCCGAGACCTATGGGCAGCACGTCCCTCCTGAACCCGGCCCACGACACCTGCGGGTCGGGGCGCGGCCCCCGTGCATCGCGGCTGCTCAGGGCCAGCTGCGCGACGAACACGAGCGTGACGGCGGCGGGAACGACGAGCGCGATCGCGAGCGACTCGAGGCCGCCCGCGCTGGCCAGCAGCAGCCACGCCAGGAACAGGACCGCGCCACGATGCGCTACGTTCACCGACGATTCCACGTCAGACCGGGAAAGCCCCCTGAAGAAGTAGTTGAAGAACTCGATGAGCGATCCGCAGATCTGCGCGACGACGATGAGCGAGAAGGCGACAGCACGATCGAGCGGCAGCGACACGATGCCGACCGCGACGACGACGAGCGCCGCGACAGTCGCGCCGGCCAGGCGGGCCGGAAGCAGCGTGCGGCAGGTGGCGGTGGCACTCAGTGGATCTCTTGCGACCTCCCGCGCCAAATGGACCTGCAGTCCCATGTCCGACGCGAGCCCCAGCAGCCACCCGAGCGTCCAGGCCACCGAGAAGGCCCCGAACTCCTCGGCCGACAGCGCGCGCGCCGCCATCACCGTGACGGCAAAGAACGCGAGCTTGCTCACCAGGTCAGAGCTCGTTTTGAGGCTGATGAGTAGAGACCGTGTCATCCTGGCTCTGAGCGCTCAGTTTCAGCGGCCATTTCGAACGGCGGCCGCGCCGCAGCGCGGCCTTCCGACAGGCTGATCGCTGAGAGCTGATCGCTGATAGCTTACGTATCCCGGAACGGTTTTCGGGGTCGGTAAGACGCGTACTCGGTCTCGTTCGACCCCCCCGCTCCATCGTCGTGTTCCGGCACTGCTTGCACCTCCCATGCCCAGCCGTCGTCCGACTCTGCTGGCCGGGTTTTTGATACGGGAAGTTCTCAGTTTTCAGTTCACAGTTCTCAGTGAAGACCATCCGCGCACGGTCTCGCTGCCGCGGCCCTCGAAACTGCCAGACTCGAACTGACAACTGAGAACTGACAACTGAGAACTGATAACTACTGTGCTTTTATACCTGTCCGCCATCGTCCTCACGCTCGCGATGCCGTTCGAGCGGCTGCAGCCGGCGCTTACGTTTCCGGGACAGAAGCTGACGAATCTCGAGGCCGTGATGCTTGTCGCGATCGTCTGCTGGATCGTCGCGGTCGCGCGAACGAGAGACTTGCCGGAGCTGTCGACGAGGATTGCGTGGCCGGTTGCGGGGATCGTCGCCAGCATGATCCTGTCCGCGCTTCTGGCCGGCGAGCATCGGGTCAACTCCTTCAAGTTCACCGGACGGTTTCTGGCGGGATTCGCGGTGTGCCTGCTGGCGATCCGAGCGGTCTGCTCGTCGCGCCGGGCGCTGGGCGTCGTGGCGGCCGCGCTCTCGGCGGCGGTTGTCGTCAGCACGCTGGCGATTCTCGAATGGCTCGAAGTGCCGGCGGTCCTGAACTGGTTGACGCAATTCCGACCGGGCGTGGCGGTGGTCGGGGGCAACATCCGAGCGACGTCCACGCTGCAGTATCCAACCATCACGTCGATGTATCTCGAAATTGTCTTCGCGCTGGGTCTGGCGCTGTTTGGGTCGGCAGTGGATCGAAGACGCTGGCTGGCGGCGATTGGGACAGCGCTCGCCTTGTTGGTCGTCGCCATCGGCGTGGTCCTGACCTTCACGCGGGCGGGTCTGGTGGTTCTGCTCGCAGTCCTCGTCGCGTCGCTCGTGATGTGGGGCCTGCGCCGAGGACTCGATCGCGGCAGCGTCGCGCTCGCCGTCCTGACCGTCGCGGTCGGCGCGATCATCACGGCCTCCTTCGCGGGCGGTTTGCAGTGGCTTCGTGTCACGACCGAGCAGCAGCAGGGATGGTATCAGGCGACCTACGACGTGCCGGAGCGTCTGACCCTTCGAACGCTGGAAACCAGGCTCGTCGACGTCCGCGTAAGGAATGACGGACGCGTGACGTGGTCGACCGACGAGCGGTCGCCGTTCAGGCTCTCGTACCACTGGCTGGATCGCGAGGGTCGTCCCGCCGAGTTCGACGGGCTTCGGACGGCCTTCGAGGTCGAGGTGCCTCCGGGCGCGGAGGTCGCGGTACGGGCGCGCGTCAGAGCTCCGTCCCGGCCGGGGGCCTACCAGCTTGCGTGGGACGTTGTGCAGGAGCAGCGGCTGTGGTTCAGCACCGAAGGCGCCTCCGGGCCACGGACAGCGGCGCTCGTCGAGGGCGAGGCGGCCCGTGGGGTCGCGCCGCCGGTCATCGCCGAGCTCCCGCGCCCACGTCCCCGGATCGGCCGAATCGAGTTGTGGCGTGCCGCGGGCCGCATGCTGCGGACGGCCCCGCTCTTCGGCGTCGGGCCGGACAATTTCAGGCTCGAGTACGGTCGCTTCGCGGACATCGATCGCCCGGACCCGCGCGTGCACGCCAACAACGTCTATCTCGAATTCATGACTGGCAGCGGTCTCGTAGGCGGCGCGATGTTTCTCTGGCTCGTCTGGCGCCTCGGTCGCGTCGCGGTGACGAAGTGGCGACAGGCTCCTCCGGATCGCCTGCCGCTCGTGATGGGGGCCGCCGCGGCGGTCGGCGCGATTCTGCTTCACGGCTTCGTGGACGCGTTCTTCGAGTTCACGCCAACCTATTTGATGATCTGGCTCGCGCTCGCCCTGCTCGTGTGCGACGAGGGCTGGCCAACGGAAGTTGCCAGTATCCAGTGGCCAGTTGCCAGTAAGAACGCTGGTGCTCTCTGGCCACTGACCACTGGCCACTGGCCACTACGGTGATGCGCATCGCGTTTGACGGCACGACGCTCAGGCCGGAGCAGACCGGTGTGGGGTACTACACCGAACACCTGCTGCACCACCTTGCCGCGGACGATGACAGCGAGCTCGTCGTCCTGTCGAACGGTCCCGTGCGGACATCGATCCCGTTGGCGGGGCGTGTCCAGGTGGTGACGAGCCGCCGACGCCTGCAGCGGGCGCTCTGGATACAGACGGCGGCGCCGGCGCTCTTGCGCAGGTTGAAGCCGGACGTCGCCCATTTCACCAACTCGGTCGGCCCGTGTCTGACGGCGACGCCGCTCATCGTGACGATTCACGACATGAGCCTGACGCTCTTTCCGTCCTATCATCCGGTGCGGCGCATCCTGCTCAGCCGGCCGCTGATGAAGGTCACGGCGCGGCGGGCGGCGGCCATCATCACGGTCTCGGACAGCGCGCGTCGCGACATCCTGCGCCTCTGCGGCGTGCCGGCCGATCGCGTCCACGTCGTCCACGAGGCGGCGGCGCCGAGCTTCCGCCCGGTCCGCGATCCCATCACGCTGCACGCGCTTCGAAGCCGATACGGTCTTGCGAATCGATTCATCCTGTATGTCGGCACCGTGGAGCCACGGAAGAACCTCGTCCGGCTGCTCGAGGCATTTGCCGTGCTGAAACGCAAGGGGCTGCCGCACCAGCTTGTGTGCGTCGGGCCGCTCGGGTGGCGCTATCACGACGTTCGTGCCGCCGTCGCGCGCCTGGAGCTGGGTGAGGATCTGCGGCTGACCGGGTACGTGCCGTTCGGCGACCTGCCGGGACTCTACAGCCTCGCCGAGATGTTCGTGTTTCCGTCGCTGTACGAGGGCTTCGGTCTCCCGGTGATCGAGGCGATGGCGTGCGGCACGCCGGTCATCACGGCGTCGACCTCGTCGCTCGGCGAGATTGCGGACGGCGTGGCCGAGCGGATCAATCCGCTCGAGGTCGACGACATTGCCCGCGCGATCCGCCGGCTGGCCGACGATCCGGATCTGCGGCGCGAGCTGGCGTCCCGGGGGCACGATCGGGCGCGCCGGTTCTCGTGGACGCGCGCGGCGCGCGAGACGCTCGACGTGTACCGCAAGACGATCGGCTGGCCGGCCCCGAGCGAAGACGTCACGATGGCTCGGGGCTCATGGCTCATGGCTCAAGAAGAGCTCTTGCCTAAGCCCTGAGCCTTCCCCATGCGAATCGCCCAGATCAACTACGCCGGCGATCGCGGCTTGCGGGATCCGGATGAACTGCTGGCGCGCTGTCCCACGCTCGCGCGGTGGAGCGAGGCGCTCCTGGAGGCCGGCGCGCGCGCGGTCATGGTCGCGCAGCGGTTTTCGAGGGATGCGGAGTTCGAGCGGCGAGGCGTGCGATATGTCTTTCGAGCGGAACGGGGAATCCGCGCCAGATGGCCGGCCGCGTCGGCCAGCCTGCATGCCGCGGTCCAGACGTGGCGGCCCGACATCGCCCACATCAACGGTCTCGTGTTTCCCATGCAGGCGTTCCTGCTGAGGCGAGCGCTGTCGCCGGACACGGCACTCGTGCTGCAGGACCACGGTGGCATCTTCAGACCGCGGCCCTCGTGGCGTGTGGGACTGCGCTCGGCGGACGCGATCTTCTTCATGGCGGCTGCGCAGGCCACCGTCTGGCGCCTGCCGCCGGGCGACCCGATCATGGTCGAGATTCCGGAAGCGGGATGTGACCTCGAGCCGCTCCCGCAGATCGTGGCGCGGGATCGCAGCGGTCTCTCGGGCCGGCCGGCCCTGCTGTGGGTCGGACGGCTGAACGCGATCAAAGATCCGCTCGCGGTGCTGGAAGGGTTCCGGCAGGTCGCGGGCAAGCTGCCCCACGCGCACCTCACGTTCGTCCACTCGTCCGATGAGCTCCTCGGCGCGCTGCGCGTTCAGGTCGAGGCGAGCAACCTGCTGCGATCTCGCGTGACGTTCCGGGGGCAGGTCGCGCATGAATCGATCGCGGCGTTTCTGAGCGCCGCCGACCTGTTCGTCCTCGGCAGCCTTCGAGAAGGCAGCGGGTATGCCCTGATGGAGGCGCTCGCCTGCGGCGCCACGCCGGTCGTGTCCGACATCCCGTCGTTTCGCGCGATCACGCTCGACGGCGCGCTGGGCGTGCTCTGGCGCCCGGGCTACCCGCGCGCATGCGCCGCGGCGATCCTCGACGCTGTCGAGCGAGATCTTCCCGCCACGAGGGCGCGCATCCGGGAACGGTTCATCGCCGAGTACGGCTGGAAGGCTGTGGGCGAGAAGGCGATGGCGGCCTATGCCGAGATCCTGACGGCACGCCTGGCCCGCTGCGCGAGTGCCTCGGCGTAGACACCTCGGATCCGCGCGACCGACTGCTCCAGATCGAAGAGATGCTCCGCCGCGGCCCTGGCGCGCGTGCCCATCGCGCGTCTCGCATCCTCGTGGTCGAGCAGGCCGAGAATCCCGCTCGCGAGAGCCGGCTCGCTGCGCTCGAACACGACCCGCGCCCCGGCCCCGAGCTCCGGGACGATCCCGACGCCGAACCCCACCACGGGACAGCCGCACGCGGCGGCTTCGACAGCCGCGAGGCACTGGGCTTCGTGATGCGAGGCGACGACCGTGAGGGCGGCTTGTCGGTACCACGCCGGGAGCTCCTCGCGGCGACACGCGCCGTGCAGGACCACGCACTCGTGCAACCCGAGCGAGTCGCGCTCGCGCGCGAGTGTCTCTCGCAAAGGGCCGCCGCCGATCAGGTGAAGCTCGGCGTCGGGACGACGATCCCGGACGGTGCGGAACGCGCGAACGAGCAGATCGAGCTGCTTGATTGGCGTGAGCGACGCCACGGACAAGACCAGGGGGCGCGGCCTGACATAGTCGTCCGGCGAGAACTGTTGGAGATCGACGCCGGCCGGTGCCAGGACGCCACACTTCGGATCGAGGCTCGACACGTGCGTCCAGACACGTTCCATCATGTACTTCGATGCCGCGGTCCATCGGTCGGCGTGCCGAAGCGATCGATCGACAGCCACTCGCCCGAACCACGAACGCCGCGCACCGTAGCGCTCAGCGGGCCGGTGCTCCAGCTCGCCGCCCCGGACCGACACCACGAGGGGCAGCTCCAGACGCGCCGCCGCGCCCAGGCCGACCCAGCCCGGTTCGTCGGCCCAGATCGCGTGAATGACGTCGAATGGTTTCAGCGCGTGCGCGCTCACGACCGCCGACCGTGCGCGCGCGAGCAGCGGATACCGTCTGAGCCCCGCATGCGGTCCCCCGGCCAGCGGCACCACCCGGGCGCCGTAGACCTCGTACGGCTCAGGCGTCTCCGGATAGCGCAGCGCAAACACGCAGACCTCGTCCTCGCGTGCGAGGACCCGCACGAAATCGAGGAGGGCTGGGATGCACCAGTCGCGCTCACGCGCACTGAACCCCGGGACGATAAGGGCGATCTTCATATCCGCCCGTTGGATCGCAGACCGAGTTGAAGACTGCAGACGCACCGGCGGCACGTTTCGTCGTGACGGATGTCGAGCTGCTGGCGAAAGGCTCGTGCCGCGTCCGAGTTCAGGACCGTCCGAAGGTCAGTCTGCCGCGCGGTTCCGTACGCGCGGTGAAAGAAACAGGGTCGGACGGAGCCATCGGCCTCCAGCACCGCGGAGACCCAGGGCGCGTTGCACCGCACGCGCGGGAACTCGGCCAGCCCGAGGTGCGCGGCGTAATACTGATGCAGCCGCCACAACGACGCTGATCCACCTGCCACGAATCCCGCCTCCATGTCGTCGCCGTGCAGGCGCTCGGTCTCCGCGATCGCGGCCGCGAAGTGCGGAAGGTCGGTGCTGGAGAGCGCGACGTTCCGACGCCGGTCCTCGTTCCACGGCACCGGGCGGTTGAACGCCGTCGTGGTGAGGTCGGCCGCGAGAAAGGACACCCAATCGAGGCCGAGCGCGCGACACGCCGCCACGGTGTTCGGAAGGTCGCGGTAGTTCGTCTTCTGGACAACGGACCGGGCGCCGAGCGCGATCGATCGCGAGAGATCCCGAACTGCGCGCACGCCCTCGGCAATCCGGTCGAAGCCGCCCGCGACACGCCGGATCGCGTCGTGCACCGGGCGGCTGCCGTCAATCGAGACAATCACCTCGTCTACATGACGGGCGATCGGCTCGGCCGAGCGGGCGAGCAGAATGCCGGTTGTCAGCAGCGTGATCCGTACGTCCTGCGCCTCGAGCAGATCGCAAAGCGTCCAGAGGTTGGAATGGAGGAGCGGTTCACCGCCGGTCAGGACGATCCGCCGAACGCCGAGCGTCCGAATCGACTCCAGATGCGGTTCCAGATCGCCGCGCGTCAGCTCACGCCGACTGGCGTTCGCCTTCCAGATGTCGCACATCACGCACCGGCAGTTGCAGGCGCTGTGCGCTTCGAGCACGAGGACGGGCAGGGTGTGCAGCTCGTGCGTCAGCCGGCCGCGGACTCTCTTGATCACGGACGCCGCAGACAGGGATTGCTTCAACCGGTCTCCTCGCGGTCCGTTCGCGCTGAGCGTGTCGAAGAGCGAAGCGCGGTGTGTTCGTCGTTCGACAGGCTCACCATGAGCGGCTTGGACCCATCCAGCGTGAAGCCAGGCTCCTGCAGCCCGGACCGTGCGAGACGCGTCGCGATCCGGCTGTCGAGGATGCGGGGTCTGCCGTCGAGGCAGGCGCGGACCGTCCGAATCCCCACCGCGTCGAAGGCCGCCGCCATCGTCGGCTCTCCCACGCGCGGTTGTCCTCCCACCATGGTCAGCGCGACGTCCGATCGGTCGGCGGCGACGAGCGCCTCAAAGGGACACTCGAGATGACTCCGCAGCACCAGGATGTCGGCGGGCGACCGCGCCTGCAGTCGTCCGAGCGTCGGCAGCCGCAGAAGCGTCGCCGCGTCGCACGTGACGGCCCGCACGAGCGCCCGTTGTTCGAGTGTCGCCATCTCGCGCGCGACCTTGAGCTCCCGCAGGAGGTCCCGCTCGCCGCTGAGCCGTGAATCGGTGCCGATGGCGAGTCGGCCGCGTCTCGCGAACTCGGAGACGTCGGCCGTTCGGCCGAAGAGAAACCTGTTGGATCCCGGGCACCAGATCAGGCCCGCGCCCCGGCTCAGCACGTGTTCCCGGTCGGCCGGCGTCAAGCCGACGCCGTGCACCAGAAGCGTGTTCGAGCCGAGGCACCCCAGACGCAGCAGCCGGCCGACTTCACCCGTCGCCTCCTCATCGACGCCCTCGGCGGCGTGGATGATCCAGGGATGCGCCGATCGGGTTCGGAGAAAGGAGTCCCGCACCTTCGGTCCGTCGATGTGCAGCGAGTGGCTGAACCCGAACCGCTCGACGATGCGGACGGGAAAGCGGCGTCCGAGCTCCCGGTACATCGGGTTGTGATGGCAGACCGTGGTGACGCCGCTCAAGAGATTCTTCAGGCCGCCGATGAGCAGACGATCGGAGAGCCGATGCGACAAGCCGGCGGCGACAACCGGATCCGCCGTGAAGCGTGGTTGAAAGTCGGCAATCCACTCGCGGGCGCTCTCGTAGTGCGGTCGCCACTTCAGGCGGGGGAAGTGATTGAGCTCGAGATGATCGTGCGGGTTGATGAGGCCGGGAAAGACGAACGCGTTTTCGAGATCGACGACTTGCCCCGCGGCTTCGAGCTCGTCGAGCGCGGCGATGCGCGATCCGTCGATCCTGAGTGAGCGCGCCAGGGCGCCGTCGGGCCCGACGACCCGGGCATTCATGAACGTGATCGAACGGCCGCGAAGGAAGTTCATCGTTGTTTCCCGAATCCCGAATCCCGACCCCCGAATCCCGAGAGTTCGCATCGTCTGGCCCGGATGACGAGCGCGGCGGACCAGCCGCGGTACTGATGTGGAAAGTCGATCGTCGGCTCGAGCATGCGCTCGACGACGAGATCGGCGTCCCGACAGCCGAACAGGTGCGACTCGCGAGAATGCACGTAGTGTCGTACCGCGTACTCGCTGCCATCGAGTGTGTGGAAGGTGCGAAGCCAGCCGGCGCGTGCGCCGGCGGGATGGAGATCCGAGTACACGAGAATCCCGCCGGGTGTGAGGAGTCGGCCCAGCTCTCGAAGACACGGCTCGATCCGCTCGACGTGGCCGATAGCGAGGCCGCACACGATCAGGTCGAAGGTCGCCGATTTGAACGGAAGCTGTCGCAGATCGGCGCGTACACGAGGCACCGGCGATTCCACGCGGCGGAGCATGGCCTCGGACAAATCGACGCCGCATGCGAGCGCGGCCCCGCGTGTTTCGAGCTCGCGGAGGTACCGGCCCGTCCCGCAGGCCGCGTCGAGCGTTACTCGTCCGCGCACGTCAGGGAGCAGGTCGCGCACGGCGCGCTCCTCGAGGCGCATCAGCGGCGTGTGGGCCTCCGAGGCATAGGTCGCGGCCCATAGCGCGTAGGCGTCCATCGGCTCGAGGGTCGGAATCGGTTTCATCTCGCAGTCGGGTAGTGGGTCAGGTTGATGCTCGCATCAGAACCCGGTTGTTTCCGGCCGCTGGTACCTGAAGATCTTCTGCAGCAGGTTCAGCTCCACCGGGTACGCATAGGTGCCGGTGCGATATCGCCATCCGGAAAGCGTCCGCAGGACGGCCCGGCGCCAGCCCCGAAGCCGGAGATCGGTCACCGTCGGGTAGTACGCGTTCAGCACGCTCTCGAAGTCGCGGACCCGCGTGCGGACCGAGCCGTTCAGCCACGGCGCGGTGACGTCACGGCGAAGCGCGAATGCCGGCCAGACGCCGCTCGTCCACTCGTCGAGTGTCTCCGGGAATCGAAACCCGAGCGCGCGCGCCTCGTTGTACAGCGTCCCATCGACCGGCACGGGTGTGTAGGTGTAGAGAATGATCTCCGCCTCGTGATTGATGGTCTTCAGCTCTCTGACGAACCGCAGCGTGGCCTCCGTGTCGGCCATCGCGTCGGGCGGATTTCCCAGCACGAACGAGAACTCCGGCACGATGCCGAACGCCTTCGCGCGGCGGGCCAGCTCCAGCGTCAGACTGGCGGAAGCCCGGCCGCCCTTGTTCATCCGCGCGAGCACGGCGTCGGATCCGGATTCCGCGCCGCAGAAGACCATCGTCAAGCCGCTCTGACGCATCTTGTGCCACGTCGTGTCGTGATAGCGCATCAGTTCGTCGACGCGCCCCAGCGCCCACCACCGGATATTGAAACGCGCAATCCGATCCGCAAACTCCGCGGTGCGGCTCTCGGACACGAAGAAATCCATGTCGTGGAACTGGAGCGCATCGGCGCCGTACTCCTGACAGAAACGCGAGGTGACGCGCTCCATGCGAGCCGGCGATTCGGGCAGCCATCGTTGAGAGGACATCCCGACGACCGCGCAGAAGTTGCACGCGAATGGGCAGCCGAACGACGAGTGATGCGACGCGACGCGGCGGCCCAGGTAGTGATGGTGAAGATAGCGTGTCATCGGCACGCGGTCGTACGGCCATTCAGGAAGCGAGTCGGGGGGCGTCAGCGGGCGCCTGGGATTGTGTCGAACATGCCCGTCCTCGCGATAGCTGAGGCCGGCGACGCCGGACAGGGCCCCACCTCGGGTCAGGACGTCAACGAGCTCTCGAAACGTCTGCTCTCCCTGACTTCGCACACAGATGTCGACATACGGCTCGCGCAGGCAGGTCGCGGCGTGCTGCGAGGGAAAGTACCCGCCCCACACAATCGGCACGGACGGCAACGCCTGCTTGAGGCGGCGGCAATCGGCCACGGCATGGAGCAGTTGCGGGCCCGGCATGACCGTGACGGCGATCGCGGTGAGGACTTGCTCGCGGCCGATCCGGACCATCGCATCGACCGGGTCGTCGCCGTTGCCGTACAGATTGGCGTCGACGATGGTGTAGGCGTCAGGAGGCAGCATCGACGCCACCGCCAGCAGCGACATCGGCAGCGGTTTCTTCGGCGACGGCGTGCTCCAGGGGTTGTAGAGGATGATCACGGGAGTCGGTGGGATTCGGGGTTCGGGAGTCGGGATTCGGAGGTTGGCGGCCGCGCCGACAGGAGCGCCATCCCGGCGCGGCCCACGAGCGCCGAGACGGCGGACCTGGCGGCTCGGAGGCGGCGGCCGTTGCGACGGTAGCGATCGCGCGCGACTTCCGCGGTCATCCAGCGGCGGGCGAACTGGTAGTAGGCGCGTCCCGGGCGATTGCGGATGCGCAGATCGCGATCGGTGCGCGTCGACCATGTCCCCGGCGCGTCAATCTCGTCACGAACCTCGTCGTAGTAAGGCGTCCCTTTGATCGGGTACGCGACGGTGGTCAGGAAGACATCCGGCGCGGCGCGCTTCAGATGGTCAACCGTGGCCTCCAGATCCTGGAGCTCTTCACCGGCATATCCAAGCATGATGAACATGCCGACCTGGATGCCGCGCCCGCGAAGGAGTTGGGTGGCATCCTGCACGGCCCCGACCGTGACGCCCCGCTCCATCGCGTCGAGGATGCGCTGCGATCCGCTTTCCGATCCAATCCAGAGTCGGCGGCAGCCGAGACGTGCCAGCGCATCCGCGATTGCCGGCGTGATGCGGTCCGCGCGTGAGATGCACTCGAACGGCACCCGCAGCCTGCGTCGTTCGAGCTCCGCGGCGTACTTCAGGATCCATCCGTGGTGAATCGTGAACACATCGTCCGCGTACCACAGCATGTCGGGGTGATAGCGGTCCACGATCTGCTCGACCTCGTCGGCGACGTTTGCGACCGAGCGCCGGCGATGCGTCTCGCCGAACACGGATCGACTGCACCATCGGCAGGTGTAGGGGCAGCCGCGAGCGGTGATGAGCGAAGCCGACGCCTGGCCATGATGCCGGCGCCACGTGTCCAGGTAGGTCTCGAGGTCGATCGCCTCTCGGTCGGGAAACGGCTGATCGTCGAGGACGGGGATAAGCGGCCGAGGCGGCGTCCGGACGATCGCGCCGCGCTCGTCGCGATACACGATGCCTTGCACGTGACCCAGATCGCGCGCGGCCGGCTTCCGGGTCAAGAGGGGGAGCAGCTCTTCGAGTGTCCGCTCGCCCTCGCCGGAGACGATGACGTCGGCCCCCGCGTCGAGGTACTGCTCCGCGTAGGAGGCCGGCTCCGGGCCGCCAAGGACGACGAGCGCGCCGTGGCTGCGGCAGACCGGGATCATCCGAACGACCGATCGCTTCGTCATCAGATTGCAGGCGATGCCGACAATCGGCGGCCGCTCGCGAGCGATCCACGCGCGGAACGCGTCGAACGTCTGGAACGTGCTGTCGAAGAGACGGACCGAGAATCCTGCCCGCTTGAGATGAGACGAAAGATAGAGAATTCCCAGCGGCGGGTACGGCTTCATCAGCCGCCGCTCCTGCGCATCCTCCTGCAGGAAGTAGCCGTGGGTGAGGAGGAGATCCATGTAGGGATCAGGGATCAGGGGCCAGGGACCAAGACAAGGCCACCAAACTGCAAGAAGTGGGGCAGCGGCCGACGGCCACTGGGCGTGGAGTTGGGGTCCCGGACTCCGGAAGACTTACGCAGGGCCGAAAACGCTTACATTGCCCGTAACGGTGATTAAAGCAGTTCTCAGTTGTCAGTAGTCAGTTATCAGGTCGAAGGGGACGGAAAGCGGCCAAGAAGGCAGCAATCTGATACTGAAAACTGACGACTGAGAACTGAAAACTGCGATGTTGCCCAGTCTGCCGCGCCGGCTCAGCTGACCGGCTCAGGTGGCCGGAGCCATTCGACGAGATGCTTTTCAATCGGCAGGCCGTACAGGTCGCGGCGGCAGCGCCAGCGTGCGGCCGCGCGAAGCGGCCAGCGCATGACGCTTGCGTCGTTCCAGGCATGACGGCTATAGAACTTGAATCGCTCCACGAGCCGCCATTTGTCTTCGCTGACCCACGGCCCGCGGCGGCCGACGTAGTCGAAGTCGGCCCACGCGTCGAGGCTGTCCGGAAACTCGTAACCGCGCGCACGTGCGTACTCCGCGAGGCCCGTTCCGGGATACGGCCGGAAGTAAAAGATCTGCGTGTCGAAATCGGCGCGCATCGCCCGCAGCCGCTTGACGAGCGCCAGCGTGTCGTCCACGCTCGCGTCCGGCTCGTCCGGGAATCCGACGATGAAGTTGAAGATGATGCCGATATCGTGTCTCGCGCAGCGCTCCGCCGCTGCGAGCACGTGGTCGATCTTCATATCCTTCTTCATCCAGTCGAGCAACGGCTGCGAGCCGGATTCGACGCCGATCATCACCCGGGTGAGCCCCGCCCGTCGCGCCTTCTCGAACAGCGATTCGTCGAGCCGAAATCCTTGATCGGCCCTCATGGTGGCGGTCCAGCGCACCGGGAGCCGCCGCGACAGCAGCTCGTCGCAGATCGCCTCGACACGCGCGGCCTGCGTGAAGAACGTCTCGTCCTGGAACGAGACCTCCTCGAACCCGTAGCGTCGCCACAGGTGATCGAGCTCGTCGCCGACGCGGCGGGGATCGAGCCCGACCCACCCGCGGCCGTAGACGTTCGGGTCGGCGCAGAACGCGCATCTGAAGCGGCAGCCCTGAGAGGAGATGTAGTCGAGCTGACGGCGTCGCTTGAGCGCGAAGTAGCGCTCGACCGGGATGAGCGAATAGTCGTGAGTGGGGAATGTGTTGATGTCCTCGAGTGCACGTGGCGGATGGAGTACCGGTGAGCCGTCGCGACGAGTCGCGCAGCCGGCGCAGCCGTCCAGGACAGTCGTGGTGAGCGGCTTCAGCCGATCTGTCGGGGAGTCCGGCTGTAGCCGGACCGCTTGATCGTCGGCTAGGCGGCCGACGATGTCACAGAACGTGCGCTCGCCCTGACCCACGACGGTGATGTCGACTGCTGCATCGCCAAGGCACTCCGTGGGGAAGAGCGACGGATGCCATCCGCCCCAGATGATCGGCAAGCGCGGCCGATCGGCTTTGACCGCCCGCGCGAGGTGCAGCGCATCTCGAATGGGGCTGCCGGTCAGGACCGTGATGCCCAGGCAGAGCGCGTTCCCGCAGGCCTCGACCACCCGCGCGACAGGGTTCGCCTCGAGCCGGCCATCGATCACCTCGACGTCGAACCGGCGGCGGTCCAGTGCCGATCCCACCGCGACAAGCGCGAGGGGCATCGTGTAGAAGACCGCACGGGGGTTGTAGAGGACGACTTTTGGGCGCATTGGAACGATTGCGGGTAAGCAAGACGACGGCCAGCTGGTAGTGGGTCAGACCCACTGCCAGCTTGACGCTCGGCAGCCCTCCTCTTATACTTCATCCCTGATGTTCGCTGCGCAGATCACCATCACCACGACGAAGAAGCGGTCGATCAAGCGGATCGGCCGGGTGGGTGGTGTCTGCGAGCTCGAGACGTAACAAAAGTCGACTTCGAGCCAACGAGACCCGCCGCCCTGAACAAGGGGCCGGCGGGTTTTTTTTTGGAAGCGCCTGCGGCTGCCGCGAGGAGCGAGTCTGCGAGCCGAGGAGCGGCGCGAGCGGGGAGCCCCGCGAGCACCAAGCAAGGTGGGAGCTTCATGGTCGTGATGAAGTTTGGCGGGTCCTCGGTGGCCGACGAGGCGGCGATCCGCCGCGTCGTGACGCTCGTCGAACGCGAACGCCGGCCGAAGGTCGTGGTCATCTCGGCGCTGACGGGCGTGACCGATCGACTGACGGTGCTCGCCGATCTCGCTGCGACCGGGGCCGGCGGCCGGGCCCTTGCCGAGGTGAACCGCTTGCGCGCCCGTCACGTCGAGCTGGCCCGACTCGTCGCCCGCGGTCGGAGGGATCTGCTGATCGCATTGCGGCGTGAATTCGGCCAGGCTTGCGCGCTCGTCAAGGCCGCGGCGATCGTCAGGAAATCGGCGCCGCGATCGATCGATGCTGTTCTAGCATGTGGGGAGCTGGCGAGCAGCCGTATCATAGCCGCGGCGCTCGCGGCGGCCGGACTACCGGCCGTCTGGATCGACGCGCGCCGGATCATCGTCACCGATGCGCGACATACGCGGGCCGTCCCGCTGGCGACGCGAATCGTGGCTGCCGCGGATCGGCTGGTGCGACCACACCTCGATCGGGGACGACTTGTGGTGCTTGGCGGCTTCATCGGCGCGACCGAACAGGGCGCAACCACGACGCTCGGGCGCGGCGGCTCGGACTACTCGGCGGCGCTTGTCGGAAGCGCCATGGGGGCCGAAGAGATTCAGATCTGGACCGACGTGGATGGCATGCTGACGGGCGATCCGCGGCTGGTGCCGGCGCCGCGTCTGCTGTCGCGCGTCTCGTTCGAGGACGCCGCCGCGCTGGCGCGCTTCGGTGCGAAGGTGCTCCATCCATCCACGCTGGCGCCGGCCGTCGCAAAAAACATTCCGGTTCGGATCCTGAACGCGCGGCGCGCGGGTGTCGAAGGCGGAACCCTCATCGCCGGATCGCCGGTGCGCCGCCAGCCGATTGCCGGATTCGCCTCAAAAGGCGACCTGACCGTCGTCACGATCCAGCCGCTCGACGGGATCTCCCCCGAAACCCTTCTCAAACGGGCGTTCGGCGCGCTGGAGCGCGCCGGTGTCGTCGCGGAGCTCGTCGCGCTCTCGGACGCCGGATTGTCGATCGCGATGCAGAATCGGGGCGGCGTCGCGGCGCTCCAAGACGACCTGTCGGCGGTCACCGCGATGGCGATTCGATGCCGGATGGCGCTGGTCTGCGCCGTCGGTGAAAGCCTGCGCGGGGGCGCGGCAGCATGCAGCCGGCTGCTGGCGGCGCTCGAAGACATTCCGGTCGCGATGATCTCGCACGCCGGCGATGGCCGCACGCTCGCGTGCGTCATCCCCGAACGCGCACTCAAGACCGCGCTCGGCCGACTGCACGACCGGTACTTTGGCCAAACCGAGGAGACCGCGGCGATCGGTCCGCCGCACGCGGGCGCGGGGTTGCCATGCCGGTGACGCGGGTGCTGCTGGTCGGGCACGGCCGCATGGGCCGCGCCATCGAGGCGATGAGCGCTCAGTTCGACTGCGAGATCGCGGGGCGGCTTACCAGCCGGAACAACCTCCACGGGGAGGGCATCGGGCCCGACAAGCTGTCCGCGGTGGACGTGGCGATCGATTTTTCCACGGCGGACGCCGTTATCCAGAACGCCCCCAGGCTGGCGACGCTCGGCATCAATCAGGTAATCGGCACGACCGGCTGGCACGACCGTGAAGCCACGGTGCGCGAAACCGTCGCAAAAACAAACATCGGGGTGGTGGCCGCCCCGAACATGTCGGTGGCGGTCGTGCTGTTTCAGGCCATCATCGAGCAGGCGGCTGGACTGTTTGCTAGCCGCGATGATTTCGAGGCCTGGGTACATGAGTTGCACCACTCGGCCAAACGGGATGCTCCGTCCGGTACCGCCCGGGTGCTCGTCGCTGCGATGGAGAAGGCCGGGTTCTCACGCCGCATCGATGTGGCCTCGACGCGAGCGGGATTCATTCCGGGGACCCACATCGTCGGATTCGAGGGACCATTCGACAGCGTGACGCTGACGCACGCGGCGCGCGATCGCGCGACGTTTGCGCGCGGCGCGCTCGAAGCCGCCCGGTGGGTACAGGGCCGCCGCGGATGGTTCACCATGCGCGATGTCCTGGGACTGCCGCACTAAGCGGATCGTTGTGGCGAATCAGCGCCGCGAGCGATGAGCGAGCGGTGGCAGGCGATGGGGTGGGGCCCCATCGCAAACCAAGTAAAGAAGGCAAGCACCATGGCCATGTTCACCGGATGCGGCACTGCGGTCGTCACGCCCTTCACCGCCGCGGGCGCGATCGACGACACCGCGCTGCGGCGGCTGGTCCGCCGGCAGATCGAAGGCGGCATTCACTTCCTCGTCCCGTGCGGCACGACGGGCGAGAGCCCCACGCTGACGCAGGCGGAGCGGCGGTACGTCGTCGAGCGGGTGGTGGAAGAGTCGGCTGGCCGCGTGCCGGTCCTGGCGGGCGCCGGCGGCTACAACACGCAGGAAGCGATCGAAGCCGGCGAGACCATGGCTCGTGCCGGCGCGAGCGGTCTCCTCTCGGTCACGCCGTACTACAACAAGCCGACGCCCGAGGGCCTCTATCGTCACTTCCGCGCGATCGCCGAGCACACCCATCTGCCAATCGTCCTCTACAACGTGCCCGGCCGCACCGGCTGCAACCTCGATGTGTCGACGCTCGTTCGCCTCACCGCCATCCCGAACATCGTTGGCGTAAAGGAAGCCTCCGGAAATATGACGCAGATGTGCGAGGTGTGCCGCGAGGTGCCGGCCGACTTCGTCGTGCTGTCCGGAGACGATGCCCTGACGCTGCCCCTGATGGCGGTCGGCGGTCGAGGGATCATCTCGGTGGCCGCCAATGAGGCGCCTGGCCCGATGGTGGACATGGTGGACGCGGCGGTGCATGGCGACTTCGCGGCGGCGCGGACGCTGCACCAGCGGCTGCTCCCGTTGATGATGGTCAACTTCGTCGAGTCGAACCCGATTCCGGTCAAGTCGGCGCTGGCCAGCATGGGCCTGATCGAAGAGGTCTATCGGCTTCCGCTGGTTCCGCCGAAGCCGGAGTCGCGCGCCCGCATCGTCCGGGTGCTCGAAGATCTGGGCCTCATCGAACGCGCCGTAGCCACGACCATGTCGTGATCGCGGGTATTTTTTCTCAGGCCCTTGAGTTCTGCGCAACCGAAGACAGGCCTGCGCCCTTGGAAAGCCATGACTGATTCCGCGCTCGCTTCCCTGGAGGAGCAGATCGCGCAGCTCGCGCCTGGGGAGGGCGTCGATCCCGCGGCGGCACGGGCCGCGTTCGAGCGTCTCCGCGCGGCGTTGTCGTCGGGCGCCGTTCGCGCCGCCACGCCCGATCGGAACGCGCCGCACGGCTGGCGCGTGAACGCCTGGGTCAAGCAGGGGATTCTCCTCGGGTTCCGCTTCGGCGCGCTGGTCGATGCGTCGATGGACCACGGACGCTGGCCGTTTTTCGACAAAGACACGCTGCCGCTCAAGAAGCTCTCGGTCGACAGCCGCGTCCGGATCGTCCCGGGCGGGTCGGCCGTTCGTGACGGCGCCTACCTCGGCCCCGGCGTCATCTGCATGCCGCCGATGTACATCAACATCGGCGCGTACATCGATGAGAACACCCTGATCGATTCGCACGCGCTGGTGGGATCGTGCGCGCAGATCGGGCGACGCGTGCATCTCAGCGCCGGCGCGCAGATCGGCGGCGTCATCGAGCCGGTCGGTGCGCTCCCGGTCATTGTCGAAGACGACGTGCTGATCGGCGGCAACGCCGGGATCTTCGAGGGCGCGATCGTGCGCTGCCGCGCGGTCATCGCCGCCGGAACGGTGTTGACCGGATCGATGACGGTGTACGACTTGCCGAACGAAGCGCTCATCGCAGCGGAGCCCGGTGGACCGCTCGTCGTTCCGGAAGGCGCGGTGGTAGTGCCGGGCGCGCGGGCCGTCACGCACGGACGAGGGCGGGCGTGGGGTCTCTCGCTGGCCACGCCCGTGATCGTCAAGTACCGCGACGAGCGCACCGACGCCCGGACAGAGCTCGAACGGTGGATTCGATAGACCTCGTCTCTTTCGCGCGTTCCCTCATCGACATCGATTCGACGACGGGCCGAGAACCCGCGGTGGTTCGGGTGGTCGAAGAGCGGCTGCGCCGCCTGGGATTCCGCGTCGACCGACAGAGGGTCGATCCCGAACGCGACAACCTGCTCGCCTACGATGAACCGCCGTCCGTTGTGTTCTCGACGCACATGGACTGCGTCCCGCCGCACATCGCGAGCGCGGAACGCGACGGCTGGCTGTTCGGCCGCGGCTCGTGCGACGCGAAGGGGATTCTCGCGGCCCAGGTCGCCGCTGCCGTGCGGCTTCGGCGGTCGGGAATTCGGACCGTCGGTCTGTTGTTCGTGGTCGGTGAGGAGCGTGGCTCGGACGGGGCGCAGGTCGCGGCGCGCCTGGCGCCACCAGGTGCCGAGCCCCGCTATCTGGTCGATGGCGAGCCGACCGAGAACAAGCTGGTCGCGGCCACCAGAGGCATCCTGAGGTTGAAGCTCGTGGCACGGGGGCGCGCCATGCATTCCTCGTTTCCGGAGCTTGGAGAATCGGCGATCGAGAAGCTCGTGGATGCCGTGACGGCGCTTCGGCGGATCGAGTGGCAATCCGACCCGGAGCTGGGCGTGACGCACTACACGGTCGGCGTGATGTCGGGCGGCGTGGCCCCGAACGTCGTGCCGGCCTACGCGGAGGCGGAGATTCTGATTCGGACCGTCGGCGACGCGAGCCTGGTTCGGACGGCCATCCGCCAATCGCTCTCCGGGATCGCAGTCGAAGAGCTGATCGAGGTGCCGCCGGTTCGGTTCACCGTCGTCGATGGCTTCGAGACGGCGACCTTCCCGTTCACGACTGACGTGCCGTTTCTTCGCGGGTGGGGGCGGCCCCTGCTGATGGGGCCGGGAGATCCCCGCGTGGCGCACACCGACGAGGAGCGCGTGCCGATCACCGAGCTTCATCGGGCGGTCGATCTGTACGAGCGGCTTGCGCGGAGGCTTCTGGGAATAGAATGAGCGCGTGCGCGCCACGGCGCTGCCGAAAGCCCTGGTCGGGCCGCTTCTGGCCGCGGCGATCGCGGCCTTCCTGTTTCCTGCGTGCTCGGTGAAGCGGCTGGCGATCAACAGCCTCGCCGACACGCTGGCGGCCAGCGGCGACGTCTTCGCGTCGGACAACGACCCCGAGCTCGTGCGCGATGCCGTCCCGTTCTCGCTCAAGACGATCGAATCGCTCCTGGCGTCGGTCCCGAACCATCAGGGCCTTCTGCTCTCGGCCTGCAGCGGCTTCACGCAGTACGCGTACGCGTTCGTCCAAATCGACGCCGAGCTGGTCGAACCGAAGGACTATCAAGCGTCGGTCCAAGGCAAGGAGCGCGCGCTGAAGATGTACCTGCGGGCGCGCGATTACTGCCTCCGCAACCTGGAGCGGCGCCACAAGAACATCAAGACGCGATTGATGAAGGATCCGCAACCGGCGCTCGCGGCGGCGACCCTCGCGGAGGTCCCCGTGCTCTACTGGACCGGCGCGTCGTGGGGTGCGGCGATCGCGCTCGGTCTCGACAAACCCGAGCTGATCGCCGACCTGCCGGCCGTGCGCGCCTTGATGGACCGCGCCCTCGAGCTGGACGAAACCTACTCGCTCGGCGCGATTCACGAAGCGTTGATCTCGCTCGAAGCGGTACCGCAAGCGATGGGCGGATCGCCGCAGCGGGCTCGCCAGCACTTCGAGCGAGCCGTGCAGTTGTCGAAGGGGCGATCCGCGGGGCCGTATGTCACGCTGGCCGCAGGCGTGTCCGTGGCCGCGCAGGATCGCGGGGAGTTCGAGAAGCTGCTCGCGCAGGCGCTGGCGATCGACGTCGATGCTCATCCGAGCTTGAGGCTCGCGAACATCCTCACCCAACGGCGCGCGCGGTTTCTGCTGTCGCAGGCGAACGATCTGTTCACGTCTGGAGACAGGCCGCCAGTGAGGCGCGCGCGGAGAAGCCCGCACGCCCCGATCATCGGAATTCGTGAGGTGCCGAGATGACACGCGCCACGGTCCGCTTCCTCGCCATCATCCTGTGTCTCGCGACCGCCCTGGCAGGCCGCACCGGCCGCGCGCAGGGCCCGGTGGCCCTGAAGCTCGGAACGATTCTTCCCGACGGCACCATCTGGAGCAAGATTCTCAAGGATCAGGCCGCCGAGTGGCAGCAGCTCACCCAAGGCCGCGTCACGATGCGGGTCCTGGCCGGCACCCAGGGCGACGAGCCGACGATTCTCCGCAAGATGCGGACGGCCGGGCAGCTGCAAGCCGGTGCGTTGTCCGCCATCGGGCTCGGCGACCTCGATCCCGCCTTCAACGTCTTCGGCGTGCCGCTCTTCTATGACTCGTACGACGAGCTCGCCCACGTCATGGACAAGCTCACGCCGATCCTCAAGGCCAAGCTCGACGCGAAAGACTTCGTGCTGGTGAACTGGGGCGTCGCCGGCTGGGTGCAGGTCTTCAGCAAGCGGCCGGTCAAGAACGTGAAGGACCTGAAGTCGCTGAAGATCTTCACATCGGCGGGCGACGACCGCATGGTCCAGTGGTACAAGGCCAACGGCTTCAATCCGGTGCCGCTCGCGCCGACCGACGTGCTTCCCATGCTCAGCACCGGCACGGTCGAAGCCGTTCCCACGACGCCGCTCACCGCGCTCTCGTTTCAGTGGTACAAGCAGACGCCGTACATGCTCGACGCCGGTCTGAGCCCCCTCATCGGGGCCACAATCGTGCTCAAAAAAACGTGGAACGAGATCGCGGAGGTGGATCGCGCCAAGCTGCTCGACGCCGCCGGCCGGGTCGAGAAGCGCATGCGCGACGAAGTGCCGAAACGCGACGCCTCGGCGGTCACCGAAATGCAGGCGCGCGGCCTGGCCGTGACGAAGATCGATCCGTCGAGCCAGACCGAATGGAAGCCGCTCGCCGATGCCTTCGTCAAGTCGATGAGCACCGAGCAGGTGCCGAGAGACGTCTTCGACCTCGCCCTGCGCGAGCGCGACGCCTTTCGTAAACAGCATCCGCCAGCACGGTGAGCGTATCGACCGATCCTCGCGCGGTGAGCGGCGCGGAACTGCCGCTCGCGCCTCACCTCTCCGGCTCCCCAACCGCGGCGCCATTTCGGGCGCGTCACGTCGAAGATCTGCTGCTCGGCCTCGCCCTCCTGCTCATGTTCGTCCTGCCGCTCGCCGAGATCGTCCTACGGCGGCTGGCCGGCATCGGGATTCCGGGCTCGATTCCGATCGTTCAGCACCTCATGCTGTGGGTCGGTTTTCTGGGCGCGGCCATCGCGGCGCGCGAAGGCACATTGCTCGCCCTCGCCACCGGCGCCTTCCTCCCCGAAGGCCGCGTCCGACGATTCGCGGCGATCTTCTCGGCCGCGGTCGCGGCTGCGATCGCCGCGCTCCTGTGCCGAGGCGCCGTCGATCTGGTCGTCGGGGAGCGGGAGACGGGGACGATGGTGGCGGGCTCGATCCGCGCGTGGACCGCGCAGCTCGTGCTGCCGATCTCGTTTGCCCTGATCGCGGTTCGGCTCGTGGCGCGCTCGAGCGCCACATGGCGCGGGCGGTCGGCGGCCGCGTCCGGCCTCGCCATCGGCCTCGTGCTGGCCCTCTGGCCCGAGCTCGTTCGCGGCAGACCGGCCTGGCCCGGCGTGGCGATCCTCCTGGCGGCGGCGGGGCTCGGCGCGCCAATCTTCGCGCTGCTCGGCGGCGCCGCGGTCCTGCTGTTCCTGAGCGAGGGCGTCGGGCCGTCGGCCATCCTCATCGAAACGTATCAGCTCGCGGTGTCGCCAACGCTGCCGTCGATTCCGCTCTTCACGCTGGCCGGCTTTCTGTTGGCGGAAGGGGGCGCGCCCGAGCGGCTCCTCCGCGTCTTCCGCGCCATGTTCGGGTGGATGCCGGGCGGGACCGCCGTCGTCTGCGGGCTGCTCTCGACCTTCTTCACGATCTTCACCGGCGGATCAGGCGTGACGATTCTCGCTCTGGGGGGGCTGCTCCTGCCGGCGCTGCTTCGCGATGGGTACCGCGAACGGTTCTCGCTCGGCCTGCTGACCGCGACCGGCTCGCTCGGCCTGCTGCTGCCGCCGGCCCTGCCGCTCATTCTCTACGCGATCGTCGCCCAGATCCCGATCGAGAACATCTTCATCGGCGGCATCCTGCCCGGCATGGTGCTGATCGGCCTCACGGCGGCGTGGGGCATCCTGGAAAGCGCGAGGAGCCACGTCCCTCGCCGCCGGTTCAGATTGCGTGAGGCCGGTGCGGCGCTCTGGGAGGGCAAGTGGGAGGTGATGCTGCCGGTCGTGATCCTCGTGGCGTTCCTGGGCGGCTATGCCACGGTCGTGGAGACCGCGGCGCTCGCGGCTCTCTATGCGTTCGTCTCACAGGTCGTGATTCATCGGGACATTTCGCTGCGCCGCGACTTCCGCCGCGTCTTCGCCGAATGCGGCGCCACAGTGGGGGGCGTTCTGGTGATCCTGGGCGTCGCGGTCGGATTCACCAACTACTTGATCGACGCGGATGTCCCGGGCCGGCTGCTGGCATGGACGCAGGCCTACATCCACTCGCCGTACATCTTCTTGCTGGGTCTCAACGCCTTTCTGTTGATCGTCGGTTGCCTGATGGACATCTTCTCGGCCACCTTCGTCGTGGTGCCGCTCATCGTGCCGCTCGGGCAGGCGTTCGGCATCCACCCGGTGCACCTCGGCATCATCTTCATCGCGAACCTCGAGCTCGGGTATCTCACGCCGCCGGTGGGCCTGAATCTGTTCCTCGCGTCGTATCGCTTCAAGCGGCCGCTGATGGAGGTGACGGCCGCCGCCCTGCCGATGCTGGCGATCCTCGGCTTCGGCGTGCTGATCATCACCTACGTGCCGTGGCTGACGACCGGCCTGCTGGGGATCTTCGGGAAGCTGCGGTGAGGGACGGCTAGCGGATCCGCCAGCCGTTCACCGGCCCACCGTGGAGGAACTTCTCCGGCGTCATGACGCCGTCGCGTTTGAAGACCATCCCGTCTTTCATCACGAA
>JACOUA010000188.1 GCA_016178075.1 Acidobacteriota bacterium
CTTCCGACCTCGCGGCACCCGGAGGACGGCCTGACGCTCCGCGACGCCTTCATTGCCGCGGCCGTACGGTGCGCCCCGCCCGGCAACAGGCCCACTCCCGATGAAATCGCCGCCTGCCGGGATCACCTGGTCGCCGAGATCGACGCGCTCCCGCGGATACAGGTCGTCGTCGCGCTTGGAAAGATTGCCTTCGACGCGTACTGGCAGCTGCTGGCGAGCCGCGGCGCCGTCGTCAAGCCCCGTCCGGCATTCGGCCACGGGCATATCTGTCGGCACGACGGCCTTCCGATCGTCATCGCCTCCTACCACCCCAGTCGTCAAAACACCAATACCGGCAGGCTCACGCCGAGGATGATGGACGCGGTATTCAGGACGGCCAGAAAGACGGTCGGGGAGTTCCGCTCCTACGCAACGGGTGTAGACTAGGGCTCTCCAACGGAGGCTCGGAGGGTTGGTATGAGAACGTCCGCCCTTCTCCCGTGCTCGGCCCCCTCCCCTTCTTTTATTCGTGTACGCCGGTGGACATCCAGCTAGGAGGTCAGAACATGCGTCGTATCTGTGTACTCGTGACGCTTGGGCTGCTGGCGCTCGCCGTGGGGCCAGCCCTGGCCCAGCAGAGTCAGTATTCCGCCATGCAGGGTCGCATCCTCGACGAGTCGGGACTCGCGCTTCCTGGTGTGGTTATCGTCGTGACGCACCAGGAGAGTGGGATGTTTCGGCAGGTCGTCAGCAATGCCGACGGCTCCTACTTCGTGACCGGCCTCGTGCCTGGCCCGTATCGAATCACGGCCGAGCTCGCCGGGTTCAAGAAGTACGAACGGGCGGATGTACTCCTCACGATCGGAAACACGTCGACGCTCGACATCGCGCTCGCGGTGGGCGTGCTCGAGGAGAGTGTCACGGTAACGGGGGAGGCGCCGCTTGTCGACACGACGTCAAAACAGATCGGCGCCAACATCGGCACGGCCGAGATCGCCGCGTTGCCCATTCTGAACCGCAATTGGATGTTCGCGGTCAGTCTGGCGCCGGGTATCCAGATCCAGTCGTCGACCGCCTCGTTCGCCTGCGAGTCGCTCATCGTCGGCGGCGGGAGCAACCGGAGCGGCAACTTCTCAGTCGATGGCGGGGGAAACAACGACGACTACCTGGGCTCATCATGCGGCAGCCAGGTCCGCCCCGCGCTCGAGGCGGTGCAGGAGTTCCAGGTGCTGACGAACCAGTATGACGCCGAGTTCGGCCGCACGGCCGGGGCTGTCGTCAACGTCATCACGAAGCAGGGCACGAACGGCTTCCACGGCACCCTGTTCGAGACCTATACCGACGATAAGGTCACGGCGCCGGACTTCTTCGTCGCGCAAAACAACCTGGTCAAGCCGAAGACGTCTCAGGCGGACTGGGGCGGCACGATCGGCGGGCCCGTCAAGAAGGACAAGGCTCATTTCTTCTACAGCCTGGACCGCATCGTCTACAACGAGGGTCGCACCAACACCTTCGTCGCGCGGCCGGAGCTGAACGTCTCGAACACGCAGACCATGAAGCTCTGGAACCACATGGCGCGTTTCGACCATCAGATCAACGCCACCAACACGTGGAGTGCCCGCTATCTGGTGGAGTACTCGCCGACGTATAACCGCCTCTCCCCGCAACGGACGCTCGCGGCGAAAGACCAGGAGTTCGACATCGACAGGACGACCGGGGGCAACTGGAGCACCGTTTACGGGAACAACCGGTTCAACCAGGTTCGCGTCGGCTACACCCATGAGGCGAACGGCTTCGCCCCGGCTGCGGTGACACCGGTACCTAATGGCGCGCAGCACATGATCGATATGCCGCCCACGCTCAGCATGCTGACGTTCACCGATGGGCTGGCCAACAACGCGAGCATGCGCATCAACGATGCGTACGAGATCAGTGAAACGTTCACGCAGTTCGTGCCGCATTGGGTCGGAGGGGATCACGATCTGAAGTTCGGCGTGCAGTACATCTTTTCCAAGATCGGGGTCCCGGACGAGGGGGACATGAACGGACGGTTCTCCTTCGCCACGGATCGCCCCTTCAACGCGAACGATCCATCGACCTACCCGGAGCGTCTCTTCATCAGGGTGCCCGCCGCTCAAGACTACTTGGTGCAAACGCACGTCGGCGTGGCGTTCGCCCAGGACAAATGGCACCTGAGAGACCTGACGCTGAACATGGGCGTGCGCTACGACCTCGAGATCACGCCGCTTCGAAATGCGTTCAATCCCTTCTTCAAGCCCGGGAGCCACGTGGTTGACAAGAACAACGTCGCGCCGCGGATCGGTTTCGCCTGGAAGCCGGGCGGCAGCGAGAAGTCGCTGATCCGTGGCGGCTACGGGATCTTCTACGACAAGATCGTTCTTCAGACCCTCACGCAGTTTGTTACGAACGCGGTCTACACCTCGTCGTTTGTGGCGTCGTTTCCCACCGACCGGGCGGACTCTGGTCCAAGTCGGGGACAGTTGCCGACCGACCCCATGCTGGTCAATGGGTCTGTCGTCAACCGCGCGCGACTCAATGCGCTGTTCCCCCCCGGGTCGATGGGGCGCAATAACGGCGTAGTCTTTCTCGACAACCCCGACCGGGTGGTGCCCAACGTGCATCAGCTCACAGTTGGCTATCAGCGGGAGCTCGACCGGCAGATGGCCGCGACAATCGACTACGTTCACAGTTGGAACCGCGACCAGTTGGTGAACTTCGACCTGAACCCCGCCCGGCGGGTGGATACCAGCCGAACCGGTCGCCTCGTCTATACAGACCTGGAGAACATCGCGGGGCGGTTGGGGATCTCGCCGTTCACCAATCAGGTGCTCACCCGCCGAAACGACGGCTCCTCACAGTTCGACGGCGTGAACTTCATGCTGGAGAAGCGGTTCAGCGATCACTGGGCGGCCCGGGCGTCTTACGCGATCGGCTACGCGCGCGGGAACGTCGAGCCCACTCAACACACAACCAACGACAACAATTACCAACTGCTCGGGGATCCGCGGCTCGACCTCAACTATGGGCCGCTCGACGCCGACCGGCGGCACAACTTGACCATCAGCGGTCGCGTCGAGGTTCCGTGGACGCACGGCCTGACGATCAGCGGGGTCTACCGGTACTTGTCCGGGAGGTCGATGAGTCTGTACAACTCAGCGGTGGATGCGGACCAGAACGGCAGGTTGTTCGACCTGCTGCCGGCCGGCACGTACAGCGGGAGCGGCGCAAACGCCATCACCGTTGAGAACAAGGGTGGTCGTAACGGCGCGAAAGGGCCCACCTACCGACAGGCTGACATCCGGTTTGGCTACCGGTTCCGCCCCGGCAAGGATACGACAATCGACGCGAATCTCGATCTGTTCAACATCTTCAACAAGGCGAACTTCGACAACCCGAGCGGCGACCAGCGGGTGAATTTCCTCCGCTTGGTGACACTGCGCGGTGGCAATGGCCAACCGCGCGCGGCCCAGTTCAGCGTGCGATTTGGGTTCTGAAGCGAGAAAGCGGATCGCTTCGCGCCCCTATCGGCAGCCCGGCAAAACGCAGCTTCGGCTCAACGTCGATGGAACGTGGCCTGGGGGCCCCCAGCCCCAGGCCCCGTCGTTGGCCTGCACTGCGTTTTGCCGTCTGACGGTCGCACGGGCTGCCTCTACGGGCCGCTCAGCGATCCGCTCTCTCGCCGGCTCTATGTCGCGGTGGCGCGTTTCGGCCGATAGAGATGCGTCGCGTGGCCGAAGAAGACTTCCGCCGACTCCATTACCGTTTCGGACAGCGTCGGGTGGGGGTGAATCGTCAACGCGAGGTCTTGGGCCGTCGCCCCCATCTCCATCGCGAGCGCGCCTTCCGCGATCAACTCGCCGGCACCCGGTCCGACCAGGCCGACGCCCAGCACCCGCCCGTCCACTGGATCAAGAAGCAGCTTGGTGAGGCCGTCCGTGCGACCGAGCGTGATGGCACGGCCTGAGGCAGCCCATGGGAACCGCGCGACCTCAATCGGCCGGCCTTCCCGCTTCGCCTGCGTCTCGGTCAGGCCGCACCACGCGACCTCCGGATCGGTAAAGACGACCGCCGGAATCGCGCGTGGCTCGAACGACGCCTCGCGCCCGGCGATGACCTCGACCGCCACGCGCCCCTCGTGCGACGCTTTGTGCGCGAGCATCGGCTCGCCGACGACGTCGCCGATCGCGAAGATCCGCGCGTCCGCCGTCTGCATGCGGCGGTTCACCTTGACGAACCCGCGCTCGTCCAGCTCGACCACCGTGACCTGCTGCTTCCATCTCCTCAGCTTCCCGACATCGATACGGGGCTCGCCGAATTCGAGTCCCAGCGCCGACCCGTGACGCGCGTCCTCGACGAGCTTCGCCGCGTGCAGAAGCGCTTTCGACGGGATGCAGCCGCGGTACAGGCACACCCCGCCCGGGCAGGAGCGGCTGCTCCATGCTGTCCGCGATGCGGCGGATGAACCGCACGGCGTCGGCGCCGTCGATCACGCGGTGGTCGTACGACAGGGACAGCGGAAGGATCAGGCGCGGCTTGAGCTCGCCGTTCTGAAAGACGGGCATCGTGCTGGCGCGCGCGAGGCCGAGAATCGCGACTTCCGGCCAGTTGACGATGGGCGAAAAGCCGGTGCCGCCGATGCCGCCGAGATTGGTGATGGTGAACGACCCGCCTTCCATCTCATCGAGCGAGGTCTTTCGCGCGCGCGCCCTCGCCGCCGCCTGCGCCACCTCGATCGAGAGCCGTGTGAGGTTCTTCCGGTCGACGTCGCGAATCACCGGCACCAGCAGGCCCCGATCGGTGTCGACCGCGACGCCGATGTTCACGTACTTCTTGAAGACGATCTCCTCGGCAGCCATGTCGACCGACGAGTTGAACTGCGGGAAGACTTTGAGCGCCGAGGCGACGATCTTCAGCGCGATGACGGTGATGGTCAGGGCGCCGCCGCTGGATTCGACCATCGGCGCGTGTCGCCGGCGGAACTCTTCGAGCTCGGTGATGTCGGCGTGATCGTGTTGGGTGACGTGGGGGATCGCCGCCCAGGCCTGGCTCAGATGTTCGGCGGTTTTTCGCCGGACACCCTTCATCGCGACGCGCTCGATTTCGCCCCAGCGGCTGAAGTCGGGCAGCGCGTGCTCTGCCCGAACCTCGGACGCGCTGCCGGCGCGCGACACCAGCCATCGCGTATACGCTTTCACATCCTCGGTGGAAATACGCCCGGTGGGCCCGGTGCCAGGGATGTCGTTGATGTCCACGCCCAGTTCGCGCGCGAGCCGTCTGACCGAGGGCGCGGCCGCCGCGGGCTCCGCGGAAGAGGCGGGAGGCTGATCGGCCACGGTAATGCGGGGGGCGCGGATGTCGACCACGGACCCACGGCGCGACGGGGGTTCCGGCACGTCTTCCGACGGGCCGCCAGCCGTGTCTTCAGTGCCGGCTTCCGGTGCTTCCCCGGTCTCGCGCGCGCGGCGGGCCGCTCGTTCGACGTGTTCCTCGGTAGGCGCCGGTCGCTCCGGCTCGGGCGCCGCGGGCCCTGGCCGCGCGGCCGGCCTCTGTTCGGCAGGCTTCTGCGCCGCCGGAGCAGGAGCGGCCTTCGTGCTTCCCGAATCGTCCGCGATCAGAATCGTCTGGCCGACCGTGACCTTGTCGCCGGCCTTGACCTTCACTTCCTGAACCACGCCGGCCACCGAAGACGGAACTTCGATCGTCGCCTTGTCGGTCTCGAGCTCGAGCACCGGCTGGTCGCGCTTCACCTGATCGCCGGGCGCGACCAGCACGCGGAGCACGTCGCCGGCCGTGACGTTCTCGCCGAGCTCGGGGAGTTTGAATTCCATAAGAAGTTTTCAGTTTTCAGTTATCAGTGTTCAGTTGGCCTTACTGACAACTGATAACTGAGAACTGATAACTATGCCGTCGCTGGATTCGGCTTCTCAGGATTGACGTCGAGATCTTTGATGGTCTTCTGCACCACGTCCTTCGGGAGCTGGCCCTCGCGCGCGAGCGACGACAGCGCCGCCACGGTGACGAAGCGCGCGTCGACCTCGAAGAAGTCGCGCAGACCTTTGCGGCTGTCGCTGCGACCGAAACCGTCGGTGCCGAGCGTGACGAGCCGGCCCGGAACCCACGCGGCGATCGACGCCGGAAGCGCCTTC
>JACOUA010000435.1 GCA_016178075.1 Acidobacteriota bacterium
CATGAGCATCGGGTTGTCGCGCCAGTTCGGCACGCCGATCTGGCTGGAGCTGGGCGGGCTGACGCTCGTGATGAGCGTCTTGATCTTCGTCGTCCTCGTGCGGCTGCGAGCGATCGCGACCACTCCCGATCGGCCGGAGCACTTTCACAACCGGTTCGAGGGCAGCCTGGACGCCGACTCGGCCAACCCGATCTCGCGAGGGATTCGCAAGGTCGCGTTTCTCGCCAAGAAAGGGGTGATGGCGCACTACGTCGTGCTGTTCACCGTCCTCGGCCTGTTGCCGCTCTTTGTCGGACTGGCGGCACTGGGGAGCGTCCTGACGTTCGCGATCGTTTTGTATGCGGGCCAGAGATTCTTTTCGCCGGCGAAGCCGCACGTGCCGTAGCGGGCGAAGGCCGGAGCACCTATCTCGAGGGCATCCGACGGCGAAGTGACGAGCCGGCCGACTTCATGCGCGCCCACGTCGAGTACTTCAGCGAGCGGCGCAAGGCCCTCTCCACGATCGTCAATCGCCGCGACCTCGTGCAGCGCATCAGACCGTGCCTCCTACAGGTCGTCTCCTGATACGAGCATTGTTCGATCTGGCGTCGACTCCAGAGTCAAGCCTTTTTTTTGAAGCTGACGAGTCAATCGAACCCGGAAGCGTCCGCCGAACGGATCGACGTCATTCAGGCCGGCGCGCTCGTACGTCGCTCGCGGGATGCCGACGTCAAAGCTCGGACCGCGGGCCAGGTGACGCCCGGGGGAACTCTCATAACCGATCTCGCCGCACGCACGTTATTACCCAGTGTGGAGCGAAACATGATAGGGCGGGCCGATGATCGAAACACAGGGGCGCGTCTCGCGAGCGCCGACGCCGCGACCCCGGCACAACGACCGGGAGAAGGCGCGCCTGCGGCAGATCTCGCGCTCGTGAAGCGGCTGCTGGCCGGCGACGAGGCGACGTTCACGCATCTGGTCGAGCGCTACCACGGCCGGCTTCTCCGGTTGGCGCGACTCTTCGTCGCGAACCACGCCGTTGCAGAAGAAGTCGTACAGGACACATGGCTCGCCGTGCTGAAGGGTTTGCCCGCATTCGAGGGGCGATCGGCCCTCAAGAGCTGGATGTTCACCATCCTGACCAATCTGGCCAAGACCCGCGCCATCCGTGAAAAGCGCTCGATTCCGTTCTCGGCGCTGTCGAGACCGGGGATCGAAGAGGAACCCACGGTCCAGCCGGATCGGTTCACGTCGAGGGGCGCCTGGTCTGCGCCTCCACGCCGGTGGGACGATGACACGCCTGAACAGCTCCTGCTCCGGCGGGAGGCATTGGCGCTCGTCGAGCAGACAATCGCCGGGTTGCCGCCGACGCAGCGCGCGGTTGTGACGCTGCGCGACGTCGATGGGCTGGACGCGGCCGAGGTGTGTGCCATCCTCGAGCTCTCGGAGGCCAATCAACGGGTGCTCTTGCACCGGGCGCGGTCGAAGGTGCGGTCAGTGTTGGAGCGCCATCTCACGAGCGGTCACGATCCGCTGTATTGCCCACCGGCGTCGAGGTCGCGAAGCGCCGCGAACTCCTGCCCTTCCTGAACGGGCACGAGCTTCCCGAACACGAGCATCTGGCAAAACGACGAATGGATTCGACGAAGCGTGCCGCCTAGTTGCCGTGCCTCGTGTCGTACTGCCGAATCGCCTCGAACAGCCGCGTCCGCAGGTCGGAGGACGAGCATCAAAAGCCGCGCAGTTACCCGCGACACGCTCACTCCAGGCGTGCAATCGCGTGTCGCACGCGATTGCGCAGTTCCTCCGGCGGGTCGACGTCCTCGCACTGGCTCAGGCAGCGCCACACGAGCTCTTGCTCCTGCCATTCGAACTGGCACCCGGGACAGAACGACAGATGCTCTTCGACCGCAGCCCGGGCGGATTGGTCCAACTGGCCAGCAACGAGCGCCGGCAGCTCGATTCGGACTTCGTGACACAATTTCCCTTGTTCGGCACTCATGCTTCCCTCGGATTCCTCCCGACGATATTCAGCGAGCGGCGCAGTTTCTGCATCGCCTGGAACGCGCGCTGCTTGACGGCGTTCTCCGAAATGCCCAGCACCACACCAATCTCGGCGTAGCTCATGCCCTGATAGCGATTCAGGACGATCACTTCTCGCTGGCTCAGCGGGAGCGCGCTGACCGCTTCTGAGACCATGAGACTGATTTCGGGGCTGTGGCTGCGCGGCTGCGGCGTCTTCTCCATCGCGAAGCGCTCGTCGAATTCGTTGGCGTCCACCACCGGGCGACGTCGCCGCTGGCGGGCATCGTCGCGCAACACGTTGCGCGCGATCGTGAAAATCCAGTGGCGAAACGGCGCCTCAGGGCGGTACTGATGCCGCCCCGTATGCACGTTGAGAAATGTCTTCTGCAACAGGTCATCGGCCGCATCCGGCCACTGCGCCGTGCGCCGGAGGAAGTTGTAAATCGCCTTCGCGTAGCGCGTGTATAGCACGTCGAACGCCTCCCGGTCGCCTGCCTGATAGACCAGCATCAGGTCTTCGTCCGTTCGCGCGCCGACTGGCTCAGTGCTTGTCATCGCAGCTTGAGCAGATCCGCAGACGAT
Organism: Acidobacteriota bacterium; assembly: GCA_016178075.1. GTDB lineage: Bacteria > Acidobacteriota > Vicinamibacteria > Vicinamibacterales > JACQTH01 > JACQTH01. The sequence goes on from JACOUA010000435.1 coordinate 2,587, forward strand.
GGCGGTATCTCGAGCCC
>JACOUA010000436.1 GCA_016178075.1 Acidobacteriota bacterium
AGCACCATCGACGCGAGGGCGACCATCACGACTGCGGCGACGACGGTCTTCTGCATAGGCGTGTGTGTTTGACGAAGAGGCGTGAATGGCCTTACCTTTGCGGGGCATCCTATCATGCCCGACAGCGCCGTCAATCTAGCAGCCCGTGGTGAAAGTCCCGCGTCGCACCGAGGCGAGCGATGCGCCCGTCTGGCAAGGCGTGACGACCGAGCATATCGGGAATATGTGAGGGAGGAGCAACGCAGCCAGCCCCGGGGTCCCCAACGCGCGTTTCCCAGCGCGTTGGGGTGGGAGAAGGGATGCAGCGCTCGCCGAATGCAGCGGGACTTTCACCACGGGGTGCTGGCCCGCCGCGAGTTTCTGGCGCTCGTCGCCGGCGCTATCGTGCCCCTTCTTCAGCGGCCGCTGCCACCGACGTCGTGGACCTGTCCGATGCACGCCGAGGTCGTCGACAACGAGAGCGGCACGTGTCCCATCTGCAAGATGGATCTCGTCCCGGTGAAGCTCGACCTGGTGTGGAGCTGTGCGATCCACGTCGACGTGACCGCACTCCATTCGGGAAACTGCCGCATCTGCCGGCGTGAGCTCGTGCGCGTCGTCAAAGCGCTCTCGTTCACGTGCCCCGTCCACGCCAAGGTGGAGGCGCTGACTCCCGGCCGCTGTCCGCGTTGCAAGCGAACGCTCGTCGCGAAGTACTCGCTGAGGCCGCACGGCAACCACAACCCGAAGCACGGCGGCATCTTTGTCATGGCGCCGAACAACTGGCACGTCGAGGTCACGCATCCGTCGGCCGGCCTCTTTCGGCTGTACGTCTACGACGACTACTCCCGGACGTTCATCCCTCGCGGGTTCACGAGCCGGATCATGTCCGTTCCGGGCCGCAACGGAAAGCCGGCCGACGCGTCGATTCCGTTCACCCGTGGCGCCGATTACCTCGTCGCACGCGTCCCGAGGCTCGGCGTCCCTGCGTCAATCGTCGTGAAGGTCCGTTTTCAAACCGACGATCAGGAATACCGCTTCGACTTTCCGTTCGTGGATTATTCCAAGGAGCCTCGGTAAGGCCCCGGAAAGGAATAAAGGTGGCATCATGGGCGTCGAGGCGCCCGCGCTCGTCGCCACCCGCGAGCGGACGAGGTTCACGCGCGAGCTGTTCGGGCAGCTGCCGGATCTGCGCATCATCGCGCAGACAGGCAACCACGCGTATCACATCGATCTCGCGGCGGCCGAGGCGCGCGGCATCGTCGTGTGTGCGCTGGCGTCTCGAACGATCGCCGGCGCGGGTGCTCAGAAGTCCACACGCAAGCCGAGCTGCCCCGAGCGCGGGACGTACGCGTTGCCCGAGCTGGCCACGACCTGCCCGAACCTGGCCGAGTCGAGCTGCCCGACGTAGTTGCCAAAGTTCTCCCTGTTGAACAGATTGAAGACTTCGCCGAGCGCCGTCAGCCGCACGTGGGCGACTCTGAAGCGCTTGGACACGCGCAGGTCGACCTTGTGCAGCGGAAAGCCCTTGAGGGCATTGCGCGGTACGACCTGGCCGGTGCCGATGACGTCGGGCCCGTCGAATCGATCCCGCGCGCTTTCGGGAATGACGATCGGGGTCCCGATGTTGAGGCGGTTCGTGCCGGGCTTCCCGAAGGGCGCCGTAGCGATGTTCGTCTGATAGTAGTTGCCGGACCCGTACAGATAGATCACGCTGGTCGAGAAGTCGTACGGGAGCTCGAACGTCCCGTGGAGTCGCACGGTACTGCGCTGGAAATCAGTCGCACGGGCCCACTCCCCGGCGGGCGTATCAAACTGGTTGTTCGCCGTTCCATTCACGAAGCCGATCGTGCCGTCTTCGTGCTTGTAGAAGAGCAGCGTGTAGGTGGCGCCCGCCTGGAAGCGATTGTGGAGCCGGCGCGTGAAGCCCGTCGAGAGGCCCAAATAATCCTGCGAGCCCGTGCTCTCGAACCAATTGATCTGGTCGTAGTTCCGGTTCGGCCGTCCGGCCACCCGGGGATCCTTGTTGTAGCCGGTTGCAGAATCGAAGAACAGGTTCACGTCCCGGGTGCGCGTGTCGTTGTACCACTTCCAGTGCACCAGGTCGGCCTCGACCGCTGTTGCCGGGCCGAGCTGCTTCTGGAACCCGACGCTGCTCTGCCATGTGTAGGGCATCTTGAAATCGGGGCTGATGACCCGGCCCGCCTGCCGCGGCAGCGGCACGCGCCCCGAGAAGAAGTCGTCACCTGTCAAGCTTCGCGTGGGATTCTCCATGAATCCCGGCCGGCCGTCCGGCAGGAGGGACGCCGCGACCGCCCTGTTGTAGAACTGATGGCTGTAAGTCACGTTGGACACCGGCGTGTTGTAGTAGAGGCCGCTGCCCCCCCGGATGACCAGGTCGTTCCGCCCGCCGACGTTGTAGGCAAACCCGCCGCGCGGCGCGACGTTGTTGAGGTCACGGATGCCGGTTTTGTAGCCAAAGTCGCCCGACTCGACACCGTTGTCAATCAGGATCACGGTGTCGATGACGTTGGGTGGATCGGTCGCCCCCCAGTCCGCGTCCCAGCGGACGCCGAGATTGACCGATAGATTGTCGGTGACGCGCCAGGTGTCGCCGATCCAGAGCGCGAGCGTCGGCCGCGGCACGTCGACGCCGTAGTCCGGGTGGAAGTTGATGTCGAAGCGCTGCAGGAACGGCTCGAGCCCGCTGATGTCCCAGCGTGACGGGTCATTCCAGGCATCGGCCGGGAAGCGGCGCTCCAACTCGGCGGTCGACGGCCGGCTGGCGAACACGTAGGTGCCGCGCCGGTTCAGGGACCAGTCTTTCGTATCCCTGATCCGCAGGAATTCTGCGCCGAATTTCATCTGGTGACGGTCCCGGTGCCAGCTCACATCCATCCGGCCGCTGTACGTGTCCTGCCAGGTGTAATTCGGGTAGTTCCTTTGACCACCGAGGGTCAAGCCGGGAAACGCCAACTCCGGCACAAAGAAAGGCGTGGAGTAAAACCGCCTGTTCATCTCCGGGATCGCGTCATTCTTCCAGGAAAAGCCGTTGTACCCGCCGCGAAGCTCCATCACCAGGTTGTCGCTGGCGACATGCGCCCAACTGCCGAAGATGTTGGTCGCATACAGCGTGAGCTGTTCGGCACGAGACGGGTGCGCCGTGCCGCTGTCGATGTCGAACGGGTTGTTGAAATCCCATCGTTGCCCGCGGAGCGTGAGGGTATTCCTGTTCGAGAGTTGATAGTCCACACGGCCCAGAAAGTTCTTGTCCGTCGACTTCGTCTCGAACGCGAATTGCTGGTTCGGGAGCCGCGTGGGCTGAAGGAACGCCGTGGAGGGTTCCCGCTCGTACTCGTAGGAGCCGAAGAAGTGCGCCTTGTTTTGCACGATCGGGCCGCCCAGGGTGCCACCCGTCTGCTGGTTCGAGAAGGGGAGCACCACGCCCGCCACGGGGTCGGCTTCGTTGAAGCGGTCGTTCCGGAAGAATCCATAGGCGCTGCCCCGCAGGTTGTTCGTGCCCGAGCGGGAGATCGCCTGCACCTGCATTCCGGTCGACCGGCCCTGCGTGATGTCGAACAAGTTCGTCACGATCTGGAACTCGGCGATCGCCTCGCGGCTGATCTTGGGCTGGCCGAACCCGGCGCCGGCCACCCGCTGGGTGATCTGCTGGCCATCGAGGTTGAGCTGGAACTGGTCGTCGCGGTCCACTCCGGGCCGGACCGTGATGTTGTTGGCCGTAATCCCTTTGACCAGCAGCGACAGCTCCTGCCAGTTCCGGCCCTGCAGCGGCAGCTCCTCCATCTGGCGCCGGTCGATGTTGCCGCTGACCGCGTTCGACGAGATGTCCACCAGGGGCGCCTCGCTCGTGACCATGACGGTTTCCTGGAGTGCGGCGACGCGCATCGTCGTCGTCGGCACCGTGGCATTCGTGCCCACGAGCAACTCGAGGTTGGCGACTTCCACTCTGGCGAACCCGGTAAGCTCGATTCGCAGTGTGTACATGCCCGGGTTCAGGTTGTCGAACCGATACCGGCCACGCTCGTTCGTCACGGCGATCGACTGTCGGCCCGTGCTGATCTCGGTCGCGGTCACCGTCACCCCCGGCAGCACACCCTGCGATTCGTCGACGACGGTCCCCTGGACCGTCGCGTTTTGTTGCGCGGACGCGTGGGCCGGTAGCCAGAGCGCGAGCGCAAGAACGGGAGCTGCGTAACGAAGCATGAGTTCCTCCTAGCTGTGAACCGATGCCCGCCGAGCGTTGCCCATCACCACCTAAGGGTCCTACGTAGGGTATCTGGCACCCTGTGCCTCTCCCTCCATGACTTGATGAACCCGGGGGTGGCCATCACGCAACGATCTGCGGAATCGGCACGCCGTGCACATCGGTCAGCCGCATGTCGCGGCCGTTGAACCTGTAGGTGAGCTTCGTGTGATCGATCCCCAACAGGTGCAGAATCGTGGCGTGCAGGTCGTGAAAGGAGATCGGCTGCTGCTCCGCTTTGTAGCCGAACTCGTCGCTGGCTCCAATCGCCTGCCCGCCCCTGATGCCTGCGCCGGCCATCCAAATCGTCATCGCGCCGGGGTTGTGGTCGCGTCCGACGCCCCTCTGCGAGATCGGCATCCGACCGAACTCGCCGTGCCAAATCACCAGCGTCGAATCGAGCAGACCGCGCGCCTTCAAGTCCGTGATCAACCCCGCGATCGGACGGTCTGACTCGGCGGCGTGCTGCGTGTGGTTCGATTTGACATCTCCGTGCGCGTCCCAGGTGTCAACGTTCTGGTTCCCCATCCCACCGTGGAAGAGTTGAACGAACCGCACACCATGCTCGACCAGGCGCCGAGCCATCAGGCATTGCCGGCCGAAGGGCTCCGTGACCTTGTCGTCCAGTCCGTACAGGTTCCGCGTGGCTTCCGTTTCGCGACTCACATCCAGCGCTTCGGGGGCGCAGCCCTGCATCCGATAGGCCAGCTCGTAGGAAGAGATGCGCGCGGCCAGATCGGAGTTGCCCGGATACTGTTGCATGTCGAGCTCGTTCAGTTTCGCCAGCAGATCGAGGCGGGCACGCTGCTGTTCGGGGCTGACCCCGGAGGGCGGCTTCAGGTCGACGATCGGATCGCCGGTCGAGCGGAACAGCGTCCCCTGGTAGGCGGCCGGGATGAAACCCGAGCTCCAGTCGTTGACGCCACCGAGCGGGCCGCCGCGGGGGTCATGAATCACCACGTACGCAGGCAGGCTCGCATTCTCCGAGCCCAACCCATAGGTGACCCAGGAACCGATGCTCGGGAACCCCATGCGGGTCTGTCCCATCTGCATTTCGTAGGTGGCCTGGACATGGTCGTTGGACTGGCCGTAGAGCGACCGCACGAAGGCAATCTCGTCGACGACGCCGCCGATGTTCGGAAACAGCTCCGACACCTCGATTCCGCTGTGCCCGTACTTCTTGAACTGGAACGGGCTCGGCATCAGCGGACCCGGATAGCCCTGGCGCACGATGACGTCGCCGGCAACCCTGCCGTCCAACGGCTGCCCGGCGTATCTGGTCAGGGCGGGCTTGGGGTCGAACGTGTCGACGTGGCTGACGCCGCCGCTCATGAACAACGAAATCACCGCCGTCGCGCGCGGTTTGAAATGCGGCTGCTTTGGCGTATAGGGATTGAACCCGATCGGCTTGGCCTGGCAGGCGGCGCTCGTGTTGCCGAGGTCCCCCGCCAGCAATCGGTCCTGGTTCAGCAGATACGCCAATGCCAGGCCGCTCACGCCGCCACCCGAGCGAAAGAGAAAATCGCGTCTTGACCAGCACGTCTTCATGGCCGTCACCTGATGTAGACGAACTCGTTCAGATTCAACAGCACGTGGGTGAGATCGACGAGGGATCGGGTCTTCACGAAATCCACCGCCACTGCCAGCTCGGTCTGGCTCGGTGGCCGTGTCAGCGCGATCCGATACGCCAGATCGATCTGCCGGGCCGGATCGTTGCCTGTTTCGCTTTCGACATGCTCCGCAAACAACCGGGTCTGCCGGAGCACGAACGCATCGTTGAGGAGCGTCAACGCCTGGGTCGGGACCGTCGACGCCGTCCGAGCGCCGGCCGCGACGTTCTGCTCGGGCAGATCGAACGCCTGGAACATGGGAAACACCAGACCGCGTCTGCGATAGACATACACGCTCCGCCGCCAGACGTCGGGGCCGTCTTCCTCGTGTTTCCAGATGCCGTGGCTCACCGACGTCAGCAGCTCTCTTGGTAAGGGCGGAAACACCGGGACGCCGCCGATCTTCAGGTTGATGCTGCCGCCCGCTGCCAGGATGCTGTCGCGCACGATTTCCGCGTCGAGTCTCTGCGCGCGGAACCGCCACAGATACTGGTTCTGCGGATCCTTCTCACGGTCCACCGCATTCTCGTGGTCGGAAGCCATCCGGTACGCCTCGGACGTCATCATCAGCCGGTGCAGCTGCTTGATGCTCCAACCCCGGTTCATGAATTCGACCGCCAGCCAGTCCAACAACATCGGGTGGGTCGGCGGATCGCCCATTTTGCCGAAGTTGTCCAGCGACGCCACGATGCCGCGTCCGAAATGGTGGTGCCAGACGCGGTTGACGATGACACGGGCGGTCAGCGGGTTTCGTGACGAGGCCAGCCATTCGGCCAACGCCCTTCGGCGTCCGGACGTGTGGCCATCGGGGGGTGGAATCTCGGTGGGAGGATTGCCGTAGGTCGCCACCGTGACAAACCCCGGCTTCATGAGCGAGCCCTTGGCGTTGGCGTCCCCACGAATCAGGAAATACGAAGGCGGGACCTGATACCGGCCCGGACCCGTATGCAGGAAGGTTCCCGCAGTCGCGTCCGAGATTCTGCACTTCGGACAGCCGATGACTTCGTCACCCGCTCCGTCCGGCGCGAACCGGTAGTCACCATCGGTGACGATCTCAGCGACCGGGATCGGCTCAGGTCTCTCCGCGTCGAGGGCGGCGATCTGATCGGCGAGTCTCTTTTTCCTGGCGCCATCGTCGGGCGTCATGAGGCGATCGATGGCCCGCCCGGCGATGTTCACCGTTTCAATGACCTGCTGCGCGAGCAGTTGTTCACCCGCCGTTCGGTCGCGTTCGGGCTTCGCAATCGCCAGCTGCACCTGTTCGGGGAATCGCTTGTAAGCTTCTTGCCTCAACCGCTCTTCGTATGGCGCTTCTATCTTTTTGATGTCCGTTTTCAGCTGCGCCTGGCGGGCGTCGATGTCCCGAACCTTCTTGGCGTACGCCTCCGCTTGCGCCGGAGGCACCAGCGGATGGGTCGTCTCGACGTAGCCGAAGAAGGTCGCCACCAGACTGTAATAATCCTTCTGTGGAATCGGGTCGACCTTGTGGTTATGGCAGCGCGCGCACTGGATCGTGAGTCCCAGCAGGCCTCGTCCGGTCGTGGCAATCAGGTCATCCAGGTACTCGTACCGGCGCTCCGGGTTGTCCTTTTCTCGAAAAGCCACCCTCGGCCCCGCGCGCAGGAACCCGGTGGCGATCAGGGTGTCGTCGGTCGTCGTGTTGAGCTCGTCGCCAGCGATCTGCTCCTTCAGGAACACGTCGTAGGGTTTGTCCTGGTTGAAGGCGCGGATCACGTAGTCGCGGTAGCGCCACGCGTTGGGCCGGTCGTAATCCTGCTCGAAGCCGCTCGAGTCGGCGTATCGGGCCACGTCCAGCCAGTGCCGGCCCCATCGTTCGCCGTAATGCGGCGACGCCAGCAGCCTGTCGATCAATCGTTCCCAGGCGCCCGGGGCGTTGTCCGCCAGAAACGCAGCGGTTTCAGCCGGGCTGGGTGGTAATCCGATCAGGTCCAGGTAGGCCCGGCGGAGGAGCGTGAGTCGCCTAGCGCGCGGAGCCGGCTCGAGCCCCTTGTCCTGACGCGCCTGTTCCAGGAACCGATCGATCGGATGCTGAAAGGGTCCTGGAACGCTTGGAACAGGAGCTTGAGTCGGCAGCTTGAACGCCCAATAATCTTGCGCCGCGGCGGAGATGGGTTCTTGGGCGCCGGACGAAGGGACGGCCGAGCCGATGACCGCGAGTCCCCACCCACAAACCAGGGACGCCACGAAGGTCTGCTTGTTCACGCAGCCCTCCCGTTGTCGAAGTCGAGGTCAATGATACAGCCGAACGGGGGATCGATCCCGCTGGAAGATCGCGCGGCCGTCGACGCTATCCGGCCCATCTCGGCGGCGCTCCCGGACGACGTTCTGCTCGGCGGCGGCAGCGTTTCAAAAGATCATCACGACCAGGTATCGAGCACCACCACATGCCGGTGAATCCCACGCCGAAGTACCAGGCGGACGTGTCGAACGTCATCGGGTACTTCTTGAAAAGCCACAGCGCGATCTGCGTGACGACGAGCGGCAGGAAGCCGAGGCGGAGAAGCACAAGAAGCGTGACGACAACCGACGCCAGGATCACGGGCCCGGCAGCCAAGGGAGCGCCGCTCGACAACAGGTCGGGCAGCACGCCGACCAGCACCCACAGGGTCGCGCGCACCGGATCCTGCGCGAGGTCGCTCGGAAGAAACTTCAGCGCGACCGGCTGGCCCAGCTTCAGATCGTCGGCGCGATAGACCTCGCCCATGCCGCCGCACGCCGTAGATGATCGCGATGTTCGGGTGATCGAGCGCGGCGAGCACCTGCGCTTCACGCTCGAACCGCGTCAACCGCTCGGGATCGCTCGCACGTCATCCGGCAGGACGTTGATGCGGACGCGCGATTGCCCAACGCGATCGTTTGTGGCTATACTTCTAGCCAGAAAGGATGGTCCGATGACGTTGGCCACCGTCGCGCAGGTCAAGAATCAGCTCTCGAGGTATCTCGCCCGCGCCAAGCAGACGAAAGAACCCATCGTCGTGACCCACCATGGCAAGCCCTACGCGTTGATTCAGCCGATATCCGAGCGGGATCTCGAGACCCTCGACTGGAAGCGACTGGCGGCGGAGCGACTGCGCGCGGCCTGGGAAGGTGACGATGATGTGCTCTACGACTACCTATAAGCGAGGCCACGTGGTCGTGGTCGAGGTGCCGTTCTCCGATTTCTCCGGGACGAAACGCCGGCCAGCGCTCATCGTCAGCGCCGACACGTTCCACCGGACGCTCCCGGATGTGATCGCGTGCCCGATCAGTAGTCAAGCGCGATTCTACCGGCGGCCGGGAGCAGGTGACTGCCCACTCGGTGCGTGGCGGCAGGTTGGGCTGCGGCATCCGAGCACCGCTCGAGTCTCGAAGCTGCTGGCGATCGACAAAGCGATCGTCAGGAAGAAACTTGGCGTCCTCTCTCCGGACGATCTCGCCAAGGTCGAGACCAGTATTCGGCAGGCGTTCGGCCTTCAACGACGTTGACTCCTCGGCCGCCAAACCTGAACAAAGCGGGCCACCCACGGGTTGGCTCGGCCCAATCATTGCGTTGTTCTCTCCCCGCGAAGCTGAGTGGTCACGCCTCCTGCCCTACCAAAGTTCCACGTCGTCCTCAACTGGCTAGAGGAGCTGAAGGCGCGCGCCCCGGCTGCGCTCTACTCCGTATTGCATTCTCGTGTGGTGCAGGTTTCAGTTATCAGCTCTCAGTTTTCAATTGTTTCCGTCCTTGCTGAACTGAGAACTGACTACTGAGAACTGAAAACTGGTTGAGTGGGGCTGCCTTCGGCGTCCCGAGCGCCTCATCGCCGCACGCCGAACAACTCCGGGCCTGATCGTGTCGCGCCGTCATCGACGTCCTGCCTGCCCTGTCACGCGCGCCAGCCAGCTCTCGACGACGACCGCGTGCCGCTCGGGCGCCTTCAGCGTGCGGACGACGACGAACCGTTTCCCATCGGCCGCGACGTCGTAGTCGATCGCGGACGCCCCGACCTTGGCCGCCGTGAAGAGCGCGGTCGGCACGCCGGTGCTGAACGCCGGAGTCCGCTGCACCGATGCCGCCATGAGCGTGTTGCCGGCGACGAAGAACAGCTCATCGCCGCGGACGCTCCACTTGGGAAGGGTGCCGCCGGTGACCGACACTTGCTGTTTCTCCTGACCGCTCGGGAACTCACGCACGTAGACCTCGTCCCGGCCAGACTCATCCGAGACGTAGATCAGATGGCGTCCGTCGGGAGACAAGTTCGCCGACTTCTCATTGAACGACGTGGCGAGAAACGCCCGCGCCGGCGACTTGTCGCCGATCGGCTGGACCCAGACGTCGAATTGTGTCGCGGCAGCGAACACCACGAAGACGATGGAGCGACGGTCGCGAGACCATGCCGGGCTCATCTGGACCACGCTGCCCCCCGCCATCGTCTCCGGTTGACCTGTGGCGTCCGTGTGTTGGATCAGGACATCGTAGTTCGATTCGATGGCCAGACGATCGCCGCCAGGCGCCCAGGATGGCGCCGTCTCGTACTCCGATCCGAAGCTCACGCGGCTCTTCGCCCCGCGCGCGGTTCCACTTTCCACACGCTGGCCTGCGCGCCTTGCACGACGTGGTAGCCGATGAACGCGGAATCCGGCGACCAGAACGGCTGCCTGGCGCCCTCGGTGCCGGGGAGCTCGCGAACGGCGAGCGAGTCGAGGTCTCGCACGCGCAGTCCAGCACCTTGACCTAGACATCTGCGACATCCGCCGCCGAGAGCCTACGCTCGAGGTGGCGGTCTTCAGCGCCCGGGAGTGGGGGCTCGCCGGAGCGAGCAGCCCCGGGCGCCGTAAACTTGATGTTGGCGGGCATGAGGTCGCAGTGAACGATGCCCTTGTCGTGCGCCGCCTCGAGCGCGTCGGCGATTTGTCGCGCGATGTGGAGGGCCTCAGTGAGCGGAATCGCGCCTTGCGTCAGTCGGTCGGCCAGAGTCGGGCCGTCGACCAGCTCCATCACCAGCGCGCGCCCGCCCGCCGCCGATTCCTCCACGCCGTAGATGGTCGCGATGTTCGGGTGATTGAGCGCGGCCAGCGCCTGCGCTTCCCGCTGGAATCGCGTCAGCCGCTCAGGATCGCTCGCCACGTCATCTGGCAGGACCTTGATGGCCACGTCGCGATGGAGCGTCGTGTCGCGCGCGCGATACACCTCGCCATGCCGCCCGCGCCGATCGCGCTCACCACTTCATACGGACCGAGGCGAGTGCCTGAGATCAGCCGCATGATGCCATCACTCCTCGATCGTCAAACCTGACCAGACGGGCCATTGTCGGTGGAGATGATAAACGCTCACACGAAGGCCACGTCATGAAAGGTCCCGGAGCAGGTGCTGGCACCCGACCGTGCGGACGACGAGCGGACCGACGCGGCGGTCGTACGGCTCGTCGACGCCCGGGCACACGAGGTAGTCCCTGCCGCGCGGGTATAGCTTGCGGAACGTGGTCAGGGCGTCCGGATCGAAGCGCCCAGGGTTGATCCTGCATTCGATCGTGTGAACGGCGCGCCCCCGGCGAACAACGAAGTCGATTTCGCGGTCGGACTTGTCGCGCCAGTAGCCGAGTCCTTCCCCGCGCGTGGCCGTCCGCAGGACGTCGAGGACAAGGTGCTCCCACAGCCCCCGGCGATCGTCGTCTCGAATCTCGCGCCACCCACGAACGAAGCACACGAAACCAGTGTCGAACCCGTAGACCTTGGGTCGCCGCACAATCTCGCGCCGGCCGCCGCCGTGGAATGGCGGCAGCGCGTACACGGCGCAGGCCACGTCCAGGGCCTCGAGATGCGCCTTCACCGTCGGCCGGCTGACGTCGCACTCGCGCGAGAGCGCGGAGTAGTCGGCAAGCCCGCCGCTCTGGCGCAGCATGAGCTTAAACAGGTCGAGGAAACCCGTCCGCTCGCGGATGCCGAACAGATCCTGGATGTCGCG
>JACOUA010000189.1 GCA_016178075.1 Acidobacteriota bacterium
GTCTTGCGCGCGGGATTGACCGCCCACCCCCGCTTGATGAGCGACGAAGAGAGCCACCCGCCCGTGATGCTGCCGGCGTCAGACACCAGATAGATCACGACGAGCGGGGGGCCGATCCCAGAAAGGGTCAGCCCGTGCACGTCGTGGAGGAACTTCGGCATCCAATAGAGGTAGAACCACCAGATGGGATCGGTCAGGAACTTGCCGAGCGTGAAGGCCCACGTCTGCCGATGGCGCAGCAGCTCGCCCCACGGAATGCTCGTCTGCGCCTCCTCACCATCGCCTTGGATGAGCGCGAGCTCGGCCGCCGAGACCTTCGGATGCCGCTCGGGTGTGTCATAGAGCGCGAGCCAGAACACGATCCACCCGAACCCGATCGCCCCCGTCAGAATGAACGCCCATTGCCAGCCGTAGGCGAGCGCAATCGGCGGGACGATAAGGGGTGCGATGATCGCGCCGACATTCGTGCCCGAATTGAAGAGCCCGGTCGCCAATGCCCGCTCCCTGCGCGGAAACCATTCGGCGACGGTCTTGATCGCCACCGGAAAGTTTCCGGCCTCGCCAAGACCGAGGCCGAACCGTGCCACCCCGAAGCCAAACGCGGTCCGGGCGAGCGCGTGCGCCATCGCCGCCACGCTCCAGATCGTGATCGCGACGGTGTATCCGACGCGGGAGCCCAGCCGATCCATCATGCGACCGACCAGCAGCAGCCCCAGCGCGTACGCGGCCTGAAACGAGGTGACGATGTAGCCGTACTCGATTTCGTTCCAGCCGATCGACCGCTGAAGATCGGGCGCGAGAATCCCCAACACCTGTCGATCGATATAGTTGATGGTCGAGGCGGCAAAGAGCAGCGCGCAGATCACCCAGCGGTAGCGCCCGACGGCCGCGGCGGCGTGCGCGGCCGGCACGGCCCGCTCGCCCGGCTTCACGGCTTCGGTTCGAACAGCCTGTCCGGATCGGATCGTGGTCACTGGTTGACTCCACTCGCGAGGAAGCCGCCGTCGACGACCAGCAAATGTCCTGTCACGAAGCTCGCGGCGTCCGACGCCAGGAAGACGGCGGCGCCAGCCAGCTCCTCGACCCGCCCGAATCGCCGCATCGGGGTCCGCAGCCGCAGCTCACGCCCACGCTCGGTGCCCTCGAGCAGCTGCCGATTCAGCGCCGTCGGGAAGACACCGGGCGCGATGGCGTTCACGCACACCCCGTGCGGCGCCCACTCGATCGCGAGCACCTTGGTCAGCGCCCCGACCGCGGCCTTGCTCGCCGTGTACGCCGCGGCCTCGTACAGCGCGACGAACGACCCGATCGACGCGATGTTGATGATCCGTCCGTACTGGCGGTCCACCATGTGCCGCCCGAACACCTGACAGGCCCGCAGCGTGCCGGTGGTGTTCGTGTCGAGGATTCCCTGCCACTCCGCCTCGGCCAACTCCAGCGTGGGCGTCAGGCGGGTTCGACCGGCGCAGTTCACGAGGATGTCGACCTTGCCGAACGCCGCAACCGTCCGATCCAGCGTCGCCTCGATCGACGCTCGGTTGCCGACGTCGGTCGTCACGCGGAGCGATCGGCGGCCCCGCTGCTCGATCTCTCCGGCCACTTCGTCCACGAGCTCCTCGCGGCGCGAGGTCGCGACCACGTCCGCGCCGGCCTCCGCGAGCCCGTGCGCGAGAGCTCGGCCGATGCCGGAGGTCCCGCCAATCACGACGGCCACCCGGCCGGTCAAATCGAACGGCGCATATGACATGACAAGTAACGAAGCTTCGCCTAGTGTCGAGTGACAGGCAATCTTAGCGGGCGCGAAGCTTCGTTACTAGACGCGCGGCCGCGACCGCGGCCGCGCCTAAGCCGGGCTTGCGCGGCAACGTTGGCTGGTGTGCTCACGTTCTGGCCGTGCAAGCACGGCTAGCAAAGTCCATGAGGTAACGGTTACCAGGATCCCGCGCCGCGAGCACGACACGAGCCTCGCAGGTATACTCGAAGGGAGATGCCCGTCCCACGGCTCGAGCAGTTCGCCGTCATTGTCGATCCGGGGCGTGACAACGTCGCGCTCGCGAAGGTCGAGACGCCACCCGGCCACTATACCGTCGGCGGCCGGGAGATCGAGGTCCTCGAACCGCTCGGTCCTGGCGAGCGGCTCGCCCTTCGTGACATCCCCGCCGGTGACTTCCTGGTTCAGTACGCCTGTCCGTTCGCGGTGTCCAAGGGTCTTCGACGAGGCGAGCGCGCCGACGTCGATCGCGTGGAGCCCGGCATCCCGCGCGTCGACCCGGCGACGATCGATCTGCCGCGGCTGCCCCCGATCGCCGAACTCCCGGGTGATGAGCATCTGCCGACCGAGTTCGCCGGGTACCGGCGTCCGGATGGACGCGTCGGGACCCGCAACTTCGTGCTCGTCGTGCCGACGAGCATGTGCTCCAGCCATGAATCCCGACTCATCGCCGAAGACGCGGAGCGGCGACACTGGTCGCGCGACAGGTTTCCGAACGTGGACGGCGTGCGGGCGATTCCGCACGACAAGGGTTGCGGCTGCCCGGACGGCGGCCTCGTGACCCGCACGATGGAGGTGCTGGCTGCGTACCTCGACCATCCCAACGTCGGCGCCGCGCTCGTGATCGAGCTGGGCTGCGAGAAGACGAACCTGACCGAGTTCAAACGCTTCATGGTGAAAGGCGTCGGTGAGCCGCAGAAACCGGTCGTCACCATCGGGGTGCAACAGTGCGGCGGCACCGGGGGCACGGTTCGCGAGGGCCTGAAGCGGGTGGCCGAGCTCCTGCCGCTGGCCGACCGCACGCCTCGGACGCGGGTGCCGGTCTCCTCCCTCGTGCTCGGCACGAAATGCGGTGGATCGGACGCTTTCTCGGGCGTGTCGGCGAACCCCGCGCTTGGCGTCGCCGGCGATCTCCTCATCGCGCGCGGCGGCACGTCGCTCATTACGGAAGTGCCGGAACTGTTCGGCGCCGAGCCGATTCTGTACGCGCACGCGCGATCGCCGGAGGTGTGGGACCAGATCCGAGCTGCCCTCGCCTGGTACGATCGCTACACGGCGCGGTTCGGCGCGAGCCCCGTCGAAAACCCCTCGCCCGGCAACAAGCGGGGCGGCCTCGTCAACATCGCGATCAAGTCGCTCGGCGCGGTCGCCAAAGCCGGCCACTCGCCCATCGACGGGGTTGTTCCCTACGGCCATCGTCCACCGCGGCCCGGGCTTTACATCATGCAGGGACCCGGCTACGACCAGTACTCGACACCGGGGCTGGTCGCCTCCGGCGCCACGATCGTGGCCTTCACCACCGGCCGCGGGACCACGATCGGCAACGCGATCGCGCCGGTCTTCAAGATCGCCTCCAACACTCGCGTCTTCGAGCAGATGGCGGACGACCTCGACGTCAACGCCGGGACCATTCTCGACGGGCGCGAGACGGTCGCCGAGGTCGGCCGCCGCATCTTCGTCGAGATGGTGCGGATGGCGTCCGGCGAAAAGCCCGCGCTCGCGGAAGAGTGGCGTCACGTCGAATTCCAGATCTGGGCAGACGAGGCCGTCGCGCTCTGACATAGGCTCTCAGCTATCAGCTTTCAGCTATCAGCTTTCAGCTATCAGCTCTCAGCTCAGTTTCGGCTCTTGGCGATCGGGCCCGTCACGGTGGCGGGCTTCGACAAGCGCTCGATGTCGTCAGGCGTGAAGCGCAGGCGATAGGGATACAAGAGATGAGGAGGGCGCGTTTCAACGTGTTGTCGGAGCAGATGAGGACGAGGCCCGGACCACGAGCGTCGGCGGGACGACGATGCGTCGGACCGCGGCTTTGGTCCGCGTCTCGCTGAGGTCCGATTCGATCTGACCGAGCGTGAGCAGCTCCTCCTTGGACCAGCTGATGGTCGTGAGCGGCACCCGAAGCAGATCGCCGTGCGCGATGTCACCGGCGCCCACGACGGCCACGTCCTCCGGGACCCGCAGGCCGGCATCCCAGACCGCCTTCATCACGCCGATGGCGGCGGGGTCGTTTGCGGCGAAGACGGCGTCGACGTTCGGCCGGCCGCGAAGCAGCCGCTTCATCGCGCGGTAGCCGTCGGCCTCCATGAAGCCGCCGCGCACGATCCAGCCGGGCCGCAGCCGGATCCCGCGCTCCTTGAGCGCCTGCCGATAGCCGCGCTCGCGGCGCGTTGCATGGATCACCGGGGGGCCGGTGACGTGCGCGATTGCCTTCCGGCCCTGCTCGATCAGATGGGTCGTCGCCAGATACCCGACCTGCTCATCGTCCGTAATGACGCGATGGCAGCGCACGTCGGGGTGGTCGTCGCGGTCGATCATGACGAGCGCGGTGCCGAGCGCGGTGATGTGGTGCAGGAGGTCGGTGTTGCCCGAGGCATGGGCGCTCGCCAGGACGATGCCGTCGACCTGGCGGGCGCGGAGCATCTCGAGCTCGGCGCGCTCCTTGCGCGGGTCCTCGCCCGAGCTGCAGAGCAGCAGCCCGTAGCCGCGCGCGCTCGCGACCGGCTCGATGCCGGCGACGATCTCGACGAAGAACGAATGCATCAGGTCGGGGATCACGATCCCGAGCGTGTGGGTCCGGCGCAGCGTGAGGCTGCGGGCGATCGCGTTCGGCTGGTAGCCGAGCTCCCGCACCTTGGCCAGGACGCGGGCACGGGTGGCGCGGCCGATGTCGTGGTGGTTGTTCAGCACCTTGGAGACGGTGGTGATCGACACGCCGAGCTCCGCGGCGATGCGCTTCATGGTGGTGGTGGCGGTCACCTCTCACTTCCTCCCCTGCCGCTCCTTGAGGGCCGCCCGCGTCTCGCGCTCGGCGTCGCGCCGCCTCAGCGTCTCGCGCTTGTCGCGGGCCTGCTTGCCCTTGGCCAGGCAGACGGCCAGCTTCACCCGTCCATTCTTGAAGTACATCCGAACCGGCACGAGCGTCATCCCCCGCTCGACGGTCTTGCCAACGAGCTTCCGGATCTCGTTATCGTGCAGCAGCAGCTTCCGTCGCCTGAGCGGCTCGTGGTCGGCGTAGCCTCGATGGCTGTACGGGCTGATGTGCACGTTGAACACGTACACCTCACCAGCCTCGACGCGGGCGTAGCTGTCGCGCAGGTTCACGCGCCCCTCGCGGATCGCCTTGACCTCGGTGCCGACCAGTACGATGCCGGCTTCGAAGGTCTCGAGCAGATGATAGTCGTGGTACGCCTTGCGGTTTTCCGCGACGATGCGCTCGGCCTTCTCGCGGTCGGTTTTTTCACGCACGACTTCTAGCTTCTAACTTCCGACGTCTGACTTCCGCTTCGCGAGCCGCGCCGCGAGCAGGACCGCCTCGATGAGGCTCCCGGGGTCCGCCTGCCCCCTGCCCGCGATGTCGAACGCCGTGCCATGGTCGACCGACGTCCGGATGATCGGCAGCCCCAGCGTCACGTTGACGGCCCGGCCGAACGCGACGAGCTTCACGGGAATCAGCCCCTGATCGTGATAGCACGCGATGACGGCGTCGAACTCGCCGCGCGCGGCGCGACCGAACAGCGTGTCCGCCGGAAACGGCCCCGTCACGTCGATCCCCTCCGCACGGCAGCGCGCGACGGTCGGCGTCAGCGTACGCGCCTCTTCGGTCCCGAGCAGGCCGTCTTCGCCCGCGTGGGGATTGAGGCCGGCCAGCGCGAGACGCGGCCGCGCGAACCCGAATCGGGGCAGCTCGCCGGCCGCCAGACGTATGACGGCGGCCACTCGCTCCGCGGTCAGCATCGTCGGCACCTCGGCGAGCGGGATGTGGACGGTCGCGAGGATCACCCGGAGCGCGTCCGAGTGGAACATCATGGCGACCGACGAGGCGCCCGTCAGGTGCGCCAGCAGCTCCGTGTGCCCGCGCCAGGGGAGACCGGCCAGCGCGAAGGCGGCTTTGCTAATCGGCGCGGTCGCGATCGCGTCGATGTCGCCCGTCATCGCGTCGGTGACGGCGTGCACGATCGCGTCGTGGGCCGCCCGGCCCGCCGCCGCGGACACGGTTCCGATCCTGATGCCGGGACGTGCGGCTCCCCGCGCGGCAGGCAGGTACTCTTCACCGTAAACGATCGGCGTGCACGCCTCGCGCACGGCGCGATCGGAGGCGGCGGCCGCGGCGATCTCCGGGCCGATGCCGGCCGGGTCACCGACCGTAATGCCGACCCGAGGCAATGACATTCGTCAATTTCTTGATTTGTTGATCTGCACCAAATCACCAAATCAACAAATTCTTCATCTGTGGCAGCTTCCGCAGCCGCCGCCGCTTCCGCAGCCGCCCGAGCCGCAGCCGCCTCCGCACCCGCCGCTCGACTTGTCGCAGCCGCCTTCGTGCGCGCAGCCCGCGTGGGTCAGGCCCTTCCCGTTCGGCAGCTCGTAGCGCAAGCAGCACTTCAGGCGGCCGCAGAGCCCGGAGAGCTTCGAGGGATTCAGGCTCAGATCCTGCTGCTTGGCCATCTTGATCGAGATCGGCTCGAACGACTGGAGCCACGTCGTGCAGCAGAGCGGCCGCCCGCACGATCCGTAGCCGCCGAGCATCTTTGCCTCGTCGCGAACCCCGATCTGACGCATCTCGATCCGGATGTGGAATTCCCCGGCCAGCTCGCGGACCAGCTCGCGGAAATCGACCCGGCCTTCCGCCGTGAAATAGAAGACGAGCTTGGATCCGTCGAGCAAGTGCTCGACGCGCGTGAGCTTCATGGCCAGGCCGCGCTCGCGAATCTTCATCGCGCCGATCCGGAGGGCCTCCTCCTCGCGATGACGCTGCTTCAGGCGCGTGACGACATCCTGCGCGGTGGCCTTGCGAACGACCTTTCGAGGCGACCCGAGGGCGGGCAGCCGGCGCGCGGCGAGCGCCGGGACCGACGGCACGACGGTGCCGATCGCAGAGCCTCCGTCGATGTCCACGACGACCTGATCGCCGGGAGCGGGCGGTGTGGGGCCTGAGGCGAGATCGTCGAGCAGGAAATACTGGACCCGGCCCACGGGCGTCAGCTTGATCGACACGAACGCGCCCGGGGGTCGCGGATCCATATCGTATATGTGAACGCCGACGCGCCGGTTACACCCGAACGGCGAGCCAGCCGGCCACGATCTTGGGGCTGGCATTGCGTTCGAGCGCGGCCAGGGCGCGATCGACGAGGGCAAAGGCGCGGTTCGATCGGTCGGGCCCGTAGGATCCGAGCACCTGTTCGAGCTCCGGTCTCAGATCCCGATTGGCGAGCGCCCGATCGTCGCCGCGCGTCGACAACAGCACCAAATCTCTCAGGAGCGAGGCGAACGCGCGCAACTGGGTCGCCAACTGCTCCCGCTCCCCCACCGTGGCGGTCGGCTTCCCCAACTGCCGGGAGGCCTCGATCCGCTGCCGGGCATCCGCGCGCGCCACGTCGCGCAAGAGCTGGCGGGCGGCCTCGCGCGCACGGACGAGCTCGCCGCTCGCCGTGGCCAGCGCGAACCCGACGCTGCCACGGGCTTGAGAGGCGGACGCCGCGGCGTCCGCCTTTGCGTATCCATGATCGCGCGACAGCACGTCGGCGACCTCGGCCGCCCCAAGCGGCCCGAAGCGAACGTGAGGACAGCGCGATCGCACGGTCGGCAGCAGCACGTCGGGTCGCGACGTGATCAGCACGAACACTGACGCCGACGGCGGCTCTTCGAGCGTCTTCAGCAGCGCGTTCTGCGCCGCCACGAGCAGCGTGTCGGCGTCATCGAACGCGATGACGCGTCGCCGCCCTTCGAACGGACGATAGGCGGCGTGCTCGACCGCCTCGCGGACCTGCGCGATCTTCGTCGCGCCCGACTCGTCGGGCTGCACGAAGAGGACGTCGGGATGCAGTCCGCGGGCGATGCGCTGGCAGGCCGAGCAGGTGCCGCACGCGTCAGGTCCGGACCCGGTCTCACCCGGACGCTGACAGTTGAGCGCCTGCGCCAGCGCCACCGCCGTTCGCCGCTTCCCGACACCGTCCGGTCCGACGAAGATCAGGCTTTGTGGAACGGCCTCGCGCGCCACTGCGCGAGAGAGAAGCTCCACCGCCCGCCGGTGGCCGACGATGGCGCGGAACGGCATCGGAACCAGACGAATCGTATCACTTAGGACCCGGAAAGAAATAAAGGTGTCATCTTGGGCGTCGAGGCGCCCGCCCGGCAAGGCGCGAAGAGCGCGCATACCGGGTGTATGTAAGCGATGAGCAACGCAGCCCGGCGGGATGCATCGGCGTCCAAGATGACACCCCCGGCCCAGGCCCAACAATCGCGCGAAAAAGCCCCGGCGGTTGGGCGGGGCGGATTCCTCGGTCGCGGAGGGTCCTTGCGGAGGCGGCGCTTGAGCGCCCGGGGCGTCGGCTGGCGGGACCTCCGGCGGCGCGAAACGGTCGCTCGGGGGCTCCGGCGCGGCCTCGCGCAGGCTCTCGACCCCGATGAGGTGATCGAGAATCGACGGCCCGCGGTGAAGGTGACACTCTTCGAGCGGCTCGGTGCCAATCACGAAGTAGTCGGGGTACGTGTACGAGCGGTACTCCACGTCGCCAATACCGTTGACCCTCGGCACGTGCTCGCATCCGCTTCCCGCCCGCTGGCCGGAAAGGCGACACACCTGCTCCCTCACGAGATTCGCGGGTGGCGCGAACCACTCGGGCTTGTCGTCGCGCGTCGCGACCCTCATGAAGCGCGCCCAGAGCGGCACCGCGAGATCCCCGGCGAAGCCGTTCGGCAGGATCGTCTGGGGGCGATCGAGCCCAATCCAGACACCGGTGAGGAGCCTCGGCGTGAAGCCGACGAACCACGCGTCCGCGAACTCGTTCGTCGTCCCGGTCTTTCCCCCTGCGGGCAGGCGGAATCCCTCGACGCGGGCGCGGGCGGCGGTGCCGCTGTTGACGACGTCCTGCAGCATGTCCGCCATCAGAAACGCCGTCGTGTCGCTGATGACGCGACGAGCGGTCTCGTCGGCTTCGTACAGCACATGGCCGTCCGTGTCCTCGACACGCCGAATCGCGGTCGGCTTGCGCGTGTAACCGCCGCTGGCAAACGGCAGGTAGGCGGTGACCAGACCTTCGAGCGTGACCTCTCCGGATCCGAGCGCCAGTGACGGCACGCTCGGCACGCGGCCGACGCCGACCGCTTCGGCGAACTGCACCGTCGGTCCGATCCCGACCTGATCGAGCATCCGCACGGCCGCGCGGTTGCTCGAGCTGCGCAGCGCGGCCCGGACCGTGATCGCGGAGGCTTCGAGGTGCTCGTCTTCGGGCGTCCACCCGCCCTGCGGCGTGGCGATCGGATCGTCGAGGTGATCGATCAGCGTGGCCGGCGTGTAGCCCTGCTCCAGGGCGACCGCGTACACGAGCGGCTTGAACGCCGACCCGGGCTGTCGCTCCGCCTGCGTGGCGCGGTTGAACCGGCTCTTCCAGAAGTCGCGCCCCCCAATCATCGCGCGGATGAAGCCGGTGCCCGGCTCAACCGCGAGAAGCGCCGCCTCCAGCACCTGGCGTGACTCCGCGTTCACGGTCCGCTTCTTGCGCGCCGCAAGCCGCTGCTGCCACTGGGCTCGCCGCGAGTCGAGCGCCGCGAGCCCGCGATCGAAAATGTCCTCCGCGGCCTTCTGCGCCTCTGGATCGATGGTCGTGTACACCCGTAGACCACCCTCGTAGACGCGATCCCATCCGAACCGCTCGACGAGCTCCTGGCGCACGTGCTCCTTGAAGAAGAGACCGAACGATTCGTGCTGGTGCAGCGCGCTCTTGATGTGGACCGGCGTACCCCGGGCCCGATCGTACGCGTCGCGTGAGATCGCGCCCGTGTCGAGCATCGCGTTCAGCACGAGGTTCCGGCGAGTGACCGCACGCTCCACGCTGATCGTCGGGGCGTAGCTGGACGGCGACTTCACGACGCCGGCCAGGAGCGCCGCCTCCGAGATGTCGAGGTCCGAGGCCGGCTTCCCGAAAAAGCCGAGCGAGGCCGCTTGGGCGCCGTAGAACCCATCGCCGAAGTAGATCTTGTTCAGGTAGAGCTCCAGAATCTCGTGCTTCGAGTACATGCGCTCGAGACGCGCGGCCAGGATCGTTTCCTTCAGCTTGCGCCGCAGGGTCTTGTCCCGATTCAAAAACGCCTGCCGCGCGAGCTGCTGGGTAATGGTGCTGCCACCCTGCGCCGCCCAGCCAGTCCGCAGGTTGGCCCAGAGGGCCGCGAAGACGCGGACGACATCGACGCCGCGGTGCTCGAAGAACCGCTGATCCTCGACCGCGAGCATCGCTTTGATGAGCGCCGGCGAGATCCGGTCGAGCGGCACTTCGATCCGCTGTTCCCTGAAGATCGTGAAGACCGGCCGGTCGTGGACGTCGAGAAGCGTCGTCGCCTGTGCCATCTCACCAACCGAGGCGAGGCCTTCCTGGCCGGGGAGACCCGTCATCAGATCGTGACTGAGCCAGGCGGCCATGCCGGCCGTGGCCCACGTCAGCATCGCCGAACCCAGCAGAACAGCGACGACCACGCGCGGGCGCGCGATGAGCCACGAGCGCGCGGCTTCGAGCGACTCCGAAGACAGAACGCGGCGGAACGGTGACGTCATGGATCCGTCCTAGGGGGTCGCAACTCCAATGCCACACACCGACACCTCGGCCGTCGCGGTGGCACTGCGATTGCTCACCTGAACCTCGGGAGCGGCTTTCCTTTTTAGGGCACGGTGCAGCGTGCACTGCCCGGTTGCCTCAATGATGCGTATCTGGATCATCTTCGCTGTCACGACCTGGCTGGCTTCGATTGCGACCCCTGTTTCGAACGCTTCGTTGCAGGCCGTGTCGGGGCGCGCCGAGCACAGAGCCAGTGCGGCCGAACCCAAGCTCGTCGCGATCGATGACGACCCGGACATCTCACCGGCGGTCGCGACCTACACCATCGATACCAGCGGGACCATGGTCGAGGTCCACTCGCCGCGCACCGAGGTTCCGCGTCTCGGCCCACCCAAGTCGTAAGCGGCTAGTGGCCTGTCCTCATGAAAAGTAAAGCGCCTCGCGCGGGTGGCCGCGAACGGGCGCCCGACCGGGCGCGCAAGGGCACACCCGTGACACGTGTTTTTGCCCGAGCACCCGGTTGGGCTGTTCGCGGACAGGACCCGCCGACCCGAGCGGGTTGGGCCCGAATCGCCTGGGAGATCCGCCGGTGCGCTTGCGCCGCATCCACGGCCTGAGTCGGCGGGCGTCAGCCAATGGTCGGCCGATCCGGCCAAACGACGGACGGCCGCCAGCCGGCCGAGCTTAGCGCGGGAAGCGGCAAGAACGTTTCTGCCTGTCGCACCTGGCATCAGCTGTCCGGTGGAGACACTTCGCTGCACGCAAATCCACGGGCGCCCCAGCCGACGGCCCGAAACCTGCACCAACCCGACACAACGGTCTCCGGTTTCAGGTCTGGGTCCTGTTCTTTCGTGCGACTTCTGACTTCAGGTGAGGAGGTCCTCGTGAATGTCCCGTTGCGCGACACGATTCTGGTGGTCGCCGAACCCTCGCCCGTCCGCACCTACCTCGAGCAGGTCCTGACGGGCGCCGGCTACGACGTGCTTTCCGCGTCCGGTCCCGAAGACGCGCTCGCGAAATCGCGGACCTACGATGGACCGATCGATCTGCTGGTGAGCGGGCTCTGGCTCCCCACCATGACGGGCGTCGAGCTGCGCCGCGCGATGGCGGCGGACCGGCCGGGACTGCGGGCGCTTTACTGCTCGCTCGAGCCTCTGCGATCCGGCGAACCGAACCGTCCGAGCGCACCGCCGCCGGCCGCGCTCATCGAGCTGGTGCGAAGCGCCCTCAATGAAGCCGCGTAGCTCGAACCGTCCTGCCGTGGGGCGGCGCACCGATCCGGGGGTCGCTTTGCGCGAGGGGTGATCGCTCGCTACGGCTTCGCCGCCTGCACGATGTCCTTCTTCGTCGTGCCGACGATCGTGATCAATTCCTGCTGCTCCGGTGGCGGCACCTTGAACGTGTCCAGGGTCTTGCGGAAGTCC
Organism: Acidobacteriota bacterium; assembly: GCA_016178075.1. Taxonomy (GTDB): domain Bacteria; phylum Acidobacteriota; class Vicinamibacteria; order Vicinamibacterales; family JACQTH01; genus JACQTH01. The sequence continues at coordinate 11,964 of JACOUA010000189.1, forward strand.
GCCACCATCGCGTCCCACTGCACCTCGTTGATGTTCAGCTTCGCGTGCGAGTCCTTCATCGTCCGGCCGGTGTACTTGCACGGCCCTCCGGTGACCTCGCACACGAGGGTGGTCACGTGAAACTTGAGGCCCGCCTTGGGCACGCGCGTCCGGGCTTCCTTGATCGCCGGATTGGCGTTGAGCGTGTCGTTGACGAGCAGGCGCTCGATGAAGTCGTCGACGACGGTGGCGATGCTGTAGGCGCCGCCGAGCCGGTCGTACAACGATTTGGCGGCTGGCGCTGGTTTGGTCTGCCCTGCGACGCCGACGCCCAAGGCGGCCACGACGACCAAGGCGATCAGGGACTGTTCGCTTCGTCTCGTTTTCATCGTCTCCTCCTGGCTTCCGACCACTTCCACTGAACCCCTACGATGCGGACTTTGAAACGGATTCGGTCATCCGAACGGCCACGATCACCCCGGACATCCCTGTCAACGCGCCGACGACGGACAGCGCGCTGCGGACGCCGAACGCGTCGGCGATGAGACCGGATACGACCGCGCCGACCGCGTAGCCGAGCTCCCGCCACAGCCGGTAGACGCCGACCGCGGACGCCCGCCAGCCCGGGTGCGCGCGATCGCCGATCGCCGCCAGCAGCGTCGGGTACACGAGCGCCGTCCCAAGACCCAGCAGCACGCTGCCGCCGATCCAGGCGGCGAACGGATTGCTGGAGACCGCCCCGGCAATCAGCCAAATCCCGACCGCCTGCATCCACATGCCACCGGCGATCGGCCACTTCCGGCCCCATCGATCGGACAGCGCGCCCGTGCCGATTTGCGACACGCTCCAGACCGCGGGATAGATCGCCGCGAGCAGACCGATCTGCTCCATGCTGAGCCCGCGGCTCGCAAAGAGCAGCGGAAACAAGCCCCAGGCGACGCCGTCATTCAGGTTGTTGACGAGGCCCGCCTGGCTGCATGCGAACAGCTGGCGGTCGCGCAGGCTCGTGTCGACGAACACGCGGCGGAACGATGGCGCCGGCGAGGGATCGTGGGGCCGGGCGCGCGCTTCGCCGCGCGCGAAGCTCGTCGTGTCGCGCACGAACAGCGCCGACAACAGCAATCCGGTGATCGCGCACGTCACGCCGCACAGGAAGAGCGCCATGCGAAACCCGAGCGAGGCCGCGAGGAGCGCCGCCACCCACGTCGCGAGCGCGACCGCGGCGTACCCCGCGAACTCGTTCAACCCCATCGCGAGCCCGCGCCGTTCGGGCCCGACAAGATCGATCTTCATCACCACGGTCGTCGACCAGCACAGCCCTTGATTGATCCCCAGCAGCACGTTCGCCGCCACGACCCAGCTCCAGCTGGGCGCCCACATGAGCAGCAACGGCACCGGCAGCCCGGCGATCCATCCCGCGACGAGCCATGGCTTGCGGCCGACCCGCTCGGACCCACGGCCCGCGACGAGGTTCGTGATGGCCTTGACGACACCGAAGGTCGCGATGAACGAGAGCATCGCGCTCGCCGACGCGACGCCGAACTCGCGGTCGGCGAGAAGCGGAACGACGGCGCGCTCGAGCCCGACCATGCCGCCCACGAACGCGTTGACGGTGACGAGCAGCGTGAATTGGCGCCAGTTCTGTCGGAGCCCGAGCACCGGGGCGACGATCATGCGCGCAGGCCTGAAAGGTTGACGCCTCTCACCCCGAACTTGCGCGCGGTTCCCTCCTTCGAGGTGCCGCGGAAGCAGTCGTACGTCTGGGTCACATGCACGTCGCGGAATCCAGCGGCCCTGAACGCCTCGGCGAGCTCTGCCTCCGGCAGAGCGCCGGCGATTCAACCCGTCCAGAGCTCGATGTCGCGCCGGATCTCCTCGGAGAGTTCCACGCCGGTCACGATGTCGGCGATCTGCAGGCGGCCGCCGGGCCTGAGCACGCGCGCGATCTCGGCGAACGCGCGATCTTTTTCGGGGACCAGGTTCAGAACGCCGTTCGAGATCACCACGTCGACCGACGCATCTTCGAGCGGCAAGCTCGTCGCGTCGCTGTCGAGCAGCTCGACGTGGGAAAGGCCGCACGCACGAGCGCCCGCCCGAGCCTGATCGCGCATCTGCGCGGTCATGTCGACTCCGATGGCGCGACCGGTCGGCCCGACGTGGCGGGCCGCGAGCAGCAGGTCGGTGCCGGCGCCGGACCCGATGTCGACAACGTGGGCGCCAGGTGGGAGCGGCGCGACCGCATGGGGGTTCCCGACCCCGGCGAACGCGGCTGTGACGCTCGCCGGGAGCGCGGCCAGCTCGGCCGCGTCGTACCCCAGCCAGCGGGCGGCATAGTCGGGGCCGCGGTGGAAATGAAAGGCGCCATTTGGCGCGGCCGCCACGCGGGAATACATTTCCCGGACTTCGCGGCGGAGCCGCGCGCTGTCGAGGTCGACTGGACAGGCGAGTGTCATGGCCCAAATCTAGTGTCGGGTGATTGATTCGTCAAATGAAATGATAGAATAGCCGCGATAAGGACTGTTTATCAGATGACCCTCACCCATCTGAAGACGTTCGTGACGGTCGCGGAGCTGCGGCACTTCGCGCGCGCCGCCAGCGTCTGCAATCTCTCGCAGCCGGCGGTGTCGCATCAGATCGCGCAGCTCGAGGACGAGGTCGGCGCCCGGCTGTTGAATCGCGCGTCCCGGCGCGTCTCGCTCACCGTCGCGGGCGACGTCATGCTGGAGGAAGCCCGGCGCGTGCTGGCCGCCGTTGATCGCGCCCGCGAACGGATGCACGAGGTGACGAGCGGCGCGGTCGGCCGCATCCGGCTCGGGGCGAGCGCGACGCCGGGGTTGTACCTGCTGCCCCCGCTCCTGGCGAAGTACCGCGCGGCCCATCCCTCGTTCGATCTTCAGTTTCAGATCGGCCTGGTCGACGAGATCGCCGAGCGCGTCGTCCGCAACGACCTCGACATGGCGGTCATCGCCGGACGACCGCCGACGACCGAGCTGCGCGTGCGGGAGCTGCTGCAAAGTGAGCTGGTGGCCGTCGCCGCGCCCGCCGCCGTACGGCCCGGCGGACGGTCACCGGCGGCCCTCGACACACACTGCTGGATCCTGCGCGAGGAGAAGTCGACGACCCGGCGACACGTCGAGACATGGCTGACGCGTCAGGGGATCACGCCCGGCCGAACGATGACGTTCAACGGGCCGGACGCGGTGAAGCACGCCGTGATCGGGGGACTCGGGATCGCGATCGTCTCGAAGCTGACCGTCAGCGAGGAACTGAAGACCGGACGGCTGGTCCGCGTGAACCTGGGCCAGCCGCTGCCGGCCCATGACATTTATCTCGTCGACCACCCGCAGAAACACCACGGCGCCGCCTGCAGCGCGATGCTGCGACTGCTGGCCGACACCTTTCCGCAGAGAGGCGACCGCGGCCCGCGAGGCTAGGACCCGTGGATCGCGCGCCGATAAAGCTGTATGCTCGGCGGCGCACATCAGACCCGCGCTCACGGCTGTTGAGGCCTGGGCCCAGCGCCGCTCCCTTCCCAGGTCAACCGCCATTCTGTGTCAAGGAGGAAACCGCCATGGCTCGCTTCCTCGCACTGACCTACGGCGTCGTCGTCTATGTCGTGTTCCTCGGGACGTTTCTCTACGCGATCGGATTCGTGGGCAACTTTGGCGTGCCGAAGTCCATCGATTCGGGCCCCGAGGGTCCGCTGGGGCAAGCGTTGCTGGTGAACGCATTCCTGCTGGGTCTCTTTGCGATTCAGCACAGCACCATGGCCCGCCCGGCATTCAAGGACCTTTGGACGCGGATCGTTCCCAGGCCCATCGAGCGAAGCACCTACGTGCTCGCATCGAGTCTGCTGCTGATCCTGCTCTTCACGCAGTGGCAACCGATGGGCGGCGTGGTCTGGCAGGTCGACAACCCGACGGCACGCCTGGTGCTCTACGGTGTGTTCGCCCTGGGATGGTTGACCGTCCTGGTCTCGACGTTCCTGATCGATCATTTCGATCTCTTCGGGTTGCGGCAGGTGTACCTCTATTGGCGCGGTATTCCCTATACGCCGCCGCCATTTAGAACGCCCGGGCCGTACAACTATGTGCGTCACCCGCTGTACTGCGGCTGGTTCATGGCCTTTTGGGCGACGCCTACGATGACAGCCGCTCATCTCGTGTTCGCGATCCTGACGACCGGATACATCCTGGTCGCCATCCAGCTCGAAGAACGCGACCTCATCACGTTTCATGGCGACGCGTACCGCCGGTACCGTGCCCGGGTGCCGATGATCATCCCGTTCCGCGGAAAGAAGGCTGAGGAGCGCGAGTCGGCGCGCATCGGTGTGTCCTGACGGCCTCTCGGCGGCGCCATCAATGCGTTCCGACTCGATCAGCACCCCGCCGAAGACACAGCCGATGCGGCACGAGACCGATCGCCCCCGCGACTACTTGGGTTGGGGCACGATCCGCAGGTACGGCCGGGGAGCCTTCCAGCCCTGCGGGTACGTCTTCTTCGCGTCCTCGTCGGACACGGAGCCCGCGATGATCACGTCGTCGCCCTGCTTCCAGTTCACCGGTGTCGCCACCTTGTGCTTGGCCGTCAGTTGCAGCGAATCGATGACCCGCAGCACCTCGTCGAAGTTCCGGCCCGTCGTCATCGGATAGACGATGATGAGCTTGATCTTCTTGTCGGGTCCGACGACGAAAACGTTCCGCACGGTCTGATTGTCGGCGGGCGTTCGACCTTCGCAGGTCCCTTCCAGCGTCGCGGGCAACATGCCGTAGAGCTTGGCGATCTGCAGCTGGGTGTCGCCAATCATGGGGTAGTTCGGCGCCGCCCCCTGCGTCTCGCGGATGTCGTTCGACCAGCGCGCGTGATTGTCGACGGGATCGACGCTGAGGCCGATGATCTTGGTGTTTCGTTTGTCGAACTCGGGCTTGAGCTTGGCCATGTAGCCGAGCTCGGTCGTGCAGACCGGCGTGAAGTCCTTGGGGTGCGAGAACATCACGGCCCAGGAATCGCCGATCCACTCGTGGAACCGCATGCGGCCTTCGGTGGTCTCGGCCTCGAAATCGGGAGCGGTGTCGCCAATCTTCAGACTCATTGCAAACCTCCTTGCACGTAAGTGATCAAAATAGGATTCGCCGCGACATTCGTCAAGTGCAATGAGAGAATGGCGACGATAGGTCTCGTTTATCGGAGGAACACGATGTTCCGGACCCTTCTCACCGTCGCGGCGTCGCTCTTGCTCACGTCCAGCGCGTTCGCCGGCCAGGATCATCAACATGCGACGCCTGCCGCCGGTCCCGTCCGACCGACGACGGGCCTGGGATCCCATCATCACCGTTCGCCGCGCGGCGCGTGCTATCATCCGCCTCGCATCACCCCGTTTATGTCACCCCATTGAGGAGACTCAGGCCATGAGACGTGTGCCTTCCACGTGGCTCCGCCCCGTGCTGCTGGTCGCCGCGCTGGCGCTCGTGCCATCCCCCTCGCGCGCGCAGGTCGATCGTGCGACGCTCGTCGGCACCGTCAGAGATGTGTCGACTGCCGTCGTGCCCGGCGCGACGGTGACAGCCCGCAGCGTCACCACCAATGTGAGCCAGACGACGATCACCGATGCCCAGGGATCGTATGTGATCGCCAGCCTCCTGCCCGGGCTGTACAGCGTCGACGTCGAGCTGTCGGGATTCAAGAAGGCCACCCGCGAGGTGGAGCTCCAGACGGGGCAGCGCGCGCGGGTCGATTTCGCGCTCGCGGTGGGCGCGGTCGAGCAGTCGGTCACGGTCGCAGCGGATTCGCCGCTCCTGAACACCGAGCAGGCGCTTCTCGGCACGGTGGTCGATCGGAGGTCGGTGCAGAAGCTGCCGCTCTCGCTGCGCACCTGGGACGACCTGATCGGCGGCGCGGCGGGTGTACAGGGCGACCGGTATACCGAGCAGGGCGGCAGCACGGCGAGCGGCCGGACCGGCGGCGTGAACGTGCATGGCGCGCGGTCGCTGCAGAACAACTTCCTCCTCGACGGTCTCGACAACAACTCGATCTCGACGAACGTTCAGGAGCTGACGACGCAGGTGGCGCGGCCCTCCGTCGATTCGATTGGGGAGTTCAAGGTGGTGACCAGTCCGTACTCGGCCGAATACGGCCGCGCGCCGGGCGCGTCGATCAGCGTCACGACGAAGTCCGGGTCGAACGCGCTGCACGGCACCGCCTACGAGTACCTGCGGAACAAACGGTTCGATGCGACCGATTTCTTCACCGCGCGGCAGGGCGCCGCCAAGCCCGACCATCAGCAGAACCAGTTTGGCGGCAACCTGGGCGGTCCGATCGTCCGCGATCGCGCGTTCTTCTTCGGCGATCTCGAAGGGACGCGCCTCGAGAAGGGCATCATCCGGCAGACGGTCGTGCCGACGGCGCTCGAGAGACAGGGCATTTTTTCCACGGCGATTCGCGATCCGCGCACCGGACAGCCGTTCGCGAGCAACACGATTCCGTCGTTTCGGATCGATCCGGTCTCCGCCAAGATCATGGCGCTTTTCCCCGACCCGAACGCGTCCGGCGCGAGCAACTACTTCCGCACGGCCAACGCATCCGACTACTCGGAGCGCTATCTGGGCCGGACCGACATGCAGATCGACTCGAGGAACAGCGTGTTCGTCAGGTACGTGTACTCGAACCGCGATCGATTCATCCCGGGGAACTTCGGCGGCAAGGCCGACGGCACGAGCACGTCGGCATGGGGCCGGCAGCACATGATCGCGCACGGCTTCGCCGGCGGCTGGAACCGCACGGTGGGATCGAGCCTGCTGAACGAGCTGCGCGTCGGCTACAACAAAGCCGATTCGCGCGCCGTGCAGGATCCGTTCGGCCTGAACGGACCCGGCGAGTTCGGCATCACGGGGGTTCCCGATGACCCGCGCATCAACGGCGGCCTGCCGGGCGTCAACTTCAGCGCCGGCGGCTATCGTCTCGGCTCGCCGGACTTCCTGCCGAAGTATCAACTCACCGATCAGGTCCAGGTGATTGACACGATGTCGTGGCACCGCGGCGGGCATCAGGTGAAGGTTGGCGCGGACCTGATGATGCCGCTGCGCAACGACTTCCTCGACGTGCCGGCCACGCGCGGCTCGGTCACGTTTCGCACCAACTTCACGGGCAACGTGCTCGCCGATTTCCTCCTCGGCTACGTGTCCGACGCGCAACTCTCGAACGTGGCCGAGGTGCACCAGCGCATGTGGGCGACCTCCTTCTTCGTGCAGGACGACTGGAAGCCGGGCCGCGACCTCACGATCAACGCGGGCGTGCGCTACGACTTCATCTCGCCGGCGCTCGAGGCGGACAATCGGTTGTCGAACTTCGACCCGGTGACGCGCAGCATCGTGCAAGCCTCGTCGGGATCGCTTCGGGAGCGCGGGCTCGTCGACCCCGACCGCAACAACGTCGCCCCACGGATCGGAGTCGCCTACTCGGCGTCCTCGACGATCGTGCTGCGCGGCGGCTACGGGATCTTCTACAACATCTTCGATCGCATCGGCAGCGAGGATCAGCTCGGGCTCAACCCGCCATTCCTCATCAACAACAACATCCAGGCGACCGGCGCCCAGCCGCTGTTCTTCCTGCGCGACGGGTTCCCGGCCACCTTCCTCGATCCCGCGAGGCTCGACCTGAGCCGGCTGCGGCTCCGGGCGGTGAACCCGGCCGGGCGCAAGGAGTACATGCAGCAGTGGAGCGGCGGCCTCCAGAAGCTGCTCACCTCCACGCTGGTCGTCTCGGCGGATTACGTGGGGACGAACGGCCTGAACATCGCGACCTTGCGCGACCTGAACCAGCCGCTCACCGGGCCGGACGGCCGCACGCTGCTCAGCCCGCGGGTCGTGCCGTTCCCCGGGTTCGGGCCAATCGAGTACCGGGATCAGGACGGCCGCTCGATCTACCACGGGCTGGAGCTGTCAATCGATCGCCGCTACGCCGATGGCGTCACCTTCCACGGCGCGTACACGCTGTCAGTGGCGAAGGACAACGCGGGCGAGCACCTCTTCAGCGGGGGATCGCCGAGCTTCCTTCAGGATTCGCGGAACCGCGAGTCGTGGTACGGCTACGCCGATCAGGATACGCGCCACCGCTTCGCAGGAAGCTGGATCGTCGACCTTCCTCTCGGGACCGGCCGGCGATGGCTGAACGAGGGAGCGGCCGCCCAGATCTTCGGCGGATTCACCTTCAGCGGCGTCATCACGGCCAGAAGCGGCCGGCCGTTCACCGTCCGTCAAAGCGGCAACAACGTCGGGAATCTCAACAGCGGGCTGCCGGATCGCGTCGGCGACGGGATGGGACCGCGGACCGTGGACGCGTGGTACGACGTGACGGCGTTTCGAGCGGTGCCGTCGGGCACGTTGGGCAACTCGGGGCGGAATATTCTCCGGGGCCCGCGGCTGACCAACGTGGACACCGCGCTCCATCGGCGGTTCGGCCTGACGGGCGAATCGGCGCTCGAGTTCCGCTGGGAGATCTTCAACCTGCTCAACTCCGTGCAGCTCGGCTTGCCCGACACCAACATCAGCAACCGGACGGCTGGCACCATCACCAATCTGGCAGGCGACCCGCGCGTGATGCAGTTCGCGGTGCGAGTCATCTTCTAGCCTCGCGAGGCTCCTGGTGGGTGCCGAGCGGCGAGCAATGAGTGTGGCGAGCGCGCTCGTCGCTCTGTTCCTCGGAGTCGCGCTCGTCCCACCAGACGAGGCTCGTCCGCTCGTGGAGCAGCGCTTCGAGCTGCGGCAGCGCGCCGACGCGATCGCGACGGTCGTGGCGCGCTGCACCGGCTGCTCCTGGGACACGCCGGGGAAGGAAGCCGCCGTCCTCGTCCTCTCGGTTGACGGCGCGTACTCGCAGCACCTGATGCTGGTGCGCGGCAACACGCCCGCCGAATACCCCGTCCTGCTCGGCATCCTGGGCGCGGGGCCGCACCAGCTTGGCATCACGCTCGACACATCGTGGACGCCAGCCGGTGTGGGCACCGTGGTCGACGAGGTGCGCATCACCCAGCCTCTCGCGGATCAGGCGCTCGCGGTGTCGCATGCGCCGATGCTCTTCGCCCGGCCAAACACGATCCGGCGCTTCACCGACGTGCCCGTCATCATGTGGTACGAGACCGAGCGTCTCCCGCAGGGCACGCGTGTGCGCTACTCCGTCCTCTTCACGAACGAGGATGGCGGGACACCCACCGATCGCCTGATGGCAACGTGGGGTCGGACCACCGACATCGAACTGGTGTACGAGGTGGATCTGGACGATCGCGGCGCGATCAGACGCGACACGATTCAGGCGCCCAACCACGTGTTCCGGCCATTCGCCGGCCGGTACGAGGCGCAGCACCCCTTGTTGTGGGTGGCGACCGACAACAACATGGTGAGCGACGCCGCACCGGACCCACGCCGAGGCGAGCGCTCGGCGCCCGAGGGGCGATCAAGCCGAGGCAAGCCGCCGCGAGCGCCGACCCCCGTCAGGCTGGCGCCGGCACCGTTCCTCGTCGATCTGACGGACCGCTCGCGTGAAGCCGTGATGGACGCGCAGCCGTGGACCTATCGCGTCGGGGCGGGCGAAGTCGCGCGTGAGGGAAAGGTGACGGCTGACGCCTCACCAGGATCCGGACGGATTCCCGATCCGCGCCGTTTTGCATACGTCGAGGCATGCGGGACTCTGACAGATGCCGCTCTGGCTTTTGCCATCGAGACGCGCGACGGCTCGGGCCACACGCGCTGGATCGCGTCGGACGGCGCGTTGCCCGCGTTTCGCATCGCCAGAAACGGCTGTTTCCGCGGCGCGGTGGCGCTCCCCTCGGACGTCGGTCGATCGCAGATCGCAGCGCTCAGAGTCATCATCTCCGCGAAACCCGGGGCGACAGGACCACCGGAAGCGCGGCTCACCCGCGTCAACCGGGTGTTCTTTCTCGGCGACGATTTCATGCCGGGCACAAACCTGGCCGTGTGGAACGGAGACGTACAGCTTCGCCCCCGGGCTCCTTTCGAGCTGGCGATCAGAGCCCCGTGACGTGAGAGGTCATTGCCCGCGTCGAACTGAGTGAAGGACCTGTTGATCACCTCCACCAAGTGACATGATGACCGTCATTCGGGGCAGGGGGTTCAATGGCCGCGTTACCGGTGGAGCGGACCACCGGCTTGAACATTCACAAGAGGATCGCGCTCGTGAGCTGACCGCTCAGACGTGAGCGGCCTGAAAGTGCCGATCGATGAAAGCGGTCAGGTCGTCGATTGAGGTGTACGCAAACTTCGTGCAAGCCTCGTCGCAGTTGCCGCTGATCAGCCGGGAGATTGCGTGGCGTCGCGTGGCGTCGTAGAGCAGCACGACGCGCTGCCTGGTGTAGCGCGCGCGACCGAGGACATAGCCGACTTCGAATCCCACGCCGTAACTCGAGCCTGACGCTTCCGCCACCAGCACGTCGCACTGCGCCAGCCAGTCGAGATCGCGGCGATAGACCGCGTCCTCTGACATCTTCGACTCGGCCGCCTCCACATCGTCCGCGAGAAGATGCGTCGTGAGGACTTCGTGTCCGTGCTGCCGCAGGCGTTCCGCGATCGCGCGACCCGCAAGGATTCCGGCTCGGTCGCCCCGGACCGTGCAGGCGAGGTAGATACGCATGCGTGGTTCACTCACTTGATCAGCGTCGTGTCAGGAAACTGCGCATACCAGCCGAACCAGAACGCGCGCTGCGCGGCGATGCGCGGCCGTCGCGTCGCCAGGTCGCGCTCGAGGACCAACGCGGACTCGGTCACTCGCCACGCCTGTCCGCTCAGATCGACGATTGTGGAGCCTGCCGGCTGTTCCGGAAACGTCTCGTCCGCCCGGTAAACCCTGTTCGCGCCGCTCTTGGTCGTCACGACCACGAAGCGCGCGCTGGCGGCCGTCAAGGTGTAGACCGGGTGTTTCTCGAGGAACCGGCTGTCGAGAGCCACCGGCACACGCCGGTCGGGCTCGGTCGTGTCACGAAGCTGCATCACCAGGACTTCCGCCTTGTTCCGCAACCGGGCATCTGTCTTGGAGACGCGGAACATGAGCCGATCGTTCGCGAAGTACTCCCGGTACGCCGCGCCTTCCGCATAGTCGCGTTTGTGGCCCGTGTCGAGCGACAGCACGCTCGTGTCGGGATGTTCGGTTCGCCACTCCTTCCAAGTCGTTGTGACGACCGGGTGCGCCTGCAGTCTCACGCCGGATCCGACGAGGACGCCCACAACGGGGATACCCTCGAACGTGGACCACAGCGAATTCGTGCCCTCATCGAACATCAGTTTGTTCGATCGGTACAACAGGCCGCTGGTTCCAAACCGGAACGAGCGCCCCGCGTTCTGGCTCTCGAACGGGATGACGGTGCCGCAGAGCGTGCAATAGACGATTGTCAGATCCACCCCGCCGACCCGATCGGTCGCCATCTCGTGCCACGCGAGGATGCGCTTGGGGTACGCGCGTGCCTGGCCGTTCACGACGAGGCCGAACACCAGATTGGAGTCCTTGAGATAGGTGGCCTCGCCGGCGGGCACAACCTTCGGACCGCGGAGAGGGGGAATGCCGTTGACCGGCACGCCGCCCCAATCGATTTCGTCCAGGCGAATCGCCGCGCGCACGCCGGGAGGGAAGAACGCCCGTAGGCGCGGGTCGATCTGGCCGTAGACCAAACCCTTGAACACCGCGTACTCGGGATGCGGGTCGTACGGCAGCTTCCACATCCAGTCACGCCAGGCGTTCAGGTCGTCTCCGAATCGCCGGTCCGTCTGCTTCTCGAGAAACGCCACGAGCCGGCGCCGGATCGGGGACCCACGATCCGATAAATCCGGTGCCTGGCCGAGCGGACGCTCCGGTATCGAGGACCCGCGTTCGTCATCGACAACGGGAAGGGACTCGTCTGCCTCCTGACGGCTCCGGCGCGGCCCCCGCATCAGCCGCGCCATGTCCACGAGCATCGCCGCGTACGAGTCCTTCCATCCCGTGGCGATATGCGCCAGGGCCGCCTTGGCGGTTCGCTCGTCCGTCGAGGCCGCTTCGACGAACGTCTCGAGCGCCGGCGGCGGCGCGGCCGCTTGCCACAGTCCCACCATCACGACGGCAATGGCGACAGGGCGGATCATCGCGCTGGTACCAACCTGTATCACGCCTCAGAAGCGAAGCACCAGGCCTCCCGACGCGGTGACGTTGTGGACGCGGCCGCGTGGAGTGGCGATGGAAAAGTTGCGAGCCCCTGTCAACACGTCACGCACTTCGCCGCGGAATCCAAGCCAGCCGAAGCCGCGCACGTCGACACCGCCATCGAGCTGGAGCGCGCCGGCATTCGTGTCGCGCTGATCGGGATTCGGGCTCCCATCGGCTCTCAGCTTCGACTCCGAGTAGCGCGCGTAGCCGGCGCCAACGGAGCCGAAAGCCGACACTGGGCCGTTGGCGGGTAGCGTCACGCGGACACCAGGCGTCAGATAGAGCGAAGCATACTCCTTCGGCAGCGTGCGGCCGGGCGTTGCCACCTCGAACGCTGGTGAGGCGAGAAACGGCACTTCCACCGAGACGCGGACCGCCTCATTTGCCCAGACGCGCCAGGCAAACGTGGCCTGCCAGGCAGTGGCGGGATCGAATTGGAGCGCCGCACCCTCATCGCTCGTCTTTGTCTGGCCCAGCATGAGTCCCACATCGAACCGCTGTTGGGCGAACGCGGCGTCCGGCATGACATAGACACAAGCCGCAACAGCAAGTCCGGCCCAAAGCTTTGTCACGACGTGACCTCCTTTTGAGCGCGGTCGATATGTGCACGTCGCGTCAGGGAATGACGCGATGAATAGTGATTCGCGCAACGGGGTTGCGCCAGTCCCGGTCGTTCGCTCTCATATCCCCGACTCCGCGAATCCCGTTGTGAATCGTCACGGCGCCCTCGCCGCCGCCGACCCGCGCTCCGCCTCCAGGCCCTCCGCACTCGGAGAAGTTCGGACCTGGAATGGATGCGCAGCGCTCGTCGTTGCGTTCCGTCCCCGCGTCGTACGCGGGAGCGTCGATGGTCACGGGGTCGATCCCCGTCGGCAGCGCCACGCCCGTCACGCCAAAGAAGGCGTCGTTGGTGGGAATCAGCATGGAGGCCACACTGATGCGATCGAAGGATCCGCCGCCTATCACCTCGATCCCCGCGGTCACGCCGGGCGTGAGCAACCCCGATGACGTCACCACGTCTCGCACCTCAGCGCCCAAGCCGCGCAGGAGCGTGGTGAAGGGGTTGGTGCTACCTTCCTCCGCAAGCTCGCGCAGCTCAGACGAGGCGGCGGTTCCCGCCACGAAGAGGCGGACGGCGGGCGTGTGGGTCGCCACGAGAATCGGCGTAAAGGATTGCGCGCGCGTCATGTTCGTCACCATGACGAAGTAGCGCTGGACAGCCTGGGCCCGAACCGGGACGGACATCAGCGCGGCGGAGACGAAGGCTGCCGTCGCGAGGACACTGACCGTTCGTTTCATCAACTCCTCCAGTGTGACAGGGCGATTCCATGACGGGCTCGCGCGAGCCCGCGCGTCGGTGCGCGTTCGGCGCCCGTCATAGGCCTTAACAACGTGACCGCCGGAAAAGTTCCCGGCGCCCACGCGCGTTCGAGCGCGCTGACGAGGTACAATCCTCGAACCCGACGGACCTGGACCTCGGGATCCCACCTCATGGCTGCCGGCGCTGAATCGAGACTCGGCCTCAAGCGCGCCCACTTCGAGGCGGCGGCCGTGCCGTTCATGACGGCGCTGTACAACACGGCCTTACGGCTGACGCGACGTCCTGAAGATGCCAGCGACCTCGTTCAAGAGACATACCTGCGCTCCTACCGGACGTTCGAAAACTTCGTGCCCGGAACGAACTGCAAGGCCTGGTTGTTTACCGTCCTGTATTCCGTTTTCATCAACACGTATCGAAAGGCGAAACGCGAACCCGAGCCGATGTCCCTCGATGAGCTCGAGGAGCGATTTCATCAGGCGGCTGTGGCGGCGCCCGCGGACTCTGACGCCGTCCTGATGCCGGGCGCGCACATCCATGGCGCAAGTCCGGAAGTCGACGAGGCGCTCGGCCAGCTTCCGGACGCGTTTCGGTCGGTCGTGTTGTTCGTCGACGTCGAGCAGCTCTCGTACGAGGAGGCGGCTGAAGCGCTGAAATGCCCGGTGGGCACCGTGCGCTCACGGCTCTTCAGGGCGCGCAAGATGCTATTTGTCGCACTACAGGCGTACGCCCGGCGGACGGGCTACCTGAACGCGACACCGAGGAACGAAAGCCGAAGCGCGGAGCGGGGAGCAGGGGACCCCGCGAGCGCGAGGCCTGGCGGGGTGAAGGGGTCCCCGCCATTGAAACAATGACTTCGGACGCCCGTCACCCGCGCGACCAGCTCCAGGACCTCCTGGACGACCGCCTCGGTCCCACCGAGCGAGCCGAGGTCCGCGCGCATCTCGAGGCGTGCGACGAATGCCGCAACGCGTTTCGTCGCATCGAGTGGGTCAAGCGCCAGGTGACGGAGCGTCTGACAACTGTGGACGTCCCGGCGCGGTTACGGGCCGACATGGCAGCCGCGCTCGATCGAGAAGAGGCGTCCGCTCGATCGGCCTTCTCGTGGTGGCGTGGGGGAGCAACCTGGCAACTGGCGGCAGCCGCCACCACCATCGTGCTCGTCGCCGTGGTGGCCACGTGGTTCTACGCGGGACGGACGGATCTCGTGGCCGGCGTGGCACGCGATTACCGAGGGTATCTTGACGGATCATTGACGGTCGAGCGAAGGACATCTAGTCCGGCCGAGCTTGAGGCCTTTTTCCGCGATCGCGGGATTCAATTCCGTACGCGCGTTTTCGATCTCGGCATGATGCAGTATCGCCTCGTCGGCGGGCGCGTGCATGCGATCGACGGCAGCCCCACCGCGCTCTACGGCTACCGCCATGATGGTGGCGCCACGCTGCTCTGCCAGATGTACGAGGGACGCTTGGAGGATCTGCGCGGCGACGCGGTCGTGCGTGAGCACGGCGGCATCACGTTTCGCATGTACCAGCGAGACGGGGTGACACTGGTGTTCTGGCAGGAAGGGCCGGTGACCTGCGTCCTTGCGTCGGACATCGCGAGCGACGAGGTGCTGCAGCTCGCGTTTGCGAAGGCGGAAAAGCTGTGACGCCAAGAAGGTGGGTCAGTTCGGTGTGTCCTCGCGAACTGGACGGTCGGACCTGACGCTGCGGAGTCTTACGCTTGTCCACAGTTCGCTCCGACACACCGAACTGACCCACTAGCGACGCCGACCCAGTCTTAGCGCGGCCGATCTTCGAGCTC
>JACOUA010000437.1 GCA_016178075.1 Acidobacteriota bacterium
GTAGGGGCCCCCGCAAGCGACCGAGCCGGGGTCCGGGGCAGAGCCCCGGCCTAGTTGACGAGATGTCGGGTCACATCCCCGCGCAGCCCCGAGAGATCCACCAACCGATCGCCGGCCGGGAGCGAGCGGTGAAACTCGACGAGCGGGCGGTCGTCGGTGAGGAGCGCGCCTTCACCGACGAACCGCTGGAGCTCGCGGGGTCCAGCCGTGTAGCGGGCGAGCAGCGCGTCGAACGAATCGAGCTCCACCGAGGCCAGCGCCTCGCGTGTCCCCGGATCGGCGATCTTGCGCTCGAAGGCCCCTCGATCCAGCACGAGGCGTCTCTTGGTCCCTACCATCAACGTTCCGTCCTGCCATAGCGTGGTTTCTGGAAACACGTGTAGAAAAGTGCGCATGATCAGCTTGTACTGCGTCTCTTCCCGATGACCGATCCACTGCAGCACCAGACCATCGGGCCGCAAGGCGCGGCGAACGAGCCTGAAATACTCGACCGAGTACAGATTGCCCGCGCCGGCATGAGTGGGCTGGATGATGTCGGCGGTGATGACGTCGTACGATTTCGGCGACAACAACAGATAGTTGCGCCCATCGTCGACGCGAAACGTCACGTTGGTGCGAGCGGGGACGTTGCCGTTGACGTGAGAAAACCACAACGCGGCCCGGATCACGCCAGGCGAGAGCTCGACGACATCGACGTCGGCGCCGTGGTGGGTCGCCACCGCGCCGGCCGTGGCACCGCCGCCCAGCCCGATCACGGCGGCGTCAACGGGCGACGGGTGGAGCGCCATCGCGAGGTGACCAATCTGGCGGTGGACGCGAACCATGTCGGCCGAGTCATCGGCCTGGTGAAGGCCGTCCAGGTACAGGACACGGCCGGTCGGCTCGCCCCTCGGCCGCATGTGAATCGTGACAGTCGTCTGGACGCCCTCGTCCCGGAAAAACAGCCGCTCGTTTCCTGGGTATCTTCGTCCGATGACCGCAGAAAACGGATCAGCCGGGAAACTGTCCGCCAGCGCGAACGCGGCACTCCACATTGCGATGGCGGCCAACGCGGCTCGCCTCGGCCTCGAGACCCACGCGAGCAGCCACGCGGCGACGAGAAAAAGTGCTGCCACAGCAATCACACCGGACCGGAGCCCGATCCACGGGAGCAGCAAGAAACCGGCGACCAGCGACCCGAGGATGGCCCCGCACACGTTCACCGCGTACGCCGTCGCCACACGCCTGGCCGACTCGGCGGCGTCAGCGCCGGCAGCCCAGAGCCGAAGACCGACGGGAAAGGCCATGCCCATGAACACGGTCGGAAGCAAGGCGGCGTGGAGGCTTGCTCGAACCATCGATCCGCTGGCTTCGCTCGCCGCGAACGCGAAAGACCCCAGCGTCGCGAACGCCACGGCGGCTTCGAGCCCAGCCAGCACAAGCATCCAGTTCCATCCACGGCGCATGAGCGGCGTCACCACCGCGCTACCGGCTGCGATACCCAGTAGCACCGTCGCCAGCATGGTGGTGAAGGCATATGTTGTCGCGGCCACAAAGAGCACGAGCAACCGGAACCACAGGATTTCGAGCGCCAGCGCGCCGAAGCCCGAGATCCCGAGCGCGACCAGCACCGCGGCTCGTCTCCGTGCCGACGTGGCTCCACCCGTCGTCATGGCGTCACTCGGGACGCTTGGCGCCGGGGTGAATTCAGGCAGAGCACGAGACGCCAACACCGCCGCAAGGCCAACGAGGACATTGAGTGACGCGGCCAGTCGCGTGGTGTCCGAAATCCCCAGCCCGCCAATCAGGTAGAACCCCGTGCCGAGAGCTCCTACCACGGCTCCGGCCGTGTTCACGGCGTAGAGAAACGCCGCGTTGTGTCCCAGCGCCCCCGATTCGGACGAAACGAGCGCAGACCGAATCACAAAGGGCAGCGACGCTCCCATCAAGCAGGTGGGCACGATCAAGACCAGAAAGGCACACACCAGGCGCGCCGCGGTCAGGGGCCAGGTCGCGTCGGGAAGGTACGGATGCACGAAGGCGTAAAGAGACCCGGTACCAGCCAGCGCGGCAGGCGTCAGGACGCCAAAGATACCGATGAGGATTTCGGCCGCGCCAAAACACGCGAGCGGGCGGCGAGCGCGGCGTGCGATGCGACCGGCCACCTCGCTCCCAATCGCGAGGCCGCACATGAAGACCGCCAGAACCGTGCTGGCGGCGTACACGGTCACGCCAAAGATCAGTCCGAGGAGCCGGAGCCACAACACCTGGTACGTGAGCGCGGCGGCTCCAGACGTGAAGAACAGCACGCTCAGCAAAGGGAAAAGCCACACCGGAAGCCGGCGAGTCCCCGGCGGATCCGCGATGACGGTGACCACGATGACCTATGATAGTGCGGCCTTGAATTGACGAAAGGAAGTTGTATGCGCCGATCGTTTACCGCGGCAGCGGCGATCGTTGTGATCGCGGGACTTGTAGTGCGGCCGCGAGCCGAGAAGGAGCAGACGCGGCCTGCCGCCGATCTGGTCCTGACGAACGGCAAGATCCTGACCGTCGATGCGCGGGATTCCATTGCGCAGGCGGTGGCGATTGCCGGCGGGAAGATCCTCGCCGTGGGATCGGCCGCCGAAATGAAATCGCGCGTCGGCCCACGAACGCAGGTCATCGATTTGAAGGGGCGGACCGCGACGCCCGGCCTCATCGACACGCACGTCCACTTCTCGGAAGCCGATGCCCTGTACTTGCTCGACCTCAGCGATCCCGCCATCAAGCGGATGGACGACGTGGTGCAGCGGGTTCGTGAGCGGGTCGCGACGGTGAAGCCCGGCGACTGGGTGCGGGGGCGTGGGTGGGACGAGGGCAAGCTGGCTGAGCGGCGATACATCACCGCCGCCGATCTCGATGCCGCGGCGCCAACGAATCCGGTCTGGCTGACCCATACGACGGGGCACTACGGCGTGGCGAACAGCTACGCGCTCAAAGTGGCCGGCGTCACGACCGAGACGACGGATCCGCCGGCGGGCACAATCGATCGAGATCGTCAGGGCGCCCCGACAGGTGTGATGAAAGAAGCGGCGCAGGGGCTGGTCACGCGATCGATCCCCCCGCTCACCCGTGATCAGGAGCGCGCCGGCGTCCTCAAGATCATCGAGGATTTCAACCGCGAGGGGATGACGGGCGCGAAGGATCCGGGAATCTCGCCGGCGAAGTGGGAGCTCTATCAGCAGCTCCTGAAGGAAGGGAAGCTGACCGTCCGGATGTTCGCATTGTGGGGCGGCACGCGAACGCTCGACGCCGCGAAGCAGACGCTCGCACGCGTCAACGGCTTCCCGCGGCCGCCGGCGTCTCTCGGCGACGGGCGGCTGTTGTCGGGCGGCTTCAAGCTGTACATGGACGGCAGCGGAGGCGCCCGCACCGCCTGGATGCACCAGGACTGGAACAAGAACTTCACCGAGAAGGACACGGGCAACACGGGCTATCCGACGACCGACCCGGAGGTTTTCCGCCAGATCGTGCGGCTCGCACACGAGGCCGGCGTCCACGTCAGCACACACGCGATCGGCGATCGGGCGATCGACTGGGTCGTGGACACGTACGATGCCGTGCTGAAGGCGAAGCCGACCCGCGGACTTCGTCATGGCATCATCCACGGCAATACCCCAACCGATCGCGCCATCGGGACGATGGCGCGTCTGCAGAAAGACTACGATGCGGGCTATCCCGAGGCGCAGGCGCCGTTCATGTGGTGGATCGGCGACACCTACGCGGCGAACCTGGGGCCGGCGCGCGCGCCCCGGTTGGAGCCGTTCAAGACATTTCAGCAGAAAGGCATCAAGTGGGCCGGCGGATCCGACTACGGGGTGACGCCGTATCCGGCGCGTTACGGGTTGTGGTCGTCCGTGGCCCGGAAGACCCTCAACGGCACGTTCGGAGCCACGCCATTCGGCACGAAGGAATCCGTCGACATCAGGACCGCGCTGCGCTCGTACACGGTTTGGGCCGCGCACCAGATGTTCCTCGAGGACCGTGTGGGATCGATCGAGGCGGGCAAAGACGCCGACATCGCGGTGTGGGATCGCGACCTCTACAGCGTGTCGGCCGACGCACTGAAGGAGTTGACGTGCGAGCTGACGCTCGTCGGCGGGCGCATCGTGTACCGAAGACCCACTAGTTGATCCAGTCGGCGAGCGTGTACCAGCCCAGCGCCAGGGGAAGAAACCAGGGCCGACCGTTGTAGAGACCGAGCGGCGCTCGGGGGAACGCGAGATCGATGAACGGATTCTCGTTCGTGTCCCCGCACATCACGTGCGCCATCGACCTGCCCAGGTAGGTGCCCATCGCCACCCCGTGTCCGGCGTAGGCCATCGCGTAGTGCAGGCCGTCGATCCGCCCGGCGTGCGGGACGAGGTCGAATGGCACATCGATCGTGCCGCCCCACGCATAGTCCACGTTGACGTCCCGCATCCCGGGAAAAATCGTCAGCATGTCGCGCCGGAGCATGGCAGCGCTCGTCTGTGTCGAATGACGAGTTTCGGGAAAGAAGGCGGCGCGGCCCCCGAAGAGCAGCCGCCGATCCGGCGTCAGCCGGAAATAGTGAAGGAGGTGCTTCGAGTCGAAGACCATGCGATGTCGCGGGATCGCCGCCTCGGCCTGCGGGGGCGGCAACACCTCGGTCGCGATGATGTAGGACCCGATCGGGACGATCCGGCTTCGCAAGGCCGGCGTCACGGGCCCGGTATAGCCGCCGGTCGCGGCGAACACATCGCGCGTCCAGATCGATCCGCGCGTGGTGGTCAAGCCAAAGCCGGCCGTGCCTGACCGCGCCGACCGCTCGATTCTCTCAACGCGCGCACCTTCGAACACGAGCCCGCCGGCTCGCACGGCCGCCCGGGCCAGGCCGCCGACGTATCGCGCCGGATCGACGGCCGCGCTGGCTTCATCGACCAGAGCCCCGTGGTAGGCGTCCGACCCAATCTCGCGATGCAGCGCGTCCTTCGGCACCACGGTGACGGAGTGGTGAAAATCGCGCGCCAGCAGATCGGCCGATCGCCGAAAATCGTCGAAGTGTCTGGGCTTGCTGGCGACTTCGAGATGGCCCGTGCGCGTGAAATCACAGGCGATCGCCTCGCGTCGAACCGTGTCCTCGACGCAATCAATGGCGGCGAGAGACGCGCGGAACATCCGGATGGCCCGTTCCCGCCCGTACCTCGCAAGGAGGCCCTGGGCGCCGCGCTTCAGGCCTGTCAGCACCATGCCGGCGTTTCGGGTGCTCGCGCCCCAGCCGATCGTCTCCGCTTCGAGCACGACGACCTTGGCGCGGCGCTGCGCGAGGGTGAGGGCGGCCGCGAGGCCGGTGATGCCGCCGCCGATCACGGCCACGTCGGCCGTCTCGGGCGGCGGCCCGGGCTCCGCCGCCGGCATGGACAACCCTTCGAGCCAGACGGATCTGTGCTTCACCGGCGTGCGCGGATCGCGTGATCCGCGAGTAAGGGAATGGAAACCGGAGGCCGGGACGTTGCTACTGACTCGTCGCCGACCGGCCCGCGGCCTTGCGGCCGATCTCGACGGCGTTGAATCCCTGCTCGCCCCAGTTCATGATGAAGA
>JACOUA010000452.1 GCA_016178075.1 Acidobacteriota bacterium
GGTGCCGCTGGAGCTCACGCTCTCCTGCATGAGCCCGACTGACGGGCTTCATTGCGGAACATGCAGCAAGTGTCGGGAGCGTCGCGATGCCTTCGATGAGGCGGGTGTGCCGGACAAGACGACCTACGCGATGCCGTCGCCACGGGAGTAGTTCTTACAACTGAGAACTATCCCTTCGCGTCGTACACCAGCTCCCCGCCGACATAGGTCTGCGCGACCGCGAAGCGGTTGCTGAGCACCACCAGATCGGCGAAGGCGCCTGCAGCGATCGTGCCCATCCCGGTCAGACCCAACTCGCGCGCGGGCGTCGTCGAGCAGAGCAGCGCCGCGTCGGGCAGGGACAGCCCAACCTGACTGACCAGCACCGCATACGCCCGATCCATGGTCCACACGCTGCCGGCGAGCGTCCCATCGTCCAGGAACGCCGCGGAATCCTTGACGGTGATCGGTTGTCCCCCGAGGCTTCCACGACTGCCGGCCGGCATGCCCGATCCCGCGGTCCCGTCGGTAATCGCCATCACGCGCGAGGGGGACTTGGCGGCGATCGCCACCCGCACCATCGAGGGGTGAACGTGGTACCCGTCGCAGATCAGCTCAGCCGCGACTTCGTCGCTGGCCAGCACGGCGCCGGCCAGACCCGGGACCCGATGGTTGATAGGCGGCATCCGATTGAACAGATGCGTCGCATGACGCGCGCCGGACGCAATCGCGGCCAGCGTCTGCTCGTAGGTCGCCGCCGAATGACCCAGCGCCACCCGATGCCCCTGGCCGGCGAGGTGCTGAACCAGCGGCATGGCGTGCTCGAGCTCCGGCGCGAGCGTCACGATCCCCACGTCGGGGCGCGCACGCGCGATCTCGGCAAGGATCTCCGCCGCGCCGTAGCCCTGCGACGACTGTGCGGCGGGCGGGGGACGTTCCGGCTCGCCGGGGTGCGGAGGGCGCCGCAGGCACTCGACGGGCTGGGCGCCGCGATATTCGGGGTTGATGAAGTTGCTCTCCAGGTGCGCGGGCAGGACGCGGGCTGAGCCCGGCTTCGGCGACACGCGCGCGGCTTGAACGGCCGCCAGGGCCATCCGCAACCGCTCCGGCATGCACGCCACCGTCGTCGGACAGAACGCGGTGACGCCATAGCGAGGAAGCTTCGCTGCGATGGATGACACGGCCGCGGGGCCGTCCAGCACGTCGTGCCCGGCGACACCGTGCACGTGGACGTCGATGAATCCAGGAAGCACGTAATATCCCGCGAGGTCGACCCGCACGTCGGCCGCCGAACCGGAGACATCGCCCGGCCTCACCTCGAGAATCCTGCGACCCTCGATCACCACCGTACCGCGCGTGACGACCCGATCGGCAAGGACGATGTCGGCGCCGGCGAGGATGAGCATGGAAAAGCTATCAGCTCTCAGCTTTCAGCTGTCGGCTCGGCCGGACGCCAGTCAGGGTGGATCATCAGCTTTCGGCCGGCCAGAGGTAGACCCCAAGACACGTCGGCGTCGTTTTCAGTGGGAAGCGAGACAAACAGCGAGCGGGCGACGCGCCGCAGGATCTTCGCAAGCGCCCGCTCGTCCGGACCGGCAATCACCAGGACGCCACCGCTCTCCGCCGGCGGAAACCGTGCGTCGTCGAGGTAGTCGCGATCGAGGGTCACGAGCGTCCGTCTGAGCTGGCGCGCGAGGCGGTAGTGCTCTCCGTCACGCGCTCGGCGCAGATCATCGGCCTCGAGCACGAAGAGGACATCCCAGCGCAGCCGGTGTCGCATGAAGTCCACGAGACCGGCGGGTACGTTCGCGTCCGCGTAAATCCTCGGGCGGCCGGTCAGCCGCTCGGCGAACGACCCGAGCTCGGACGCGAGGGTGCGCATAAAGAAGATCCTACTCGATCCAATCCGGCCGCCTGCCCCCGAGCGCGGCGAGGACGAAGGCGGCGCCGGTCGCGCCCAGGACGAGCGCGAGGCCGTCGGTGAGCGACGACTCCCAACGAAACTCACCCACCATCACCGCCAGGGCGGGCGCGAGGAGCGCGGCGCCGATCGCGAGAGCCGGACGACGGCGCAGCACGGCGCGCACGAGCAAGCCGCGCAGATGACGGACGCGATGCGCCATGACCGATGCTAACATCTTCGGCGCATGCCAGACGTGCTGGTCCTGGCGGTCCGCGAGATCGTCCACGCCACGCCCCGCTCCAGAATCCTCAGACTCTCGCTCGGCGATCGGCGGTTTACGTACCGCGCGGGCCAGGCCGTCATGATCGGCCGTCATGGACAGACGCTTCGCAAGCCGTACTCGCTCGCCGCCTCACCCGAGCAGGCCGACCGCGACAAAACGCTGGAGCTGCTGGTCCAGGTCGGATCGACCGGTAGCGCGGGCTCGCATCTGGACGGCGCCGAAGCCGGGACGCCCATCGACGTCGAAGGTCCGCTCGGATCTTTTTATTTTCCGCCGAGCTTCAGCGAGTCGAACCTGCTCTTCATCGCCGGCGGGACCGGCATCGCGCCGCTCAGGGCCATGCTGTGGCACGTGCTGATGACGACACCGGAGGTTCGGATCGGGGTCCTCTACAGTGCCCGCACGCCGGACGAGTTCGCGTACATCGAGGAGCTTCAGCACCTCGCCGGTGGCGATCGCATCAAGCTGCAGCGGACGGTCACGCGATCGGGTGCCGACGATTGGGCGGAGGGGCGCGGACGCCTGGGGCTCGATCAGCTCGGCGCCATGATTCCGAGTCCGGAGACGCTGTGCTTTCTCTGCGGTCCGCCGGCGCTTCTTCGGCACGCCGAGCCGCTCCTGCGGCAACTCGGCATTGCGGAGCGGAGGATTCGGATGGAACGGTGGGAGAAATCAGGAAATTAGAATTTCGTGATTTGAAATCTGGTAATTGATTGGTCGATCGTCGGATTGGGTAATTGACAATTAAATTGTCAATTGATCAATCGGTCACTTGCACAATCAATTACGAGATTACAAATCACCAGATTTTCAAATTCCTCCAACTACATTCCAGTGACATGAAAGCCGGCGTCCACCATGACGACCTCGCCGGTGATGGCCCGGCTCTGCGGGCCCAGCAGGAAGACGCCGACGTCGCCCACCTCGGCGGCATCGATGTTTCGGCGAAGCGGCGCGCGGTCGCGGTACACCTGCAGGATGCTGGAGAAGCCTGAGATCCCCATCGCGGCGAGCGTCTTGATGGGTCCGGCCGAGATCGCGTTCACGCGGATGTTCTGCGCGCCGAGCTCGCCGGCCAGATAGCGCACGCTCGCTTCCAGCGCCGCCTTGGCCACCCCCATCACGTTGTAGTTGGGGAAGACGCGCTCGCTGCCCAAATACGTGAGCGTGAGGATGCTCCCACCGCCGCGCGCCGCCATCAGCGGTGCTGATTCACGCGCCATCGCGATGAGCGAGTAGCAGCTCACGTCGAGCGCGATGCGGAACCCCTCGCGCGAGGTCTGCGAGAACGGGTTGTCGAGGTCCTGCTTCTGCGCGAACGCCGCGCCGTGAAGGACGAAATCGAGCCCCCCGAACTCGCCTCCGAGCGTTCGGAACAGTTGCGCGATCTCCTGGTCGCGCGTGACATCGCAGGGAAGCAGCAGCGGGTCGGGAAGCGCGGCCGCCAGCGCGCGGACGTTTTCTTCCAGGCGCTCGCTGGGATAGGTCAGCGCCAGGCGCGCGCCGGCATCGGAGGCAGCTTTGGCGATCGCCCACGAGATCGATCGCTTGTTGGCGACGCCGAGGATCAATCCCTGCTTGCCCGCCAGTGTGGTCAAGGGGCCAGGCTAGTGCTTCTTGCCGCCGCGGCGCGACCCGTGACCGCGGCGACCCAGGCGCGAGTCGCCGCGCCCCGGATGGCCGAAGTCCGACTTCGGGCCGGCGCTCCGGCCGAAGCCGCCGCCGCGCGAGGCGCCGTTCGGATTGCGATGGCCCTGCGGCGACCCCCGATCGCGATCGCGGAACGACGGCGGGTAGCCGCCGCCCTGTCGGATGCCCGGGCGTCGGACCGTGAAATCGGGAAGCGGACGGGCCGGTGGTTGTCCCTCCTGCCGCGGCAGCGTGGCCCGAATCAGGCGGCGATGGACGGGGCCCTCTTCCTCGGGAGCGGCGCTCGGCGCCGCCTCGGGCTCGACGCTCGCGGGTGCCGGCTCCGGCGGCACGTTGTCTGGAACGTCCTCGGAGCGGTGGGTCATGCTGGATTCCTGCGGGCCCGCCGCGAGCGGAGGCGCGGGGGCTGGGGGCTGTGCGGCGGTGGGCGCGGCCTTGGCCTCCGGCATGCCGGCAACCACGTCGCTGAAGAGTGCCGCGGGCGCGTCCTTTCTCCGACGGAGCGTCGGAGCCTTCGCGTGTTTGTAGTCGTGTTCAGCCTCGCACGTCGTGCACCGCGTCTGCTTGACCACAGCCCCGACCATGGCGACGATGGCGTGGTCGGTGATGCGGCGCTCGCGCGGACAGTAATCGTCGAGGACGTCACCAAGCCGGAGCTGACGCTGTTGCATCTCGTCCCCTGGGGGGTCCAACCTGTTAGTAACGAAGCTCCGCCTCAAACCGTCGGGCCAAAAGAGAGCAGACTGCTAACGTGGCTCCGCTTCGTTACTAGCCTTTGCGGCCGCAAAGCGACCACGACTAAGCCGGGCTTCCACCCCAACGCGGCTGCCGCGTTGGGGACCCCGGGCTTGCCGGCCAAGGTTGACAGGTTCGTTACACATTCAGGCCGTGCAAGCACGGCTAGCGGAAAGAGACTCGGATAGGAAGCCAAGTCTAGCAGAGCGCCAAGCCGGCAAGCAATTATTTCTATCAACGGCCTGGTAGCGCATCGCCTCGGCACGCGGCCAGCCACGCACGCGCGCGCGCGAGCGACGCCGCGACGGCAGCCGGGTGGGTCGACTGCGGGGTGCGACGAGCCCGCACCGACGCTTCCGGGCGCACCCGCGTCTGGATGTCGTCACCGAACAGCCCGGACGCCCGCCGCCACTCGTCCAGGCTGAGCGCCCCGAAGTCGCGACCCTCCCCCACCAGCCGCCGAGCCAGCGCGCCCACCACCTCGTGCGCCTGGCGGAACGGCATGCCCCGGGCGACGAGATAATCCGCGACCTCGGTTGCCAGGAGCAAACCGGAGGCCGCGTGCGCGGTACGGGCCGCGTCGAGCTGGAGACCGGCGACCACGGACCGGGACGCGCGAAGCGCGGCGGCCAGCGTGTCCTCGGTATCGAACACGGCTTCCTTGTCTTCCTGAAGGTCCCGGTTATAGCCGCTCGGCAGCCCCTTCATCGTCGTCAACCACCCGACGAGGTGTCCGACGACGCGTCCGGTCTTGCCGCGCGCCAGCTCGAGCGGATCGGGGTTCTTCTTCTGCGGCATCATGCTGCTGCCCGTCGCCGACGCGTCGGCGAGATCGAAGAAGCGGTACTCCTCACCACTGAAGAGGATGAGGTCCGCGGCCAGCCGGCTGAGATGCATCATCGCGAGCGCGCAGGCGTGAAGGAAGCTCGACACGAAGTCGCGATCGGACGAGGCATCCAGGCTGTTGGCCACCACGCGTGAAAAGCCCAACCGGGCGGCGAGTGCCTCGGTGTCGATCTCGTAGCTGGTGCCGGCGATCGCGCCGGAACCGAGCGGCAGGACGTCCGCCTCCTTGATCGCCTCGGCGAGTCGATCCACGTCGCGCTGCATCGCGGCAACATGGGCGAGAAAGAAGTGGGCCACGAGCACCGGTTGAGCCCGACGTGTGTGCGTGTACGCGGGCATGAGGGCCTCGCCGGCGCGCTCGGCCTGATCGAGCAGCGCGGAGGCGAGGTCGAGCACGAGGCTGCGAAGGGCCCGGATGCGGCGTTTCAGGTACAAGCGGAGATCGAGCGAGACCTGCTCGTTCCTGGATCGGCCGGTGTGGAGTCGCTTGCCGGCTTCTCCCACGCGCTCGACGAGCTGCCGCTCGACGAAGCTGTGGATGTCCTCGTCCGGGCCGTCCAGAAAAGACGGGTCGCGCGTACCGTGCTCGAGGATGTCGTCAAGGGCCGCAGTCAATGCCACCGCATCCGTGCGCGTGAGGACGTCGATCTTCGCGAGCGTCTCGACCCAGGCGAGACTCCCCTCAACATCTTCGCGAAAGAGACGCCGGTCGAACCGAAGCGAGACGCCGAACTGAAACGCGTCCTCGTCGGGTGCGGTGTCGAACCGGCCTGACCAGAGGGTCATAAAATTCTTCAGACACCTGTCTTTTCCCGTGACTGCCCGAGCGGCGTCACACGCTTGCGGGCGGCGGTCTCGACCGGCAGGCCCCAGATCTTGATGAAGCCTTCCGCCGCGGTGTGGTCGAACAGGTCGCCCGTATCGTAGGTGGCCAGCGCGTGCTCGTAGAGAGCAAACGGCGATCGGCGGCCGACGACGGTGCAGGATCCCTTGAACAGCTTGAGCCGCACGACGCCGGTGACGCGGTCCTGGGTCTTCGCCACGAAGGCGTCGAGCGCCTCGCGGAGCGGTGTAAACCAGAGACCGTTGTACACGAGGTCCGCGTACTTGAGGCTCAGCTCGCGCTTCACGCGCTCGAGATCCTTGGGGATCACGAACGTCTCGAGCTCCTTGTGAGCCGCATGGAGGACGACGGCGGCCGGCGCCTCGTAGATCTCGCGCGACTTGATGCCGACGAGCCGGTTCTCCACCATGTCGATGCGGCCAACGCCGTGGCTGCCGGCGATCGTCGACAGGCTGTCGACGAGCTCGACGAACGACAGCGCGACGCCGTTCACCTTCAGGGGGACGCCGCGCTCGAACTCGACCTCGACGTACGCCGGCGTGTCCGGGCATGTCTTCGGCGACTTCGTCAGCGTAAAGACGTCCTCCGGCGGCTCGGTCCACGGGTCCTCCAGGACGCCGCATTCGATCGACCGGCCCCAGAGGTTGGAGTCGGTGCTGTAGGGGTTCTGTGCCGTCACCGGGACCCGGATGCTCCGGGCCTTCGCGTACTCGATTTCGTCCGGCCTCGTCATGCCCCAGAGACGCGCCGGCGCGATGACCTTGATCTTCGGGTTGAGCGCCCGCGACGAGACGTCGATCCTGACCTGGTCATTGCCCTTGCCGGTGCAGCCGTGCGCGATCGCCGTGGCGTCCTCGATCTCGGCAATCTCGACCAGTTTCTTCGCGATAAGCGGCCGGCCCAGCGCGGTGGCCAGTGGATACCGCCCTTCGTACACCGCGCCCGCCTGGAGCGCCGGCAGGATGTAGTCGCGCCCGAACTCCTCACGAACGTCCAGCACGTGCGCGCGTCGCGCGCCGGCCCGAAGCGCCCGCTCGCGGATTTCATCCAGCTCCTTGCCCTGCCCCAGATCGAGGGTCGCGGTGATGACCTCGGCGCCGAATCTCTCCGCGAGCCAGGGAATGGCGACCGAAGTGTCGAGGCCGCCCGAATACGCGAGGACGATGCGTTCCATGGGGGATCTCCTTCAACGTGTGTCGCTGGATCGGGGGTTGGGATTCCCCGCCTCCTATGCTTTTCCGTCCGCCAACTCCTGCAGGGTGCGCGCCGCTGAGCGCGCCGCGCCGGTGCTGCGCGCGATGACCAGAATCGTGTCATCGCCGGCGATCGTGCCGACGACCCCCGGCAGCTCGTCGTGATCGATGGCGAGCGCGAGCAGCTGCGCGTGTCCCGGGCCGGTCTTGAGCACGATCAGCTGCTGGACCCGATCCAACCCGGTCAGGTGCTCGCGCAACGCGCGCTGGAGCAGCGCGCGCGTCCGCTGCGCGCTCGCGGCCGGCTCCGAGGCATCGGGCCGCTGGTACGCGCCGTCGGCGGCCCGCTTCAACAGGCCGAGATCCTGGATATCGCGCGAGAGCGTCGCCTGCGTGACGACGAAGCCGCGCGCGCGCAGCCGGCGGCGGAGCTGGTCCTGGCTGACGATGGCCTCGCGCCCGACGAGTTCCAGAACGACAGCCTGCCTCCGGGCTTTCATCGTCGACACGCGGCGCCGCAGCGGTTCGTTGACGCGTGCGCCGCCCTGCCGTATAATTATGCTTCAGTCTGCATAGTTATGACAAGCGCTATCGCCTGATGGCCAGCCTGGCAAAAATGACCGTCGGAATCGCGGGGGTCACCGGCTACGCGGGCCGCGAGCTCCTGCGCCTGCTCGCCGGCCATCCCCACGTCGAGATCGCGTCGGCGATGGCGTCGAGCCAGAGCGGCGAGCGGAGCCTGCCGGGCCTCCGCCGCCTCTGGGACGGCGAGGTCACGCCGTTCGACCTCGACGAGCTGGCCAGCCGGGACGCCGTCTTTCTCGCGCTCCCCGAAGAGGCGGCAGCCAAAGCGGTCCCATGTCTGGTCAGCCGCCGCGTCCGCGTCCTCGACCTGTCCGGCGCGTTCCGCCTGAAGGACCACGCGCTGCGGACGAAATGGTACCCCCACACGCCGGACCTCCCCGTCGACCCGGTCTACGGGTTGACCGAGCTCCAGCGCGCGAGCCTGCCGTCTGCCGCGGTCGTCGCGTGCCCGGGCTGCTATCCGACGGCGGCGCTGCTCGCCCTCGCGCCGCTCGCGCGAGCCGGGCTCCTGGACGGCGACATCGTCATCGACGCCAAATCCGGCATCTCGGGGGCGGGAAAATCGCCGAGTGAGCGCACCCATTTTTCGGAGTGTCACGACAGCATCTCGGCCTACGGCATCTTCGGGCACCGGCACGCGCCCGAGATCGAGCAGTCGCTCGGTGCCGCGGTGACCTTCGTGCCGCATCTGGTCCCGCTGAACCGTGGGATCTTCGAGACGATCTATGCGCGGCTGACGCGCGGCACCAGCGCAGAACAGATCGCCGAGGCGATGGCCGGTGCCTACCGCGATGCACCGTTCGTGCGGCTGCTCGACGCTCTGCCCGAGCTGAAGTACGTTGTCAACACGAATTTCTGCGACATCGGCTGGCGCCTGGACCAAGCCCAGGCCTCCTCGCGAATCGTGATGGTGTCGTGCCTGGACAATCTGGTGAAGGGGGCGGCCGGCCAGGCGGTGCAGAACTTCAACCTGATGTTCGGGATCGACGAGCGCGCGGGGCTGCTGCCGTGACCGATCAGCCGTTCGTTGTCTTGAAGCTCGGGGGGGAGCTGCTCGAATCCGCCGACGATCTCCAGGCAATCGCCACCGTCATCGCCCGCGCGGGCTCCGGCACGCCGTTGGTGGTGGTGCACGGCGGCGGACGCGAGATCGACGCGGCTCTGGCCGCCGCCGGCCTCCCGAAGCAGCAGGTCGACGGCCTTCGGATCACCGACGCTCCGACGCTCGACATCGTCGTTCATGTCCTGGCCGGATCTGTGAATACCCGCCTCGTCGCTGCCGTGGTGACGCATGGCGGGCGCGGTGTCGGCCTCACCGGCGCGGACGATGGGATTGGGATCGTCGAACGGGCCGACCTTCACGCGACGAGCGACGGCTGTCTGGTGGATCTCGGACTCGTGGGTCAGCCGACGAGCGACAGCCGCCTCGATCTGCTGCGGGATCTCTGCCGCGGCGGGTACGTCCCGATCGTGAGCTGCATCGGCCTCGGGCGCGACGGCCGCCTCTTCAACGTGAACGCGGACGTGCTGGCGGCCCACTTCGCGGCGGGGCTCAGGGCGAGGCGCCTCGTGATCGCGGGCGGTACCTCCGGCGTGCTGGACACCGCCGGCCAAACCATCCCGCGGCTTTCGTTGGATGACATCGACGGGCTCGTCGCGCGCGGAACCGCGAGTGCCGGCATGATTGCCAAGTTGCGCGCGGCCTCGACTGCCGCCGGCCGGGGCGTCGAGCGGATCGTGATCGTCAACGGGCGAAACCCTCAGGCGCTGCGGTCGGCGATGGTGATCTCAGCCGCGCCGGAGCTCGGCCGCTGCAACGACGCGACCGTCATTCAGACCCAACTCGCCATTGGGCATTCCGTGGAGCACCCATGACCATCGTGACCGAGGGTCTGTCGCCAGTGGCCTCCGATGTCGTCTCCCTCGAGGCCGTCCACATCGTCCAGGTGTACCGACGCCAGCCGATCGTGCTGGTGCGCGGCAGCGGGTCGAAGGTCTACGACGCCGATGGCCGCGAGTACCTCGACCTGATCTCTGGTGTCGGGGTTGCCTCGCTCGGCCATGCCAACCCGAGGCTCGCGGCAGCGATCTCGGCGCAAGCGCGCGAGCTCCTGCACTGCTCGAATCTCTTCTTTCACCCGCTCCAGGGACAGGTCGCGGCGCGGTTGAGCCGTTTGTCCGGGCTCTCGCGAACGTTTTTCTGCAACAGCGGCGCCGAAGCGGTCGAGGCGTGTCTGAAGTTCACGCGTCGCTACTGGCACACGCGCGGCGAGCCGCGGCCGGGCCTGGTGGCGCTCGAATCGTCGTTTCACGGCCGCACGATCGGGTCGCTGTCGGTGACGGGCGAAGAGCATTATCGGACGCCCTTCGAGCCGCTGCTCGGGAACGTCACGTTCGTGCCGCCCAACGATCGCGACGCACTGTTGAACGCCGTCACGCGGGGGATCGGGGCGATCATCGTCGAGCCGATTCAAGGCGAGGGCGGCGTCCGCCCGCTCACGGCCGAATTCGCCGGCGCGATCGCCGAGGCGTGCGCGAGCACGGGCGCCCTTCTGATCGCCGATGAAGTCCAGTGCGGTCTGGGCCGCACGGGCGCGCCGTTCTATTTCACCCAGCTGGGACTGAAGCCACATGCGCTCGCGCTCGGCAAGGCGCTTGGCGCCGGTGTGCCGATCGGCGCGGCGGTCATCAGTGACGAGGTCGCGAACGCTCTGGCGTTCGGGGATCACGGCAGCACCTACGGCGGGAATCTGCTGGCCTGCCGGGCCGCGCTCGTTTTTCTCGAGGAGTTGATCGATCGCGGCTTGCTCAACCACGTCGCGTCGGTCGGCGCGTTTGCGCGCGCCAAGCTGTCGGAGCTCGCGCGGCGACACGCGACGATCCAAGAAGTTCGGGGCGCAGGCCTGATGTGGGGCCTGTAGCTCGATCGCGAAGCCGCGCCCGTCGTGGACGCCGCCCGGCATCAGGGACTGCTGGTGAACGCCACAGCCAAGAGTGTCGTGCGTCTCCTGCCGCCGTTGACGATCACAGAGGCGGAGGTGAGCGCGGCTGTCGACATGCTCGACCGGGCGTTGGCGTCTAC
>JACOUA010000453.1 GCA_016178075.1 Acidobacteriota bacterium
GCAGGCGAAGCTCGGGATTCCACTGCCCGCGGCTTGGGCGACGACCGGCATGGTGCTCGGCATGGAGTTCATCCTGACCTTCCTGCTCGTGACGGCCGTCTTCGGAACGGCGCTCGACGATCGCGGCGCGGGCGTGAAGATCGGCGGGTTCGGGATTGGCCTCACCGTGACGTTCGACATCCTCGCCGGCGGACGCGTGACCGGCGCGTCGATGAACCCCGCGCGATCCTTCGGTCCCGCGCTCGTGCTCGGCGACTTCTCGTGGCACTGGGCGTACTGGGTCGCGCCGATTGCCGGCGGCTGCGTCGCCGCGCTTCTCTATCACCACGTGCTGCTGAAAGCTGACCGCTAAATGCTGGTCGCGGAGTGTGGGCTGAGAGCTGATAGCTGAAAGCTGAGAGCTTTCATGAACTACACCCTCGCTGAGTGGCTCAACCTGATTACTCGCTGGGCGCACGTCTTCGCTAGCATCCTTTGGGTGGGCCAGACGTACTTCTTCACCTGGCTCGACGGCCGATTCAGCGAGGAGGAGCAGCAGGTCCGGCAAAACCTGGACGCCACGGGGTCCGGGCCCGAGCCGCCGAAAGTCTGGATGGTCCACAGCGGCGGTTTCTACGTCATCGAGAAGCAGAAGCTCGGACGGCAGGTCCCGCCGAAGCTCCGCTGGTTCAAGTGGGAGGCCGCCATCACCTGGTTGAGCGGGCTGGTGCTGCTCATCCTGGTTTATTACACGGGCGGGCTGATGGTGGAGGCATCGTCGACAACGTCCGCCGGCCGTGCGATCGGGATCGGCGTCGTGGTCTTGATAGTCGGTTGGGTGGTGTACGACGGCGTCTGGGCGTCGCCGCTCGGACGCTCCGAAACGACCGCGACGGTCATCCTGTACGGACTCGTCGTGCTCGTCTCGTATGGCTTGTGCCAGATCATGAGCGGCCGGGCGGCGTACATGCACGTCGGGGGACTCTTCGGGACCATCATGGCGGCCAACGTCTGGATGCGGATCCTGCCGGCCCAGCGCCGCATGATTCAAGCCGTCGCGGAGGGCCGCGCGCCGGACGAGCGGCTGGCCGTGCAGGCGAAGCTTCGCTCGAAGCACAACACCTTCATGGTGGTGCCGGTGGTTTTCATCATGGTCAGCAACCACTTTCCGGTCGCAACCTACGGCAACCGCTACAACTGGCTGATTCTCTCTCTCCTCATTGTCGCGGGCTGGGGCGCCGCGGCACACCTTCGACGGGCATAGCGGGGAACGCAGACTCACCACAGCCCACAGAGCTCACAGAGAACCTTGGATTTTGTCTTTGTGATCTCTGTGGGCTCTGTGGTGCATGTGATGACGGGTGACCGAGCGAGCGTCGAGAACCATTACACTTACTGAATGCGCCAACAGGGCGACCCGAAGCTCGCCGCGCGCCTTCGCCGCGAGATCGAAGGTGAGGTTCTTTTCGATGCTTTCAGCCGCGGGCGCTACAGCACCGACGCCTCGTTCTACCAGATCGAACCGATCGGCGTCGTTCTTCCACGACACGATCGGGACCTCGTCGTTGCTCTTCAGATCGCCGCCGAGCGCGGCGTGCCGGTGATCGCCCGGGGCGGCGGCACGTCTCAGAGCGGCCAGTCGATCGGCGACGGTCTGATCGTCGACACGAGCAAGTACCTGACGAACATTTCGGTCGATCCGCGTGCGCGGCGAGCGGTGGTCGAGCCCGGTGTGGTCCTCGATCGCCTGAACGCCGAGCTCCAATCGCACGGCCTCGTCTTTCCGGTCGACGTCTCGACCGCGAGCCAGGCCACCATTGGCGGGATGGCGGGCAACAACAGCGCCGGCTCTCGATCGATCCGCTACGGCATCATGGTCGACAACGTCGCCGGCCTCGAGGTCGTGCTTGCCGGCGGCGAGCGCGTGGTGTTCGGGCGCTTGACACAAATCACACACGCGGAGGCGCGCGCCACGGCGCTCGCAAGCGCCGTGCTGCGCATCTACGAGCGCGAGGCCGACGAGCTTGCGGCGCGGGTGCCGAAGGTGGCGCGTAATGTCGCTGGTTACAACCTCGACCGTGTCGGGACGGGAACCCACGATCTCACCCCGCTCCTCATCGGCTCGGAAGGGACACTGGGCTTCTTCAGCCGCATCGATTTGATCCTTCAGGAGCTGCCGGCCCATCGCGTCCTTGGCGTCTGTCATTTTCCCAGCCTCCGATCCGCGATGGACGCCACGCGCCACATCGTCCGGCTGGAACCGACTGCTGTGGAGCTCGTCGACCGCACCCTCATCGATCTCGCGAGGTCGGCCCCGCAGTTCCAGCGATCGATCGCGCGATTCCTCATCGGCGAGCCCGAGGCGCTCCTGATCGTCGAGTTCTCGGGGCCCGATCTCGGCGCCCTCGAGACCGAGATCCGGCGCCTGCGCGAGCTGATGGGCACGCTTGGGTTTTCACCGTCCACGTGCTTCGTCGAAGCCCTCGACACGGCGTTGCAGAACGAGATCTGGGCGGTCCGCAGCGCCAGCCTGAACATCGTGATGTCGATGAGAGGCGACCGCAAGCCGGTGTCCTTCATCGAAGACTGCGCGGTCCCGCTCGAGCATCTCGGGGACTACATCGACGGGCTCCTGGAGATCTTTCGCCGCCATGACACGCGCGGCACGTTCTACGCGCATGCGTCGGTCGGCTGCCTTCACGTCCGGCCGATCCTCAACCTGAAGTCCGAGCGCGAGGTTCGCGCCATGCGGAAGGTCGCCGAAGAAGCGCACGCGATGGTGAGGGCCTTCAAGGGGTCGCACTCGGGGGAGCACGGCGACGGCCTCGTGCGCTCCGAGTTCCTCGAGCCGATGCTCGGTCCGCGGCTCACGCGTGCCTTTGGCGAGATCAAGGATCTGTTCGATCCGCGGGGCCTGCTCAACCCCGGCAAGATCGTTCGACCGCCGCGGATGGACGACCGCGCACTCTTTCGCTACAAGCCGGGCTACGGGTCGCTCCCGCTCCAAACGGCGCTCGACTGGAGCGAGTGGGGTGGCCTCACCGGCGCCGTGGAGATGTGCAACAACAACGGTGCCTGCCGCAAGTTCGACACCGGCGTCATGTGCCCGTCGTATCGTGTCACCCTCGATGAGCAGCACACCACGCGCGGTCGCGCCAACACCTTGCGGCTCGCGCTGACCGGACAGCTCGGCCCGGCGGCCCTCACGTCCGAGCAGATGCGCGAGACACTCGAGCTGTGCGTCGGGTGCAAGGCGTGCCGCCGCGAGTGTCCGACCGGCGTCGACATGGCGCGAATGAAGACCGAGTTCCTGCACCATTACCACGCCGCGCACGGGCTCCCGCTCGGCGATCGGCTGGTTTCTTACCTTCCGCGGTACGCCGCGGCGGCATCACGCGTGCCCTGGCTGCTGAACGCGCGGAATCAGAGTCGGCTGCTCGCGAGGGCCGGCGAGCGGTTTCTCGGTCTTTCCGCGAAGCGGTCGCTTCCGGCATGGCGCCGCGACATCTTCGACGAACGCGCCATGCGACTCGCAACCCGCAACTCGGAACCCGTCAGCCGCAATCCTCAACACGAAACCCGTGACTCGCAACCCGCAACATACGCAGCGACAGCCGGACCCACGGACGGACCCGAAGCCGTCCTGCTCGTCGACACGTTCAGCCGGTACTTCGAGCCCGAGAATGCGCAAGCGGCCATGAGGGTGCTGACAGCCGGCGGCTACCGCGTGATCTTGGCCGCCCCCGCGGACCATGGGCGGCCGCTGTGCTGCGGCAGGACGTTTCTCAACGCCGGCCTCGTCGACGAAGCGAAGGTCGAGGCGGCGCGTCTCATCGACAGCCTCGCACCGTATGTCGATCGCAACGTTCCGATCGTCGGTATCGAGCCGTCATGCCTGCTGACGCTCCGGGACGAATTCCTCGCGCTGCTCCCCGGGCCCGCTGCGCGTGCGTTGGCCCAACGGGCAGTCCTCATCGAAGAGTTCCTCAACGCCGAGCAGAACGCGGGACGACTGCGCCTGCCCCTCGCGGGCCTTTCGTTCACACGCGCCCTGGTTCACGGGCACTGTCATCAAAAGGCGTTCGGCGTCATGCCGGCCGTCGAACGCACGCTTCGACTCATCCCCGGCCTGCGGGCGGAAACGATCGAGTCGAGTTGTTGCGGCATGGCGGGATCGTTCGGCTACCGGCACGTCGACGTGTCGATGAAGATGGCGGAGCTCAGCCTGCTGCCGGCGGTTCGCCGCGCGGGCGCCGACACGCTCGTCGTCGCGTCGGGCACGAGCTGCCGGCGACAGATCCTCGACGGCGCCGGCCGCGAGGCGCTCCACCCGGTCCGCGTCCTGGACCTCGCCTTAGGGACATCGGCAGGCTTTGGGCTTTTAGGCTTTGGGCTTGGGGCGCTAGAATCACGCGTGACAGGCTGAAGCCTACAGCCGATTTTCACAGCCGGTTCATTGAAAGCAGGAGGGCTCACATGCAATTCCGACCCTGGGTCCGGCTCGCGCTGGCCGGGCTCGCCATCGTGCTCGTCGCCGCGACAACGGCCTTGGCGCAGGTCGGGCAGGCGGAAATCCGCGGCACTGTTGTCGACGAAAGTGGCGGCGCGCTGCCGGGCGTAACGGTCACGGCTACACATGTGGACACGGGGACGTTGCGCACGACTGTGACCTCAGCCACCGGGGTGTTCATCATGCCGGCCCTGCTGGTCGGCCGTTATCGGGTGCAGCTCGATCTCACCGGATTCACCACGATCGTGCAGGAGAACCTCGTGCTCGAGGTGGGTCAGTCCGCCGCTTTCACGTTCACGATGAAGGTCGCGACCGTGCAGGAGACGATCACGGTGGCGGGTGAGTCGCCGCTCGTCGAGACGCAGAAGTCCGAGCTCGCCGGACGCGTCACGGCCACGCAGGTGGAGAACCTGCCGCTCAATGGACGGAACTGGCTCGATCTCGTCGCGCTGGTTCCTGGCGCACGCGGCAATCCCGGTACCATCCGCGCCGGGGCGGCCGGTGGTGACATGGCGAAATACCAAGTGGACGGCGTCGATGTCAGCGGCCAGTGCTGCGGCGGATCGAACCAGGGGTACAGCCAGGAGAACGTCCAGGAGTTGGAAGTGATCACGAACCGGTTCGACGCCGAGTACGGCCGCGTGGCCGGCATCGTGATCAACGCGATCACGAAGTCGGGCACGAACCAGCTCCGCGCGACCGGATTCGGGTTCCTGCGCGACAGCGACCTCGGCGATGCGAGGAACTTCTTCACCAATCGGGTGCAGCCCTTCCACGAATCGCAGATGGGCGCGAACGCTGGCGGGCCGCTCAAGAAGGATCGGATGCACTTCTTCCTGAGCTACGAATACCAGACTCGTGAAGCGACGGCGCGCCCGAACACCGGCATCGCGCAGTTCGACGTATCGGTGAATTCCGGAACCACGCGACACTACACGACGGGTCGCGTGGATGCGCAAATGAGCGCCAACCATCGCCTGTTCGGGCGCGTGTCGAAGTACAACTGGGAGTCCCTCAACGGCGGGGTCAGCGGCCGGACGACCGTGTCAGGCGGCACGAGCCGGCCGTCGAGGAACACGGATCTCTCGTTGGGCGAGACCTGGGTCATCAGCAACCGCATGGTGCACGAAATCCGCGCCGGCTTCTCGCGGATCGACAACGCGCTGCTGTCCAACTCGACGCTGCCCAGGCACGTGTTCCCGTCGGCGATCCTCGGCTCGCCCACAAACTCGCCGCAGTGGTGGAAGGAAATGAACATCCAGGTCAACAACTCGCTGAGCTACTTCATCCCGTCGTGGCACGGCGAGCACAGCCTG
The DNA here is from genome assembly GCA_016178075.1 of Acidobacteriota bacterium. Lineage (GTDB taxonomy): Bacteria > Acidobacteriota > Vicinamibacteria > Vicinamibacterales > JACQTH01 > JACQTH01. The sequence goes on from JACOUA010000453.1 coordinate 5,806, forward strand.
AAGGCGGGGTTCCAGTTCTTCCGGCCCCGCTTCTGGGGCGCGTTCCCGAGCGGAACTCCCAACGGCGCCCAGTACAACTTCTCTCGAGACCCGATCGACTTCAACGATCCCCGCACCTACCCCGCCCCGACGTCCTACTCGGTCGTGCTGGGGGACCCCTCGTACATCATCGTGAACCCGATCTACGCGGGCTTCTTCAGGGACGACTGGGTGCTGTCGCCGAACCTCACGTTGAACGTCGGCGCTCGCTACGATCTGGAGACAGGCACGACCAACAAAGATCTGCAGAACCCCCTCGAGCCCCGCGTGCGCGGGACCGACAAGGACAACGTCTCGCCTCGGCTTGGCTTCGCGTACGATGTCCGCGGCGACGGCCGCACCGTGATTCGGGGTGGGTATGGGCGCTACTACGACAAGGTCCTGCTGAACATCACCAGCAACGAGCGACGGCAGATCCTGTTCCAGTTCGCCACCGTCACCGTGCCGAACCCCTCGTACGAGAACCCTCTCGGAGGCATCACGTTCGAGGACATCAAACGGCAGAATCTGCCGCGCGACATGATCGTTATCGCGAGCGATTACAAGACCCCGGTGCAGGATCAGGTGTCGATCGGCATCGAGCACCTCATCCGGCCGGGGTTAACCGCGCAGATGGACTACGTCCACACGAAAGGCACCAACGAGCCACGATCGAGGCGCATCAATTACTTCGAAGATCAAGTGACCCATCTCCCACTCAACCCAACGATCGCCGGGCGGCCATATCCCCAGTTCATTAACATCACGCGCTACGAGACCACGGCCGGGTCCGAGTACGACGGGTTTCAGTTCGGCCTCCAGGGCCGCAACATCGGGCCGTCGTGGCTGCGGTTGTCGCAGCTCTCAGGCAGCTACACCTTGTCGTGGACGTACGACGATCACGACGGGAACCGCTTCTCGGGAGTGACGAACCCGTTCAACCTGGCCGACGAGTGGTCGTTCTCCGGCAGCGACCAGCGTCATCGCGTCATCGTCAGTGGTGTCACGCTACTGCCGTGGGATTTCCAGGCGGGGGTGATCTTCTTTGCCGGGTCGAAGCGGCCGATTGACGTCGGGACCACCCAGGATCCGTTCAGGCTCGGGTACACCGGGCGGTGGCTCGACGCGACCGGGCGCACGATTCCGCGCAACAGCGAGAGGACCGCGAAGAACGATTACAAGCTCGACCTCCGGGTGTCGAAAAACGTGCGTGTCGGGCGTGTCAGGTTGCAGGGCATTGTCGAGGCGTTCAATGTACTCAACACAAAGAACTTCACGAACTACAACGGCAGTGTCGGTTCGTTGACGTACCTGCAGCCAGGCAATTCGACCGACGGCTTCTATCAGCCGCGTCAGCTACAGTTCGGGTTCAGGGTGAACTACTGACGTAGTGGCCCGTTGCCAGTGGTCAGTGGCCGGTTGTTCCTTCCGGCCACGGGCCACCGGACACTGGCTACTGAGCGGCCTCCGGCGGGCACTAGAAGACCGCGATCGCTTCCGCGCCCGAGCCGTCGTAGGGATTGAAGCGCCCTTCCATTTCTCGTAACTTCTTCTTGAGCGTCCAATTCCTGAAAACAGTCTGCCGTCGTTGACAGTTTCAAGTGGCGCGTGATACCACACCCCCACTAATCGTCAAGGAGGCGCTCCGATGCAGTCCACGCGCGGGTTCCCGTGTGCCGCGGCCGTGATGGTGTCGCTCCTCGTCGTCCTCGCACCCGCCGAGTCGTTCGGCCAGATCCAGACCGGCACGATCGGCGGCCTCGTGACCGACGAGCAGAACGCCGTGCTGCCCGGCGTCACGGTCACGCTCTCGAGCATCGCCCTCATCAGGCCGCAGACCGCGGCCACGAACGAGCGGGGCCTGTACAGCTTCATCGCCCTGCCTCCTGGCACCTATCAGGTGAGATTCGAGCTGCAGGGATTCGCGCCGGTCGATCGATCTGACATCCCCGTGCGCGTCGCGGTCGTCACAACCGTCGATCAGACCTTGAAAGTGGCGACCGTCAGCGAGAGCATCACCGTCACGGGCCAGTCGCCCGCCGTCGACGTCAAGAGCACGAGCCGCGGTACGAACTTCGACAGTGAGCTGCTCCGGAACATCCCGCAGGCGCGGGAGATCTGGTCGACCGTCGAGCAGGTGCCGGGCGCGACGATGAGCAAGTTCAACGTGGGCGGCGCCGAGAGCGCGCAGCAGAGCGGGATGCAGGTCCACGGCTCGGCGCCCGGGCAGCAGGAGTACGCGATCAACGGCCTGAAGCTGAACTGGCCGGGTGGGACCGGCGGCGCCACCGCGTTCTACTTCGACTACGACAGCTTCGGCGAGGTCAACATCATGACCAACGGCGCCCCGGCCGAAGTGGGCACCGGCGGCGTGTACATGAACATCGTCACGCGCGCGGGCGGGAATCAGCTGACGGGGGCGGCGAGCGCGTTCTGGGAAGACGATTCGTTTCAGTCGGACAACGTCTCGAGCGACCTGCGCGCCATCGGCGTGACCAACGGCCAGCCGGTCAACTTCATCTACGACGTCAACGGCAACGTCGGGGGCCCTCTTCGCCGCAACCGCGCCTGGTTCTTCTCGTCGTACCGGCGGTTCGACATCAACACGCAGGTCTTTGGCATCCTGCGGCCCGACGGGAAGCCGGCGCCCGATGTGAACCACCAGTCGAACTTCCTGGCGAAGATGACGGCGCAGGTCAACGACAAGAACAAGCTGAGCGCCGAATACAACTTCAACTACCAGAACCGGTTCTTCCGCCGCGGCGGCGATCTCACGGAAGAAAAAGCCTCGATGCGGCAGATCGAGCCCGCCTGGATCGGGCAGGTGCAGTGGACCTCGGTGCTCTCACCCAAGCTCTTCGTCGACGCGCGCTACGGATTTCTGCACCTGATCTTCCCGCTGCACTATCAGCCGAGCGTCGGCCCGAACGACTTTGCGCGGCAGGACATCTTCCGCCTGACGCTGCGCGACGCTGCGCTCCAGGATTTCGAGAACCTGGCCACCCGGCACCAGGTGAACGTGTCCGCGTCGTACTTCGTCGACCGGGGCGGCTCGCACAGCCTCAAGACCGGCTTCGAGCTCGGGCGCGCGTTCAACCAGAACCACCGCGACGCCAACGGCGGCTACGTGTTGCGGTACTTCGACGGCGCTCCCCTCGAGGTGCAGACCTACAACACGCCGATCACGTCCAAGAACATCATCGACACGATCGCGCTGTATGGTCAGGACAGCTGGGTCGTCAACCGCCGCCTGACGATCAATTACGGCGGGCGGTTCGAGCAGCTGGTGGGCTTTGCGCCCGCGCAGTCCCGGCCGGGCAACCGGTTCTTCCCCGCCGAGCAGTTTGCGCAGATCGACGACATTCCGCGGTGGCAGAACGGCCTCTGGCGCGTTGGAGCCTCCTACAACCTGACGGGCGACGGTCGCACGGCGCTCAAGGGCTTCGTCGGCCGCTTCCTGGTTCAGGAGGGCACGCGCCTGGTCGAGCAGGTGAATCCGAACGAGCTTGGCGGCGACTTCCGGAGCTGGACCGATCGGAATGGGAACAACATCGCCGAGCTCGACGAGCTCGGGCCGCCGACGCGTCCCTATGGCGGTCGGGTGAACAAGATCGACCCGAACCTGAAGCAGCCGTACTCGGATGAATTCTCCCTGGGGATTGAGCGCGAAGTCGTGACCGACGTGTCGGCGGGCGTGGCCTACTTCCGGCGCAACAACCGGCGGCGGTTCAGCGGCGTCAATCGCGCGGTGCCTCCGTCCGCCTACACGGCCACCGTCGTGACGGCGCCAGACGGAAGCGCTGTCACGGTCTTCAACCAGGACCGCGCGACGCTCGGGGCTGCCAACCGGCTGATCACGAACATCCCCGGGCTGGAGGACACCTATAACGGCCTGGAGCTGACGGTGACCAAGCGCATGACGAACAACTGGCAGCTCGTCGGCGGCTTCACCGTGGGCAGGGACGAAGGGGTGTTCGATCGCGGCCTGAACGACGACTTCAACAATCCCAACCTGAATATCAATCGCGAGGACGCGATCATCAGCCAGGACAGCACACGCATTGCCAAACTCGTCGGCACGTACGTGTTTCCCTACAAGATCACGATCAGCACGAACCTGCGCTACTTCACGGGGCAGCCGGTCCTGAAGAACGTTCAGCTCCGCGGCCTGAACCAGGGTAACGTGACCGTGCTCGCCGAGCCGCGCGGGCGCACGCGCCTCGATGACGTCACGCTCTGGGATGTGCGGGGCTCGAAGGTCTTTCGCTTCGGCGGCCATGAGCTCGAAGTGATGGTCGATGTCTTCAACCTGCTCAACCAGTCCGCCAAGACGGCCATCAACACGAACGTCGGAGCGCTGTTCGGCCGCCCGACTGGCATCCTGCCGCCGCGGATCGCCCGGCTGGGCGCGCGACTGTCATTCTGAGGGGCTGCTTTCAACCTGAGATGCGCATGAGCCGCGTCATCGGGCTTCTGCTCGGCGGCCTTCTTTCCTGGGAGTTCCTGACCCCACTCCCGCCGGTCGGGAGCCCTCAGTCCGGCGCCGGGAGAGGGTTCCTGACGATCGAGACCCTGCTCGACATCAAGCATCCCTCCCGCGCGACGTGGGCGCCGGGCGGTGACCGGCTGGCCTTCGTCTGGGATCGGGGCGGCGTGCAGAACATCTACGTCGCCCGCCTGGTATCGGCGAGCGACGCGCCGCAGCCGGTCACGAGCTTCGATACCGGGTTGATCGACATGCTCGCCTGGACGCCGGCCGGCACGCTTGTCTTCGCGCGCGACGGCCGGCTCTGGCAGGTCAGCCCCGAGCGCGGCCTGGAGCCCCGCGTGGTCCCCGCTGGATCGACGATCGTCGCCTCGTGCTCCAGCGCGTCGGCCTCGACTTCAAGTCCCGCGAGATCCTGGTCGGCGGCCTGACCGGCCGCACGCAGGCGGTCCATCGTGACGAGGACGACAAGCTGTGGAGCATCGTCAATCCCGATCCGATCCCCTCGCCCGACGGCCGCTGGCTTGCGTTTCTGAGTGACCGCGACGGCTGGGATCATGTCTATGTCGTCTCGTCCTCAGGCGGCGCGGCGACGCAGGTGACACGTGGCTCCTTCGAGGCCGCCCGCATCGCATGGTCGCCGGACAGCCAGCGGATCGCCTTCGACACGAACCAGGGTGATCATCCAGGCTCGAGACACCTCGCCGTCGCCGATCTTCGAAACGGCCCGGATCCTGGGAGGGTTTCCACGTTCACGAGCGGCCGCGGCACCGACATGGAGCCGTTTTGGTCGCCCGATGGCCGCCGGATCGCGTATCAGCACACGAGCCCCCGCGAGTCGGCCGACATCTTCGTGGCGGACGCCGCCTCCATCAACGCCACTCGACGAGTCACCGCCTCACTCCCGCCTGAGGTCGACCGATCGCGGCTCGTCGAGCCCCGGTTCGTCCGCTATCCCTCGCGCGATGGTCAGCAGGTGCCGGCGTCTCTCTTCGCGGCCGCCGATCTGGATCGCTCGCGCCCACACCCGGCGATCGTGTGGATCCACGGCGACGGCGTCAACCAGAACTAC
>JACOUA010000454.1 GCA_016178075.1 Acidobacteriota bacterium
CAGCGACCACCCCGCGCGAGTGCAGCGGATCGCGAACACCTTGGATGCGGCGAAGATCGACGCCGTGTTTCGCAAGTGGCTCCGCCGCCTGCCGCATCCCTTTACCGCCGCCCACCGCGCCGCGGGCTATCGGTATCAGCTGTCGATCCTCCAGGCGGAGTTCGCCTTGACCCAGGTCCTCGATCGCCCCCGCACCGGGCGCGGCTTCTTCGAAGAAGTGATGCGCGAGAATCTCGATCTCGGCCGGCCTGATCAGATGCAACTGATCTTCAATCGCCGCGTCACGCGGCAAACGCCCGGCCAATTCCGCACCCGGATCCTCACCGAAGGTGTCGTCCCGTCGCTCCACGTCGACTACAAGAAATCCAAGGTCAAGCAGTACCACAAAGAAGGACAGGCCCTTCGCACCGAAACCACCATCAACGATACCTACGACTTCGCGATCGGGCGTGCGCTCCGCAATCTGCCCGCCCTGCGGGAGATCGGCTTTGCCGCCAACCGACGGTTGTTACACGTCGAATCTCTGAGCCACGACTGCCTGATCGGCGAAGACCACCTCCACGCCGTCACCTCACCGGTGGTCGTCAACGACCAACGGGCCGCCGGTCTGCGCTTTGGCGACCGCCGCGTCCACGCGCTCATGCATGCGCTCTGTCTCTTTGCCCTCGCCCCCACCGGCTTTCGACATCGGGAGCTGCGCGATCACGTCGCACACCTTCAGAGTCGAAACCCCGACACCTACTCGGCGGGCTCGATGACGTACGACCTCCGGCGGCTCCGGCTGCACGGCCTCATCGAACGGATCCCGCACAGCCACCGCTATCGCATCACCCCGGCCGGCGCGCAGGTCGCCATGTTCTACGCGCGCCTCTACGCCCGGGCTCTTCGCCCCGCGTGTTCGCTGCAGCCCGTCGCGTCGGTCCGCGCCCAGTGCGCCTTCGATCGTCTCGACGCCGCGCTCGCGCATTTCCTGGAGGAGCTCAAACTTGCCGCCTGAAAAACTTGACTCAAACACTCATACTTCTAGGAGTCAAGACTCCTAGGAGTCAAGACTCCTAGCAGGGTGCTGAAAAACGTCCGCTCGTAGCCGTCGGCCTGGGGTACACATGGTACTCCCACGGCGTCAGTCCACGATCTCGTAGCGCCTGTTCCCGGTCAGTGGTCCCGTCCCGCGAGCTGCCCGGCACGAAGTTCGGCACCACCTGAGCGCGCACCTGGGATGGTCTGGACCGGGTATCAAGAACACGCCTACGTGGGACTCCCTCTTAAGGGGCGACACTGTCGGCCGGCGCCGTTCGCAGACCGACTCGGGTCGATCTTCCCGGTGGCGTCGAAGATGGCCTCCGCATAGCGTGTCCACGTCGCCCTCTCGGCGAGGCTGCGGGTTACTCGGCCCGCAACACCGTCATCGGATCGACTCTCGTGGCGCGCCACGCAGGGCGCCAACACGCTAACAGCGCCCCCACCAGGACGACGCATGAGGCGCCGGTAAGGATCGCGACGTCGGTCGGGGCCACCTCGTAGAGGAGACTGCCCACTGCCCGTCCCAGCATCAGGGCACCGCCGAGTCCGATCGCGATTCCGATGACGGTGACCGCGAGAGTGTCACGGGTCACCATGCCGAAGAGCGTAGATAACGACGCTCCCATCGCCATGCGGATTGCGAACTCCCGCGTCCGCTGGGCAACCGTATTGGCCGTCACGCCGTAGACGCCGACAGCCGACAGCAGCAGGGCAACCGCGGCAAACACCCACAGCAGAAGGGAGTTCAACCGCGGCTCGGCCACGGCCTGACCTAGGATCGCCTCCATGGTTTGCATCCCGTAAACTCCGAGGTGTGGATCGACGGCGCGAATCTCGCGCTGCAAGGCCTCGATGACGCCCGTCGGAGTCGACGTCGTTCTGACGAGCAGATGCATGTAACGCGACGGGGTCTGGAGATACGAGAAATAGACTACAGGTGCGGCCTGATCACGCAGGCGACTTTCCTTGACGTCTGCCACAACCCCCACGATCGTGAAGGTGTCTGTTGCCTGATACGGCCACCAAGGGGCAGTGGACGCCGAGGCAAGAAACCTTGCGCGAATGACCTTGCCGACGGGGTCCTCAGCTGGCCAAAAGCGACGGGCCATCGCCTCGTTGATCAGTGCGACCCCCGCATTAGCCCAACCATCACTCTGAGTGAAGCCGCGACCCCGGATGAGCGGCGCTCCGAGTGCTGCTAGATAGCCCGGACTGATCACCCGGCTGCTCACATTCAGGTTCTCGTTCTCTCTGCGGGGTGGTCGACCTGGGATGTCAACCGCGGCACCAATGTTCCAGCCCAGGAACGGCCTCGTATTGACAGTAGCGGCCGCGCGGATTTCAGGGAACCGATCGAGACGGCGGAGCACGTCCTGAACGAACCCTGACACGCTGGACGGATTCGGATACTTCTCGTCAGGCAGCCAGATCTGCGTCGTCAGCAGACGCTCAGCGCGAAAGCCGGGGTCGACGAGCTGAAGATTCCAGAGGCTCCTGACGAACAGCGTGGCACCGACCAAGAGCACCACCGATAAGGCGACCTCGATGGCCAACAGGGCGCGTCCAGCCGTCGTCGTCCGCGCGCCCTGAGCGGAGACGCGCAGCCATTCCGTGCGGCTCGCCTGCACCGCCGGCAAGATCCCAAATCCCACAGCCGCTAGAGACGCCACGCCACCCGTGAAGAGGAGCACACGCAGGTCAATGGCTAGGCTGAGTGGCCGGGCTATCTGGACGGGCGGGATCAGCGGCGTGAGCAGGCGCAGGCCCACGGCCGCGACAAATACCCCTGCTACTGCACCGATGACCGCTAGCAGCACGCTCTCAGTGAGCATCTGACGGATCAGGCGGCCCCGCGATGCCCCGACAGCGGCGCGAATTGAGATCTCGCGTTGACGCACACCCGCCCGCACGAGCAGTAGATTTGCGACGTTGATGCAGGCAATCAGCAGCATGCAGCCAACCGCCCCGAGCAGAAGCAGCAGTCCGGATTGAAGCTTCTCATTGAGGGGAAAGACCGGTCGCAGCGCCGCCCCCCACCCGGCATTGGTGTTCGGATAGGCTCGCTCCAGGTCCGCGGTAAGCCTATCCAACTCCGACTGCGCCTCCGAGCGTGCCACTCCTGGCGCGAGGCGTGCCAGAACGACGACGGAGTGGGTCGTGCGGCTGTTTCGAAACTCGTCGTCGACCGTCATCGGCATGAACAGGGCCGAATCCTGAAACAGGAAGTAGAAGTCGGATGGCAGCACCCCGATGACGGCATACGGCTGCCCGTCGACGAGCACGGTCTGCCCCAGCACGTCTGGGTCCCCGCCAAAGCGTCGCCTCCAGAATCCGTCGGTCAGCACCACGACCCGATCATGTCCCTCTTGTTCCTCCTCGGGCCGAAAGGTGCGGCCGAGCGCAGCCTGCACCCCCAACATCTCGAAGAACGAAGGGGAGACGTTGACGCCACGCACCTGCTCGGCGGTGAAGTCATACCTGCCAGGTCCGGCCACCGAAAAGAACCAGTTCCGCCATGCCACCATGTAGTCGAACGAGCGACTCTGATCACGCCAGTCGACAAAGTTGCCTGGCGACGGACCCAGTTCGTGGTTCACGTCGTAGCCCAGCTCGTCGTTGATGTCGTAGATCCAGTACAGATGTTCCGCCAGCTCGAACGGCGGCGGCCGGAGCAGGAGACCATCGACGACGGTGAAGACCGCGGTGTTCCCACCGATGCCCAGCGCCAGCGTCAGTACTGCAACCGTCGCAAAGCCAGGATTTCGGCGCAGCGTACGGAACACGTAGCGGGCATCCTGAAACAGCTGCTCAAGCCAGCCCCACACCCAGACGGCCCGCGTGTCTTCCTTCGTGAGCGCGACGTTGCCGAACTTGAGCAACGCCTGCCGGCGTGCCTCCTCTAGGGCCATCCCTCGTTCGATGTTCTCCTGTGTGTCCCGCTCGATGTGGTTGCGGATTTCCTCATCGAGACCGTCCACGGGATGGCGCTTCGTCATGCCGGCCTCAACACTCGGGCGATCGCCCGCGTCAGCTTCTCCCATTTCGTCGTTTCCACGAGCACCTGCTTCCGACCCGTCGGCGTGAGGCGATAGAACTTCGCTCTGCGGTTGTTCTCTGACGCGCCATCCTCGTAGGTGACCCACCCACGCTTGATGAGCCGGTGGAGGGCGGGGTAGAGCGAGCCCTCCTCGACCAGCAGCACGTCTTCGGAGCTACGCTGGATGGCTTTGGCGATTCCATGGCCGTGGACCGGGCCAAGCTGGAGGGTGCGGAGAATCAGGAGATCCAGGGTGCCCTGCAGAAGTTCAATCCGGTCTTCCATAGACATTCTAGGTCGAGACTACGCCCGGTCACATGGAATGTCAAGGTGACATAGAACGTAGCGGTAGTGTGCGCTGGATGGGTGACGGCCGGCCACGGGCGCTTCTAGGGGGAAGACGGCTCGCCAAACGCGGCGGCGTTACTCAGGATCTATGCGGCCCTCAGACGAACGCCGCAGCTTCTCCGCCTCTGCTTCGAGCCTTCCCAACGACCTTCAGGCAATTCCCATTTCGTCGTTCAGAAACCCTACCAAATACTTCCATGCCAAGTAGTAGAGGGCCATACCAATCGGAAACATCGGGAGGGCGAACTGCCACTGAATCGTGAATGTGTCAAAGAGCCGGGCCAACGCAATGCCGCCCGGGATGAGGAAGACGACGAGAAGCGCTCCATACGCACCGAGCGAAAGACGCACGCGAGATCGGAACCGCAGCTGCAGCATATTACAGAGACCCCATACGTTGGGAACGATAGTCATTGGGAACAAGAGTGCGCGCTCGAGAGGACGCGATGCGAGAGGTATCACAAACTGATTGGATACCTCGAAGTAATACTTCTGATAGGCGTCGATCGCCACGACGACCAGGAGAAATAGCGTGGGAACGACAATCCCAGCCATGTAGGCACGTAGGTACGGATGCGCTCGCATGGGTTCCTCCGTCAGAAGTGATAGGCCAAAAGCATGAGCAACTCCGGCCATATCAACAGCGCGATGATCACGCCGGCGGCCAGTCCGACGTCGAGCCACGACCATTCCGGGCGTTCCTGGCTCTGCTTCACAACCAACGGCCACAGATCGCGCGAGGGTCCCGCTGTGACGACCGGCGGGACCGCCGAACGCAACAGAGCCAGGAGCCGAGTATCCTCCGTCATACGCGAATGCCCAGGCGGGCCAACTCCTCTCTCAGAGCGCGGGTTGCGCGAAAAACCCGCGACTTCACCGTCCCAATTGGAAGGTCGAGTGCTTCCGCGATCTCCGCGTAGGATTGCTCCTCGATCAGCGCGAGCGCGGCCACGATGTGCAGCTTAGGTGGCAGTCTCCCAAACGCGATCTGAATCGATTCTCGGAGGCTGTCAGAGGCTGGCGCCGGCGCTGACCTTGAAGTGTCATTGCCAAGCCTCAATGCATCTCGCCGAGCTACCCGGAGCTGGTCGAGCGCCGCGTTGGTGGCAATCCGCCGCATCCAGGCGCCAAAGCTCCGCGACGAATCGAACCGGGCGCGTCCCCGATAGGCGCGCCAAAAGGCCTCCACCAGCGCATCCTCTGCGGCGTTGGCGTCACGGACGATGCGCAAGATCCAGCCATAGACCTCGTGCTCAAACTGCCGAAACAGCGATTCGAAGGCGTCCTGGTCGCCATGCGCAAATCGCTCGAGAAGGTCGCCATCCACCTCATCGGGCATCGCTTTCTACTCTGTCTTACTGAGCAGAGCACGGAAAGGTTCTGTTGAGAACCCTTGGCGCTAGTCCGACCACTACCGCCGCTTGCAGGCGACGGCGACGCGAAGCTGCCGGGAGATGGAGACCTTCATGACGGCTGCAGAGGCCATAGGTATCCGGATGTCACCTGTTCGTCCTGTGTAATCGCCGAGTCTCTAGAGGGGCCTGGCTGCTTACCGCGTGCTGACGACGATGAGGTACGGCAGTCGTGGTGCTCCGCCGGCCGCAAGCCGCACCACATCGATGCGGTAATCGCCATCTTCAGGGATCCGGCCGATCCATATCCGCACTCCGTCGTGCGCCCGCGAATCAATCGGCGCGCGACTCTTGATGCTGGTGATCCGCGCGACGATGTCACGCCCGCTCACACCGTTGATGCGCACTTCGAGCCGTTGGTTTTTCGTCGCCGACAGCAGGTAGGCGTCGCGCTCTCCGGGGGCGAGTGCGCCGGTGCGTTGGATTTGACCGACACCGAGGATCAGCCGCTGCGGCGCACGGCCGGCGCCGCGACGAACGCTTGCGGCGCTTCCCGCTGCGGATACCGCCAGCGGCAGGGTAATGCCGGTAATTCTTAGCCCACCGCCGACCGGCTCAATTCGCACGGCGTCGACTCCGATGGTGGCGAAGTCAGCTGTGAAGGTGACAGAAGCTGCGGAGGAGGTCGAACGTCCGCGGGCCGGCATCGCCGCCTGAGAGATCAGCGTCTTGAGCGCCGGCGAGAACACGACGTCGTAGTTCTGGAGCAGGGTTGCGGCGTCGCTAATCGGTATGCGGACGCCGCCGGCAAAGACGGTCAGCGGAAATTGAACAAGCGCGGAAACGGCTGGACGGTCGTCGCAAGCGACGCCGCGCTGCAACTCACGCAGAAACAGCGAAACTGAACGATCATCGAGGACGGGGTTCTGAACGACTATCGTGACAGCGATGGCCGCGACGAATCCGACAGGCTGGCTCTGCAGCGCTGACCGCATGTTCCTCCTCAGCCCGTCCCGCCTGGCCCTCCGTTCACGCGACCGCGAGCCGTACTCGGTAGTTTCGCAGCTTCTGCAGAACGGCGCCGGCTTCTCCGGAACTCAGGTCGAAAACGCGCCGGTGAGGGTTTCCGCGTAGAGGAGCGCCGCCTTCTTCAACCATCCTGAGCTCCATTCGTCGCGTCATCGTCCGTCAGCCCGATGTATAACAGTGCACGTCGCCGGCCAACAGAAAACCCGCTGAATGAGGAAAGCCATGAAGAGAATCATCCTGGGTGTCCTCTTCGTCCTGCTCACGGGTGACAGCATGATCCTCCCGACCGGCGTGGGCCATGGGTGGAGCCAAATCACCGATCACGTGACCTATCTCAGTGTCCGGCCCGACCCCGACCGCGTGTTGCCGGCCGGCTACGTCTACCCGTTGCTGCTGAAGAACCTGCCGACGCCGGCCAAGTGAAAGCCA
>JACOUA010000190.1 GCA_016178075.1 Acidobacteriota bacterium
AGACCGCGCGCGCGCCGTTCGGCCATCATGACGAAGACCTCACGATGTCGATCTGCAGTTTCGGATCGGCGGCCTGAACGTGTGTGGTCGCGTCCAGACATCGCCCTTGCAGCGCTCCAGGTACAGCTCGATCGAGTTCGCGTAGCTGGTGTCCTCCATCACGCGCTGCATGTTGGGATTTCCCCAGCACGTGTGGATCCACACCTCGGGGAGCATCAAGTCGGCGGTGACGGTGAACATGATCGGCTCAGTACCGGCACATCGATGCAGTCGACTTGACGAAATATGTTTTGGAGTTGCGCGCGTTCGGGTCGGTACACCCCTCCAAATTCAGCAGCTCGACTTTGCGAAAGTCGGTGGGCGCCGTCTCCGCCTGGAGCGCGATGTACCCGGCGGTCAGTGGTGTGCCGTCCACTTTCACCGCCGGATCCGTGGGCGACGCGTTCCCGCCGCCTATCTGCGGCTTGGTGTACTCGAGCACCGTTTGTCCATCAATCATGTGGCGAATCAGCTCGTCGCCGTGAACGAGAACCTCCACTCGCACCCACTGATCGCCGTCGTACGTTCTGGACGTGGAATTCGTGCAATGCGGGGTGTGGAGCTTCCCGTTCATCACGACATGCGTCCCGGGCGTACACAGATTCGCCGTCGACCGCGGCTTGCCGTCGCCCAGGCCGCCGAGCAGCTGGACCTCTATCGAGATCGGAAAGTCCTGATCCTTCAGCATCGTCTTCGGATCGGGCGAGTGGAGCATCAACCCGTTGTTGCGTATGGCCCAGGCGAGGGTCGGACCAGCCGCGGGAAGCTGCACACCCACGAAGCGATACTCCGCCGCCAGCATGTAGTACGAGAACGGCTGCTTGTAGAAGATGTGGCCGAACTCCCGATCGAAGGTCGTCCACTCGTCGTAGCGCACCTTCAGCAGGCCATCCTCGACACGGAACGTGTCGTTGACGTTCTCTCCGAGATCGTGATGGGCGAACTTGATCACCCAGTCGTTGAGGTCGCGGCCGTTGAACAGCTGCAGCCATTCCTTCCGGTTGGGATCGTTCTGACCGGCCGTTCCGTGCCAGGCGACGACGGCTGCGACGGCCAACGCGGACAACGTCAAGACGGTGAGGGGGCGTACGAGGACACGGTTGACCATGCTGCCCTCCGGCCCATCTTTTACCATATGCGGCGATAACGAGCGTGTCTGGCACGCGGGAAGCTGTGCTACGCTCTGTCCGCCGAGGCGACGTTGCTGAGCCGCTATTTCCGGGCTTTCGCGATCACCGGACTTGGACTGCTCGCGCTGACGCGCGATTCGCTTCAGGCGCAGCGGCCCGCGCCCGAGCATTGGGCCTACCGCCCACCGGCGCGCCCGCCCCTCCCTGCCGTCCGTGACGCCGCCTGGGTCCGCACGCCAATCGACCGCTTCATCCTCGCGCGGCTCGAAAAAGAAGGTCTCGCTCCGTCGCCCGAGGCCCCTCTCGAGACGCTCGTGCGGCGTGTCTCGCTCGATCTGATCGGGCTGCCGCCGTCACCGCCGGAGGTCGACGAGGTGATGGCCGATGCGGCGCGCCACGGTACGGACACCGCATACGCGCGCCTCGTGGATCGTCTGCTCGCTTCGCCGCACTATGGCGAACGGTGGGCGCGGCCGTGGCTCGATCTCGCGCGGTACGCCGATTCGCAGGGGTTTGAAAAAGATCTGCCGCGCGTGATGTGGAAATATCGCGACTGGGTGATCGACGCGCTCAATCGCGACATGCCGTTCGACCGCTTCACGATCGAGCAGATTGCCGGCGACATGCTGCCGAACCCTACGCCGGCGCAGCTCGTCGCGACCGGGTTCCATCGCAACGCGATGACGAACGAGGAGGGCGGGATCGATCCGGAAGAAGCGCACTATGAAGTGCTCGTCGATCGCGTCAACACGACCGCCGCTGTCTGGCTCGGCACGACGCTGGGCTGCGCCCAGTGCCACAACCACAAATACGATCCCTTCAGCCAGAAGGATTACTACCGGATGATGGCGTTCTTCGGCAACAGCGACTACGAAGCCCGCACGTTCGGAGACGGCACCCGGTTCTTCGAGGCCGTCATCGATCTCCCGACGCCCGAGCAGGCCGCCAGCCGGAAGACGATTCAGGCGCAGATCGATCGGCTGAATGGAGAGATGAAAACCGAGACGCCGGTCCTCCAACAGGCCCAGGCCTCGTGGGAAGAGGCGATGCTGAACGAGGCGTCGTCGCATTGGACGGTCCTGACGCCGGAGAGCCTGTCTGCAACCGGCGGCGTCGACTTGACGCCCGCGCCCGATGGGTCGGTGATCGCGTCGGGCGCAAATCCGGGCGAGACGGTCTTCACCATCGAGGCCGCCGCGGCGCTGCCGCGCGTCACGGCGATTCGCGTCGAGGCGCTGCCGGATCCTTCTTTGCCCAAAGGCGGCCCGGGACGCGATCCGTACGGCAACTTCCAGGTGAACGGATTTGAAGTTGAAGCGGGGGATTCCCGTCTGACCATCGGTGCGATCAAGGCCGACGACTCCGCCGGCGGCGCGAGCCTCGACACCTTCTTTCCCAAGACGCTCCCGCGCGACGCGTACGCGCCGAGAGGCTGGCGGATTGACGCCAGCCGTCAGGACACACGGCTGCCCCGCCAGATCGTCTTCACGTTCGATCGTCCCTGGACGCCGCCTGCCTCGCCGAAGCTCGCACGTGGCGCATCGAGCGAAGGCGGGTCGAGCCTGCGGGTTCGCCTGAAGCATCAAGGCGCCGCGGTCGGACAGGCGCTGGGCCGGTTCCGGCTGTCCGTGACATCGAGCAGCAACCCGCAGCGCGTGGTCGAAATCCCGGCCAGGCTGCGGCCGCTTCTCGCGATCGCCTCGACGGAGCGCACCGACCAGCAGCGACAGGATCTGACTGCGTTCTATCGCACCATCGCTCCCTCGTTGAAGCCGTCGCGCGATCGGGTGGCCGATCTGCAGAGGGAGCTGAAGGCGCTCGGGATCCCGACGGCGCTCGTGATGCGCGAGCGCGTTTCACAGGAGCCGCCATCGGCGTACGTGCGTCGCCGCGGCAATTTCCTGAGCAAGGGCGAGCAGGTGTACGCCGGCGTGCCGGAGGTTCTGCATCCACTTGGCGGCGACCAGCCGCCGACCCGGCTCGGACTGGCCCACTGGCTCGTCGACGCGCGGAACCCGCTGACGGCGCGCGTGGCGGTGAACCGTGCCTGGGAGCAGCTCTTCGGCCGCGGGATCGTCGAGACCAGCGAGGACTTCGGCACGCAGGGTACACCGCCGTCGCATCCGGAGCTGCTCGACTGGCTGGCCACCGAACTGGTCGGCAGCGGCTGGCGGACGAAGGCGCTTCACAAGCTCATCGTGACGTCGGCGACGTATCGACAGTCGTCAACCGTCACGGCGGCCCTCGAGTCGCGCGATCCGTACAATCGGCTGCTCGCGCGCGGGTCGCGTGTCCGGATGGAAGCGGAAATGGTGCGCGACGCCACGCTGGCGGCGAGCGGCCTCCTGAGCGGCAAGATCGGCGGACCGAGCGTCTTCCCGCCGCAGCCCGACGGCATCTGGGACATTCCCTATAGCAGCGAGAAATGGATCCCGAGCGAAGGCGAAGATCGGTACCGGCGCGGGCTCTACGTGTTCATCCGCCGCTCGGCGACGTATCCGAGCCTGATCACGTTCGACGCGACGAGCCGGGAGCACAGTACCGTCCGGCGTGTGCGGACGAACACGCCGCTCCAGGCGCTCACCGCTCTGAATGACGAGGCACTCTTCGAGGCGGCCAGGGCGCTCGCGGCGCGCGTGCTGCGCGAGACGCCGGCGCCGGTCACCACCGAGAAGCGTGCCGCGTACGCCTTCCGCCTCGCGGTGACCCGCACGCCCAGCCAGGACGAGGTGGAGCGGATCGTCGCGTCGTATGCGCGACAACGAGATCGGTTTGGCAAGGTGCCCGACGAGGCCGCACGGGTGATCAAAGGGTATGCGGTCGGCGGCGTCGACCCCGCCGAACAGGCGGCGTGGACGCTCGTCGCGAACGCGCTCTTGAACCTCGATGAAGCGTTGACGAGGCCGTGATGGACCCTACCGCCTCCGCTAAGGCTTCGGCGCTCAAGGATGTTCTTCGCGCCATCACGCGCCGCCATTTTTTCAAGCAATCCGGCTTCGGCATCGGCGGGCTGGCGCTGTCGGCGCTCCTAAACGAAGAGGAGCGGCTGTTCGCCGAAGGGCAGGGTCCGCTCACGTCGCGCGCACCGCACTTCGCACCGAAAGCGAAGAGCATTGTGTATCTGTTCATGGCGGGCGCGCCGACGCAGCTCGACCTCTTCGACCACAAGCCGGCGCTGCAGAAGCACGACGGCCAGGAGATTCCCGCGGAGTTCATTCCGAAAGGGGAGCGGTTCGCCTTCATCAAGGGGACCCCGCGACTGCTCGGGTCTCCCTTCACGTTCAAGAAGTACGGTCAGTCGGGCGCCGAGCTCTCGGAGCTGCTGCCGCACTTGGGGACAATCGCCGACGAGATTGCGATTATCCGCTCGGTCCATACGACGCAGTTCAATCACGCGCCCGGACAGATCTTCATGAATACGGGCAGCCAGGTGTTCGGCCGCCCGAGCCTCGGATCCTGGCTCACGTATGGTCTAGGCAGCGACAGCCGCGATCTGCCCGGCTTCGTCGTCCTGCTCTCGGGCGAGAACGCGCCAGACGGCGGCAAGTCGTGCTGGGGGAGCGGATTTCTGCCGACGGTCTACCAGGGCGTCGAGTTCCGGTCGAAAGGGGATCCGGTGCTGTTCGTGTCGAACCCCGAAGGGGTCGGTGCCGACGCGCGGCACGAATCGATCGATCTCGTCACAGGCTTGAACCGGCTGCGCCGCGCCGAGGTCGGCGATCCGGAAATCGACACGCGGATCGCGTCGTACGAGTTGGCCTACAGCATGCAGAGCAGCGTACCGGAGCTCACCGACTTGTCGAAGGAGCCGGCGTCGATTCACGCGCTGTACGGCACCGAGCCGGGCAAGGTGTCGTTCGCCAATAACTGTCTGCTGGCGCGTCGCCTGGTTGAGCGCGGTGTGCGGTTCGTGCAGCTCTATCACCGCGGCTGGGACACGCATGGCGCGAGCGTCGGGACCGACATCGCCACGAAAGTCCCCGAGCTCTGTCGCGAGACGGATCGCGCCGCGAGCGCTCTGGTGCGCGACCTCAAACAACGCGGCCTGCTCGACACGACGCTCGTCGTCTGGGGCGGAGAGTTCGGCCGCACACCGATGAACGAGGCGCGCGGCGGCTCGCGTCTGATGGGACGCGACCATCATCCCCGCGCCTTCACCATCTGGATGGCCGGCGGCGGCATCAAGCCCGGGACGGTCGGCCGGACGGATGAACTCGGCTACAACGTCGTCGAGGATCCCGTCGACGTCCACGATCTACATGCCACCATCCTCCACCTGCTGGGGCTGGACCACAGGAAGCTCACATACAGTTTTCAGGGGCGCGAGTTCCGGCTCACTGATGTGTCCGGCAGCGTCGTCACGAAGCTGCTTGCCTGAATGCACAAGCGGCGAGCGGCTCGGCGCTGTCGGCCAAGCCGGCCGGGGCGGACGCCGAGCGGCTCGCGGAGCGCATCCGCAGTTATTTCGGCGGCAGGGAGACGCTGCTGAGAGGCGCCGCGCCCAGGATCGACGAGCTGACGGTCGGGTGGGCCATCGAAGCGCCGGCGCTGCCGGCGAATGTCGTCCCCCGGGTCTCCGCGGATGTCGGCAATGGCTTCAACGTGCCGTTGACGCCGGTGGGAACGACCGGTGTGTACGAACGAGTTCAGCAAGGCGCTGTCGTGGGTCGGCAGCTTCACCAACATCGCCAGCGGCCAGACGCGGCGCGAAGGCGGACACAACTACGCGGCGCTCGTACGAAAAACGCCGAGGAAACCGATCCGCGTCTTTCTCCAGGACGGCGCGAACGATCTGGACAACGCGAACGGCAACTGGCCGCTCGCGAACCTCACGCTCGCGAAATCGCTTGCGTACGCCGGCTACGACTACCGGTTCGAGTACGGGCAGGGGTTTCACAGCAACAGGCACGGCCGCGCGATCCTGCCCGATTCCCTCCGGTGGCTCTGGAGGGACTACCAGCGCGGCGTCTCATGACCGAGCCCGGAGGTCACCGTGCGATACCTGACGACGGTTCTCGTCCTGATCGGCGTGGTCTCGATCGCGTCGTCCGCCGACGCGCAATTTCGCACACTCAACGACCGCTTCACGGTGCCGGACTACGCGTCCGCGTCCGAGTGGCAGCGGCGCGCCGCCTATTTGCGCGAACACATTCTGGCGTCGGCGGGGCTTGTCCCGATGCCGGAGAAAGCGCCGCTCAACGCGCAGATATTCGGCGAGCGGCGCTCCGAGGGCTACTCGGTCTTCAAGGTGTACTTCGAGAGCCTGCCGGGCTTCTACGTCACCGGCAACCTCTATCGGCCGGCCGGCGCCGGGCCCTTCCCGGCGATCCTGTCGCCGCACGGCCACTGGACGTACGGCCGCCTCGAGAACACGTCGATCGCGTCGGTGCCGGCGCGCGCGATCAATCTCGCCGAGCAGGGGTTCGTCGTCTTCACCTACGACATGATCGGCTACAACGACAGCCGCCAGCTTCCGCACGACTTCGGCGGGAAGCGTGAGTACTTGTGGGGACTGAGCCTCGCCGGCCTGCAGTTGTGGAACAGCATCCGTGGGCTGGACTTCCTGCAGTCGCTGCCCTACGTGGATCGCGATCGCATCGGCGCCACCGGCGCGTCAGGCGGCGGGACGCAGACCTTCCTGGTCGCCGCCGTCGACGACCGCATCAAGGCCGCGGCCCCGGTGAACATGATCTCGCTGCAGATGCAGGGCGGCTGCATCTGCGAGAACGAGCCGGGCCTGCGACTCGATACGAACAACGTGGAGCTCGCCGCCGCGATTGCGCCGCGGCCCCTGCTGATGGTGTCGGCGACCGGCGACTGGACGAAGGACACGCTCCACGCCGAGTATCCGGCGATGCGCCGGTTGTATGCGCTCGCCGGGGCGGACAGCCGCGTGCACGCCGTGCAGTTCGAGGCGCCGCACAACTACAACCGTGACAGCCGGGAATCGGTCTATGCCTGGATGGCGCGCTGGCTCAAGAACGCGGCGGCCGACGTGCGCATCGCCGAGCGCACCGTCCGCCCCGAGCCGCTCGCCGACGCGCTCGTCTTTTACGGCCGGCCGATGCCCGATCAGGCGCTGACGCGCGAACAGGTGACCGATCGCTGGATCGCGTCCGCGAAGCGGCAACTGGCGGACTCGGATCCGCGCGTCGTCCGGTCGGCGCTCCTCCACGCGCTCGCGCTCGAGCGCGTCGAAGTCGCTCCGGCCAAGCTACGCGCGCCGGGCAGCGACTCGAAGCGATCCTCCAGGACGGTCGTGCTCGCCGGCGAGGATCCGGCGCTCGAAACCGCCTTGGCGCGGGCCGGCGTGTCAATCCGTCGCGTCGCGGTCACCCCGTTCGACGCCGAGGCCGCGGCAAAAATCGCCCACTTTGAAACGTACAACCGCACGCTGGCGAGCCAACGCGTGGCCGACATCGCCAGGACGATCGGCGCAGAGCCCCGCACGAGCGTGGTCGCCGGCCGCGACTGGGGGCTCGCGGCGCTGCTGGCGCTGGCCACCGTCCCCTTCGAGCGCGCCATCCTCGACGTCGCGCAGTTCGACAATACGAGCGATGCCATGTTCGTCGAGCGGCTGTATATCCCGGGCATCCGCCGCGCCGGCGATCTGCAGACCGCGGTGTCGATGGCGGCGGGCCAGGTGGTCATCCACAATGCCGCGGATCGCTTCACGCTCGACGGACCACGGATCGAGCGCCGGACGCTCACGCCGGACGAGATCGTGGCGCTCGTGAGGCGTCCGAATCCGTGATGTCTAAGGGCCCGGAAAGGAATAAAGGTGTCATCTTGGACGCCGATGCATCCCGCCGGGCTCCCACCCCAACGCGCTGGGAAACGCGCGTCGGGGGCCCCGGGGCTGCGTTGCTCGTCGCTTACAGACACCCGGTATGCGCGCTCCTCGCGCCTTGCCGGGCGGGCGCCTCGACGCCCAAGATGACACCTTTATTCCTTTCCGGGCCCTTATCGGAGGAATGCCTCGGGAAGCCCGCCGTCGACCGGGATGATGTGGCCCGTGGTCTTCGCGCTCAGGTCGCCGGCCAGCCAGCAGATCGCGTTCGCGTTGTCGATCGGCAGGATCGGACGGCGGGTGATGGTGCGCTGCGCGTAGAAGCCGGCGAGCGTGTTCCGAAGATCGTCGGTCGACACCGAATCGTCGAACGCGATCCGGTATTTCTTCAGCGCCGCGATGACACGCTCGCGCGGGAACATCGCCGAGCCCGCGATGACCGTCGCCGGCGCGACGGCGTTCACGCGCACCAGCGGCCCCAGGCCGATCGCCAGCTCGCGGACCAGATGGTTGATGGCGGCCTTGCTGACGTCGTACGCCTCGCTGCCGGATTTCGGCACGATCGCGTTGGCGGAGCTCGTGAGCACGATCGACGCCGGCAGGTTCTGAGCCCGCAGGACCTCCGCCGCTTCCTGCGCCAGCACGAAATTCGCGGTCACATTGATGCCGAGCGTCCGGCTCCAGACGGCTTCGGCAGGCGTGGATGGGTCGGGCGTCGGATAGATTGCGGCCGTGTTGACGACGGCGTCGAATCCGCCGAACTGGAGGACCGCGCGGCGCAGCGCCGCGGCGATTGTCTCCCGTGCCGCCAGATCGAGGGCGGCCGACTGCACCATCTCCTCTGAAGACAGGGTTGCGGCCTCCGCCGCGCTCTCCTGCGCCGCCGCGCTGTTGGCATCGGCGACGACCACATGCCCCCCGCGCTTCGCGATCTGGAGCGCGGTTTCCTTCCCGATGCCGCTCCCGCCGCCCACGACGATCACGACGCGGCGGCTGAATTCCTTCTCCGGCGGCATGCGCTGCAGCTTGGCCTCTTCGAGCGCCCAGTACTCGACGCGGAACGCCTCGCGGCGCGGCAGCGCGACGTAATTGTGGAACGTCCTGAACTCCCCCGCCTGCTCGGGATGCCTCGCCTGCGGCACCACGGCGTCCGGCTCGCGATCCTCTTCGAGCGCGGTCGCGCCCGCCATCACATGGATCGCGTTGACGAAGAACTCCGTCGTGATGCGCGCTTCGCCCTTGTCCTTCCCGAATCCGAACAGGCCGATGGCCGGAATGACGACAACCGAGGGATGGCTGTCACGCAGAGCAGGGGAGCCAGCGTCGGCAAATGACCGGTAGTACTTCGCGTAGTCCTCGCGATAGCGCACGAGGCGCCCGTCGATCCGCTGCCGGATCGCCGCGACGTCTTCCGTTGCGGCGTCCCACGGCACGAACATCGGCGAGATGCGCGTCCGCAGAAAATGATCGGGACAGCTCGTGCCGAGGGCGCAGAGCGGCTCCGCCCACCGCGAATTCGCGAACGTCAGCGCGTCCTCGGACGTGTCGACATGGCCGATGACGCGCCGATGCGACGACAGGGCGCCGCGCAGGTACGGGAAGATCGCGGCTATCGCCGACTCGCGATCCGCGACCACGCCGGTCACCGCGGCGCCGCCGAACGCCGGCCGGTTCGTGCGCGGCTCGTGCTCCTGGATGAACGCCCCCATCTGGTCGATCGTCCTGATGCTGTTCTGGTAGCACTCGCGCTGCGTGCCGCCCCACGTGAAGAGACCGTGGCCGCCAAGGATGATCCCGTCGCAACCGGGCGCCTCCTCGACGGCCTTCCGCACCATCAGGGCCAGCTCGAACCCCGGGCGCTGCCACGGGACCCAGACGATCCGCCGTCCGTACTTCCGGTTGAACTCCTCGAGCTTCGCCGCGCCGTTCGCGCTCGCGGCCAGCGCGATCGCCCAGTCGGGATGCAGGTGATCGACGTGCGGAAACGGCAGGAACGCGTGCAGCGGGGTGTCGATCGACGCCGCGGCACGGCTCTCGCCGAACGCGCACAACGGATAGAGCGCCACCATCTCGTCCTCGTACGCTTCACCTCGATACCGCGCGATGAGCGCTTCGAGCTTGTCGAGGTACAGGACGGCGAACCCGGACGCGGCGATCGAGCGGAGATCGCCGCCGCTGCCCTTCACCGCCATGACCCGCTGCGGTTGTCCTGTCAGCGGGTCAGGCAGCTCGAACTTCGAGCTGGTGTTCCCGCCGCCGACGTTCGTGATCCGCAGGTCGTCTCCGAGCAGGTTGGAGCGATACCGCAGCAGGTCCAGCGGACTGGCGGACAGTCTGGCCGCCTGCCGCTCGTCCCACAGGTTGCGGATAAACAATGTGTCGTTCGCCGAGAGGTCAGACACAGGTGAGCTCCACGTAGTCCTTGAAGCGACGATAGTGGGCGCCCCACCGGTCGGCCGCCGCCGGCTCGATGCGATCGACCGGGAACGAGCGCTCGATAATCCCCCGCGCGTCCGCAATCGATCCCACCGCGCCTGTGGCGACCATCTGCATCGCAATGTTCCCGAGCGCGGTCGCCTCGACCGGCCCGGCGACGACCGTGCGTCCCGTGGCATCGGCGGTGAACTGGTTCAGCAGCCGGTTCCGCGATCCGCCGCCGATGATCTGGATCTCCGTGATGCCGGCGCCCGTGAGCTCCTCCAGCGTGTCGAGCACCACGCGGTACTTGAACGCGAGGCTTTCCAGGATCGCGCGTGCGTACGATCCCGGCGTGTCCGGTTCGCGCTGGCCGGTGCCGCGGCAGTAGTCCGCAATCGCGCGCGCCATATCCGATGGATGCAGGAACCGCGGGTCGTCCGGATCGAAGAGCGAGAGGAACGCGTGCTCCTCGTCCGACGCGGCCGCCATCAATTCGGGATACCCGTACTCGCGTCCGTCGCGCGCCCAGCCACGGCGGCACGACTGGAGGAGCCAGAGCCCGCTGATGTTCTTGAGCAGGCGCGTCGTGCCGAACACGCCGCCCTCGTTCGTGACATTCGCCGCCAGCGCCTGCGCCGTGATCACGGGCTGCGGCACCTCGATCCCGAGCAGCGACCAGGTGCCGGAGCTGAGGAACGCGCGCGTGCGGCTCGCCGGCACCGCCGCCACCGCGGATCCGGTGTCGTGACACGCCGGCGCCACGACCGGCGTTCCCGCGAGCGTGCGGCCGGCAGGCGCCGTCAACGGACCGATGATGGCGCCGGGTTCGACCATCGGCGGTAGCACGCGGACGGGGAGATCCAGCTCGCGCAGGAGCTCCACGGCCCACGTCCGCCTCCTCGCGTCCACCATCTGCGTCGTGGTGGCATTCGTGAGCTCCGCGCGAAGGACGCCGGTGAGCCAGTAGTTCAGGATGTCAGGGATCGTGCCGAACGACGCGGCCGCCGCCAGCTCGCCGGGCGTGCGCTGGGTCGCGGCCACGAGCTGGTAGATCGTGTTGAAGGGAAGAAACTGGATGCCGGTGATGTCGTAGAGGCGCGCGCGCGGCACGCGCGCGAACACGGCCTCCATGACGCCGTCGGTCCGCGCGTCGCGATAGTGATACGGGTTGCCGAGGAGCGCGCCGTCCGAGTCGAGCAGACCGTAATCGCACCCCCAGGTATCGACGCCGATGCTGGCGAGCCGACCCGTGCCTGCCGCCTGCTCGAGGCCACGCTGCATCTCGCGCCAGAGCCGCGGAAGATCCCAGCGCAGCGAGGCGCCGTCACGCACCGGCTCGTTCGGAAAGCGGCCGATCTCGCGGAGATCCAGCACGCCCGACCGCAGCCGCGCCGCCATCGCGCGGCCGCTTTCGGCGCCCAGATCGAAGGCGAGGTAATTCGCATCCATTCAGAAACACACCAGCCGATCGCGGCGGTCGTGGATCTTCCTGAACGGCACGCCGCGGATCTTCTTGAAATCATCCAGCGACTTGCACGGGCCGGCCTTCTTCCGATGCGCAATCCAGGCCGCCGCTTCCTTGCGGAGCAATCCAGCCACGCTCTCGAGCTCGATCGCGGTGGCGCTATTCAGGTTCAGCGGCCTCGGGGCATTGCCCTTGAAGTGCTCGGCCAGGTACTCCAGCACCTGCGCGAGCTCGTCATCCGTTCCTGTCGCGCCAAGCGCGACCATCTTCGCGAGGGTGTCCTGCCAGCCTTCGCGCGTCAGCCGCACGGACGCCGCGCGGTGCGGCTCATGGCACGTCCCGCACACCGCGATGGTGGCCTCCTTGCCCGGCGCGTCGGGGAGCTGCACCTGCGCCGATGCCGCCATGGCGATCGGCGCGACCATCCAGATGCAGGTCCGTCCGAATGGCATGACCGGCGATCTCAGGACTCGTCCAGGAATAACTGTGCCATTCTCGACGCCGATGCATCCCGCCTGGCTTCGTTGCTCCTCACTTACATACGCCCGGTATGTGCGCTCGTCGCGCCTTGCCAGGCGGGCGCCTCGACGCCCAGAATGACACACTTATTCCTGGACGAATCCTCAGCGTCAGTACCGCTTCAGGTAGATGTTCCGGAACTCGACCTTCATCGGCTCGCCCGTATGGATCTGAAAGCCGAGCAGGCCTTTCAGCGCCCGCGCCTTGGTGTCGTCGTCGACGAGCACGCTCGTGACGTGCCCGTTCAGGATCTTGGCGATCAGGTTGCCGCGCGCGATGACGTGCGCCTGGTTCCAGTCGTTCACCTTGATGATCTTCAGCAGCTCATCGTCCGTTCTCTGCAACGCGCCGGCGACTCTGGGGCCGCCACCGTCGGGCACGTACGAGAACTGGCCGCGCATCGCGAGGAAACCGCGGCCGCGCTCCTCGTAAATCTGTCCGGTGTAGCGGTTCGCGGCATCGATGTCGCACTGGTACCCCTTCAGCACCCAGTTGCCCGAGATCGTGCCGCGGCCTGCCGGCAGGTGCACGCTGCGGATCTGGATGCCGCTGTTCGTCGCGTTGATGCGGTACTCGACTTTCAACTCGAAATCCGCGGGCTCGCCGCCGCGCCAGATGATGAACGTGTTCTCCGTCAGCTTGCGCTCGGCGGTGGTCTCGCCGACGATCGCGCCCCCTTCGGCGCGCCAGAACTTCGGATCGCCGTCCCAGCCTTTCAGCGTCGACCCGTCGAAGATCGCTTCGAAACCGGTGCGGTCCTCGAACGGAAGGGGCTGAGGGCGCTGTGCCGCCGCGACGGTCACGACCCCTGCTGCCAGCAGCACGGTGAGCACGACCGCCGAGCCCCGCCGCGTGAGTTGTGTCATGACGTCTGCACCTTCTCCCACTGCCGGGATTGTGCCGCCTTCAGCACCGCGTCGGTGACCCGATCCGTCGCGAGGCCGTCGCGGAACGTCGGCGCCAGGCTCGCTCCCTTCGCCGCGGCGTGCACGAACTCCATGAACTGGTGCGTGAAGGTGTGCTCGTAGCCGATCTGCAGGCCCGGCACCCACCAGTGCTTCATGTACGGCTGGTCGCCGTCCGTGACGTGGATGTTGCGCCAGCCGCGCACGCGCCCTTCGTCGCGGTGATCGAAGTACTGGATTCGGTGAAGGTCGTGCAGATCCCAGGACGCCGAGGCGTGCTCGCCGTTGATTTCGAGCGTGTAGAGCGCCTTGTGGCCGCGCGCATACCGCGTCGCCTCGAACAGCCCCAGCGATCCGTTCTCGAACCGCGCCAGGCATGCGCTCGCGTCGTCGATGCCCACAGGCTCCACCTTGCCGGTGAGGGTGTGCAGGCGCTGCTTGATGAAGGTCTCGGTCATCGCGCTCACTTCGGCGATCGGCCCGTTCAGCCACATCGCGGTGTCGATGTTGTGCGCGAGCAGATCTCCCGTGACGCCGCTGCCGGCAACCGCCACGTCGAGGCGCCACAGCCCCTCGCCCCCCTGCGGCAGGTCCCGGGAAATCGTCCAGTCCTGGAGGAACCCGGCGCGATAGTGAAAGATGCGCCCGAACTTCTTCTCCTCGAGCAACTGCTTGATCAGCGTCACGGCGGGGACGCGCCGGTAGTTGTACCAGACGGTGTTCGGCACGCCCGTCCGCTCGACGGCGTCGACCATCTCCTGCGCTTCTTTCGCGCTCCGGCCGAGCGGCTTCTCGCACATCACCATCTTGCCGGCCTTCGCCGCGGCGATGGCAATCTCGTGATGCGTGTCGTTCGGGCTGGCGATGTCGATCACGTCGATGTCCTTGCGCGGGACGAGATTGCGCCAGTCCGTCTCGTACGACTCGTAGCCCCAGTTCGCGGCGAACTTCCTGACGCGCTCTTCGTTGCGCGCCGCGACCGCCTTCAGCACCGGCTGCATCGGCAGATCGAAGAATCTCGGGGCCTGCAGGAACGCGTTGGAGTGCGTCCGCCCCATGAAGCCGTAGCCGACCAGGCCGATGTTGAGTCGTTTCACCCGCGCCTCATGTCAGGCATGGCAGGCATGGCAGGCCGGCCTACTCCCAGCCGTGCGCGTCGCGCACGGCGTTCATCACGCCGAGGACGTCACTCCACGTCTTCTGCTCGGTCATGACGGCGTTCGGGAACATGCAGCCGTCCCAGCAGATGTGATCGAGCTTGCGCTCCACGTTCCCATGCTCGTCCCGCAGCCAGAACCCCGCGTGCCGGACGATGTCGAGCTTCCCGTTCGGATCGAACGGCAGGCAATGCCGGCCGGTCTTGTCGTGCGATCCGGATCCCTTCACCGTCGCGTCGTTCTGCGCCACGTGGAAATCGATCGTCCACGGCCGCAGCGCGCGGGTCATCTTCTTCAGCCCTTCGTCGAGCGCGCCGCGATCCGACCACTCGAAGTTCTCCGGCAGGATCCGGTCGTCCGGGGCGTTGTAGCCCATCGTGAAGAGCAGCGTGTGCGCCATGTCGGCCTGGAAGCCAACCGTCCCGGGCCGGCCGACCATCTCGAGCAGCTCCACGTTGCGCGTCACGCTGTGCATGCCGCCCCAGCAGATTTCCCCTTCGGCCGCCAGCCGTTCGCCGTGATCCTCGGCGATGTCGGCCGCCAGCCGGAACGTCTCGGCGATCTTTTTCGTGTTGCCGGCCGGGTTTTTTGACCACTCGGCCGGACTCGCGGCGGTATCGATGCGGACGACGCCGTAGGGGCGGACGCCGAGATCCTTCAGCGTTCTGCCGATCGCGCACGCCTTGCGGACCTGTGTGAGAAACGCCTCACGCTCGGCATGGCTGCCCATGGCCGATCCGCCGCCGGTCGGCGGCCAGACCGGCGCGACGAGCGACCCGACGACCAGATGCTTCGACCGGATCTTCGCGGCGAGCCGCTTCAGGTCGTCATCCGACGCGTCGATGCTGACGTGCCGTCAGGTCCAGCATCGTGTCGAGATCGATCGGCGGCTCGCCGCCCGGGTGGCCCTTGCCGACCAGGCCGGGCCACATCGCGTTGTGCAGGGCTGGATGTGTGGGCATGGCCCGCCCTACGACCGTCGCCTGGGCGACTCGGGATTCCCGGGCCCAAAATGTTTGAGCAGGACGAGCGGGTCCGTCTCGCTGCGGTTCTCGATGCGGACGCCGGCGGCCGCGGCATCGGCCGTGACGAAGAGCTCGTCGTCCGTCATCTGTCCGAATCGAATCATCGCCGGGGTCGACACCGGCAGGGCGCCAACGGCGCCGTGACCCTGCGTGAGAATCACGCCGTACGCCGCCGCGTCCCTTATCGTCACCGTGCGCTTGGGCAGCACGGTCAGCTCTTTCGCCGAGTACCAGGCGGTTCCGTAGGTCACCCACTGCTCGCGATAGCCCTCGGGTTCCGTCTGCCCGAACGGCTTGACGGGTGTGGGCCAGTACCGGTTGCTCTCGCCGAACCTGGGATTCACGTTCGCGTCCCAATCCAGCATGCCGATGATGTAGTCGAGGTCCTGATGCTTCTCTGCCGGGACGTCTTTCACCAGCAACTCCCACGGCGTGATGCGGCCCTCCACTTCGGACTGGAACATCGCGAAGACGTCGCTGTTCACCTGCGGCTCGTACGTCAGCAGCGACCCGGGCGCGTGCAGGATGCCGGGATCGATCTGCCATGCCGTGCCGCGCTCCAGGCGATACGCGCGCGACAGATACGTGATGCCGTTGTCGCCCCTGTTCCAGTTCTCGAGACAGCGGCGCACGTCCGCTTTCGTCGTGCCCGGCTCGAGACCCATGAAGGTGTACGGATAGTTGTTGTCGGTGGGGTTGTACTGCGGCGGAAAGTAGTACGCCTCGGGCTTCCCGCGGCGGCCGACCTTCTTCGCATGCTCGTCCGCCTGGTGCATGTGATGCGGAATCGGGCCCATGTTGTCGAAAAACTTGCAGAGCAGGTTCCACCCCTTCTCCCGCTCCATCGTCTCCCGGCCGAGCAACAGGTCACCGGCCCCATCGACCGCTTCCCGCAACAGAAAGCGCTGGCCGTTCGACAGGCGGACGTAGCTCAGGCCTTCGTCGGCGGGCGTGCCGGGCCCGTTGTCGGCATTCGTCGTGGACGAGAACCACCGTTCGTTGATGCCGCCGCGATGCGCGCCGTACGCGTAGAGATCGTCCGGATGCAGCCGCAGCCGGCGCCCCGGGTGCATGAACGAGCGCGGCACCCAGCACGGCTCGAGGCGAAGGATCCCGCCACCGCGGTTGATGACGTCCTGGATTTGTGAACGGTCGATCATAGTGAGTTCTCAGTTTTCAGTCGTCAGTTCTCAGTTACTGAGAACTGATAACTGTGAACTGATAACTGATCAGTGCTCCATTGGAATGCCGAACGCGTACAGATGGTTGTCGTAGGTGACGACATACACCTGTCCACCGCCGGCCGACAGTCCCGCGCGTGCGAACGAGGTGATGGTCGTGCCGCTCGTCCACAGCGTCTTTCCCGACGCGGCGTCGAGCAGGTACAGGATGGCCGGCCGCGATCGCTGCGCGCGCTGTGCGGCCGACAGCGACGCCGGCGTTCCGCGGTACTCGCCGCTCGAGACGGCGACCACCATGTCGTTGACGACGATCGGCGCCAGCGGCGACGACAGATCGCGTGACTGCCATCCGGCGGCGAGCGAGAGCGTCCCGCCGTCGTCGACCACCTTGAACGCCACGAGGCGCCCGTTCGGCGCGAGGCCGTTGGCCGTGAACGTCACGTCACCCGAGGCACCCGACGCGGTCGCCAGGATCCAGCGCGTCCCCTGATTCTCGAACGTCGCGAGGCCGAAGCCCGCGCCGACGGAGGTGAACGTGCCGCTCACTGCCAGCGGGGTCTTGTGGTCGTGGCCGCCGAGCGATGCCGCGTCGAGCAGATACAAGCACCCGTCGTTCGCGGTCGCGGCGATCAGGTCCCGGTCCTTGTGCCGGATGACGACCGGCGTGGCATTGAAGTCGGCGCCGGTCACGGTGAACCAGTCCTTCGGCTGCAGCGTGTCGTGGTCGAGCGCGACGATGGCGTCGGCGTGGCTGCTGTTGCTCTTCGCCGCCGTTTTTCCGAGCGCGACGTACAGGGTCCCGTTCGTGCCGAACGCGAGGCCCGACGCGCCCGCGATGTTCGCGCCTCCGGTCTTCCAGGAGAGACTCTTGCGTTCACTGGCCGGCACCGTCAGATCCATCGCCCACACGGCGTTCGGCACGCCGCCGCATTCGCCCGACGTCGTGGTGTACACCACGCCGTCGATCCACGTCACCGCCGACGCCTTCGTGTCCGGCGGCAGGAACGGGACGGGGGGTTCCATGTGTCCGCCGTTGCTCACATACAGGCTGTGGATGTACCCGTCACTGCCGAGGGCGAAGAGCGGATCGACGCCGCCGAAGCCGATCGCCGCCGGGCCACGCCCACGCCCCTGCGCTCCGCGACCTTCCTGGCCGCCGCGTCCCGGCTGACCACCGCGGCCCTCGGCGCCGCGCCCACTATCACCGCCGCGTTGAGGCGGCGGCTGACTGAGCACCGCCGCGCCTTTGCCCGGCTCGCCGACGGCGCTGGCGTTTCGGACACCGCCGCGGCCACCCGCCTGCCCTGAGCCTGTCGAAGGGCCACCACCGGCGCGGCCGGCCGGGGGCGCGAGCGGCGTGCGCCGGCCGGGCATCGCGACGAGGCCGCCCGGGCATTCCCACGAGCTCGGCGGCCGCCCGCCGGTCGCCGCCGCGTAGTTGAGGATCGTCGTCCAGTATGGGCGCCCGAGATCCGTATCGACGGAGAACACTCGGTCGTCGCTGCCGCCGAAGAAGGCGAGGGCTTTGAAGCCGCGGTAGCCGATCAGCCGATCGAGGAGCACCGGCGGCGTCAACGAGTTGAGCTGACGGTTCGCGTTCTCGACCTTCATCTTCCAGAGGAACGCGAACTCGCCCTTCCGGACGGCGTCCTTCGTCAGCCGGCCGTCGGCGCGCAGCCACCCGCTGCGCTGCGCGTCGAAGCCGCTCGTCGTCCATTCGCCGGGGCCCTGCGCGTGCAGGAGCGCCGCGGCCACAGCCACCATGCCGGCACGAACGAATCGCTGGATCGGTCGTCTGCTCATGGCTCCTTCGTCTCTGCCGTTGGCGAGACGCCGAAACAATACATCGTGCCGTCGTAGGTCCCGAGATAGACGCGGCCGTTGGCGACCGCGAGGCTGCTGAAGTGACTGAACGAGGTGATCTGATCCCCGCTCGACCACAGTTCCTTACCGGTTTGGGCGTCGAGCGCGTAGAGCGTCGCATGCCCCGAACGCGCGATGCGGTTCGGGGAGGTGTTGAACGCCAGGCCGGCGTCGAACGTCGCCTGCGTGGCGTCCTCGCCGTTGCCGTAGGCGAACACAACGCCGTTCGCGATGACGACGGGATCGGCCTGCCACATGTTGCGCGAGAGCCAGGCGGGCGTGAGCCGCACCTTGCCGGCGCGGTCCTCCAGCGTGAAGGCGGCGACGGCGCCCTGCGTCACCTGTCCGTGCTCGATGGGCGCCGTGAACTTCGAGTGCTTCGGCCCCCAGAACGGCACGAGAATCCAGCGCGTGCCGTTCGACTCCTCCCATGTCGCCAGCGCGCCCCAGACGCCCGCCGCGGCGAACTGCACTTCTTCGTTGCAGATGAGCGGCGTCCTGTACACAGGCGTCCGGTGGTCCTCGCCGCCAAGGTGGCGCGTATCGAGGAGCCACACGCGGCATTCCTTGCTGGTCTGGACCGTGTACTCCTTTCCCCTGTACTCGAAGAGGGGACCGGTGGCGTTCATGTCGAGGTCGCGCTTGCGCAGCCAGTACGCGTTCGACGGCGCGTACCAGTCGGTCAGCTCCAGCGCCTTCGTCTGCGGGTTCTGCTTCACGGCGACGATCGCCTGGCCGTAGATCTGCTGCTCGGGGTAGTAATCGCCGTCGCCGCTGCCGGCGTACACGCTGCCGTCCTTCCCGATCGACGGCCCGAGGCGCGGCCACAGGCCACCGCTGCCGGGATTGAAGCTGCCCACCTTCTTCGTCGCAAGGTCGTACCCGTAGAACTGATTCGGCGTGCCGCCACAACCCTGCGCCGTCGTCGTGTACAGCACGTTGTTGTGAAGGTTCAGGGAATAGGGTTTGCCGTTGGCCGGCAGAAACGGCTCGGCGGGGGCGATCTCGTTCCCGGTCGACGGGTCCAGGGTGCGCAGCCGGCCGTCCCAGGAGATGGCGTACACCTTGTACGTCCCCGGCGTCTCCGTCGGCACCGCAATCGGCGTCGCCGTCTGGCCGCCGGGGCAGAGCGGGCCGCCGCCGCGTCCGGTGTCCATGTACGTGCTGTCGAAGTGCCGCTTCCAGATCTGCGTGCCCTTGTCCACGTCGATGCCGTAGATGTTGTCGGACACGCCGGCGACCACGGCGATCTCGCGCGGGCCGCCCGGCATCCGCACGTCGCTGATGATGAGCGGCGCGAAGAGGTTGTGCATCTGGCGGGGCTGGTTATCCAGCCTCACCTTCCACAGCAGCTTCATGCCGGTGACGGTCGAGGGACTGATGAGCGTCTCGTGACGCTGCCAGGACGTGCGTTGCGGGTCGCCGCCGTCGGTGAGCCAGTTTGCGCGGCGCCGGGCCTGCGCGTGCGGGCCTGTCTCCAACGCGGCCGCCGCGCAGAGAGCGCCGACGGCGCATAGAACGAGTCGCTGCATGACCATCTCCTCGAACGCGTATTTTCACATATGCCGCCCGATCGCGCGAACGCGGCGTCAGAAGGTCAGGCGCGCGCCGAGCTGAATGCGCCGCGCGCTCAACGTGGCCCCGGTCAGCCTGCCGAAGACCGTCTGATTGGTCAGCGTCCCGGTCGCGTAATCGAAGTTCGCGGTGGTATTGACCCCTGTCCATTGATCCGTGTTGAACGCGTTGTACAGCTCCACCCGGAACTGGAGCCGCCGGCCGCCGCCCATCGGGACGTTCTTGAACGCGGAGATGTCCCAGTTCGTGTATCCCGGGCCCTGGTATTCGTCGTTCAGCGCGGGGCCCAGCCGGAACTGATCGGACGGCGGCGCGACGCACTCCGTCCGGAACTGACGCTCGAACGTGCGCTCGTGCCGCGGCAGGTTCGGCGCGGTAACTCTCCTTCGTTGACTCGACGCCGCCAAATTGGAGTTTGGCACGGCGATGCGCCTCTTCCTGCGGGAGACCGCGACGAATGTTTTCTTCGGCCAGCAGTTGGATGTGGGAATCGGGTTCCTCGGCGAGGTTGCCGTCGGCATGTCGGCGGGAGAGGCTTCCGAGTAAGCGATTCCAGGTGCGACGTAGGGTGCGGATCAGGCTGTGGCTCGTTCCAGCGCGATGAAGTGGGCGACGATTTCAGCCGCCTGCGTCCACTGCGTCAGTTCCGAGGCGAGCTGCTTCTGGCCGGCCCTGGTGATTCGATAGAACTTGGCGCGGCGATTATTCTCCGATACGCCCGATGCCGACGCGATGGCGCCTTCCTGTTCGAGCTTCAGGAGCACTAGCCGCCCACGGCCCGACGTAGCTGGAACGCCACGGCGATCGGGTCGCCGACCTCGACGATCAGCTTCTTGTACCGCTCATGATCGAGCGACACGATAATCGTCTTGGCCGGATCATGGACATCCCAAAACACCAACTCGCCGTGATAGTAGAACGTCCCAGCGGCGAATAGGCCTGGCACATCCGTGCCGAGCAGCTTGAAACCATGCCACCAACGTCCGACCTGTTCGGAATCATCCTCGACACCCGTGATGTGAGCGAGCGGGATTTCTAAGCGACTGCGAAGTGCCCACATCCTGTCGAGCCCTTCCACTTGAAAGACGGCTCGATCGCCTTCAATCGTCACGTCGACCATGCGGTGATCCTATACTCAGTGGGAATCCTGGGCGTCAGGTTTGACTCTTTCGTTCGGCAGACTTCGCCGGTTTAGCCCGGCGGCAGAAGGAGCCACATCGGATTCTCAATGACGCGGCTATCGAGGAATCATAGCGATGAGACATTCATGACCAGCCACTTCCCAGTTGTTCTGGAACACGAGTCGAACGGCACCGTCAGCGCGTACGTCGTCGGCCTTCCCGGCGTGTTTGCCGCTGCGGACTCGGAACGTGCAGCTGCCAGCGCGATCCGAGAAGCCCTTCGTGCGCATCTGGCAGCGCTTCAAGAGCTACCAGTCGCAGCGCGCAAGGTGCGGACGAGGCTGCGCGTTGCGCGCGTTGGTCAGGGAAGACGGCACCGCATTCTGACCTGGTGAGGTACCCCAATGGCACACGGACCGGCCCGCGTTGCTGCGCGCGAGTGGGTGGTACACCTCGGGCTCACAAACACATGA
>JACOUA010000142.1 GCA_016178075.1 Acidobacteriota bacterium
CCGACGGGAAGCTGTTGCTGTTCCAGGGGGGACAGCCGCGACGCCTGGGGATTCTCGACGTCGACTCTCGCACCAGGAAAGAAGTCATCCGCCATCCACAATTCAGCGTGTTTTCCGGGAGCATTTCGCCGGATGGCCGGTGGGTGGCGTTCTTCGTGAGGGTGCAGCCCAACCGCAGTCGGATCTACGTCGCGCCGTTTCCCGGCTGGTCGGCGTCGCTCCCGATTCCCGAGGCCAGTTGGGTGCCGATCACCTCCGGTGAGGGTGAAGTCGATAAACCTCGATGGTCCCCGGACGGAAACACGCTATATTTCGCATCGCTGCAGGACGGCTTTTTCTGCTTGTGGGCTCAGCGGCTGGATCCGCGAACCCGGGGCGCCGTCGGCGCGCCGTCCGCCGTGCATCATTTTCATCAGGCCCGGCTCTCCATGATGAACGTGCGTCAGGATTTCCGTGAGATCAGCGTGGCGCGCGACAAGATCGTCTTCGCGCTGACGGAGCGCACCGGGAATATCTGGCTGGCCAGGTCGGAGAACGCGAGTCGGTGACGTCGAGGGCGAATCCAACGCTGAGGATGAATCCGAACTTGAGGATGAATCCAAAACAAGAGAGCAGCAGGAGGAACAGATCATGATTCCATCTGAACGTGGGCCTTTGTTCGCCGCGGAGCCTTGCCCGCCTCCCGGTCCGCTGCGAGGGCCCCGGCCCTGCCCGCCACCGGGCACGGCGCCCCGGCCCTGCCCGGCGCCAGACTCGGCGGCTAGGCCGTGTCCGCCGCCGGGATAGAAGGTTAAGGGCTCCTCTGTTAACCCTCTGGGCCGCTGCACGTAATAGGTGACAGAGGAGCCCGATCGAGATGAGACCAGCTCGACGCTTGACCCGCGCGACCGCCGTTTTGCCAGGGATTCTCTTGGTGATGTCCTCGTCGGCCGTCGTCGCGGCGCCTCGACAGAAGCCGGTCGCCGAGCCGAAGGTGGAACGTCAGGTGCCGACCTCCCGCGGCCCGACCGGCCGGGGGCCGGCGGTCCTGACTCAGGAGGACATCGACCGCGACGCGCGCCAGACCCGCGAGCAGTTCCGGCAGTTGCTGAGTCGCTATCCGCCGACGCTCGGCAGGGTCCTGAAGATGGACCCGTCATTGATCAGCAACGACGCGTACCTCTCCGCCTATCCTGGAGTCGCCGCGTTCCTCGCCCAGCACCCGGAGGTTGCCCACAACCCGAGCTACTTCCTCGAGTTCGTCCGGGTCAGCGACTGGGATCCTCCCGATCGTCAGAGCCAGGTGTTCAGCATGTGGCGCAACATGATGGAAGCCATCGGCATCTTCTCGATCATCGTGTTCATCACCACGGCGTTTGCCTGGCTGATCAAGACGCTCATCGACTACCGGCGCTGGCATCGCGTGTCGAAGGTGCACACCGAGGTCCACACGAAGCTGCTGGATCGGCTGACGTCCAACGAGGATCTGCTCGCCTACATTCAGACGCCGGCCGGTCGGCGGTTCCTCGAGGCTGCGCCCATCCCGCTCGAGGCCGGCCCGCGCGCCATTGCCGCGCCGCTCGGCCGGATTCTCTGGTCGATCCAGGTCGGCACGGTGTTGGGCGTGGGCGGAATTGGATTACAGTTTGTCAGCGGTCGCGTCCTCGAAGAGATCGCGCAGCCGATCTACGTGATCGGCGTGCTGGCGCTGTCGCTGGGCGCCGGGTTTCTGCTGTCGGCGATCGCGGCGTTTCTGTTGTCGCGACGGCTGGGACTGCTCGAGCCCCCGCCGCCGGCACGATCGGCTTCTGAGCCGTGAGCCCTGAGTCCTGAGCCTTTTGTCCTGCGATGATGCGTGACCTGACGCTCTCCGACGTCGAACAGCTGCAAGCGCAGGCTGGCGAGCTGGACGAGGCGTTCCAGATGGACGAGGACACCTTCAGGGCGTTCTACGACCGGACCGCGCGCGCTCTCTGGTTGTATCTGTCGCGCCTGACGGGCAGCGCGCCGCTGGCCGACGACCTGCTGCAGGAGTCGTACTATCGGTTCCTGCGCGCCGCCCGCACGTACGAGAGCGAGGCGCATCGCCGCAACTCGCTTTTTCGCATCGCCACGAACGTCGCGCGCGACAACCGGCGGCGGGTTCGGGCGGCGCCGTCGGTGTCTCTGGACAACGAGGAGGCGCAGCCGGGGCTGCGCACCGACCCTCACGCGGCCGATCGGGCCGCGCGGCGAACGGATCTGGCGAGGGCCATGGCGCATCTGAAGCCCCGCGAGCGCGCGATGCTCTGGCTGGCCTACGCCCACGGCTCGTCACACCGCGAGATCGCCGAGACGCTGGGCCTGACGGCCGGCAGCGTCAAGCTCCTGCTGTTCCGGGCGCGGCGGAAGCTGGCGGGTCTGCTCGGTGGCGCGGCCCTGCGGACGAGGCGTGCCGGAAGGGTGGGGTTGTGATCAGCATCGACTGCCCGCGCGAGCCGGAGGCGCTCGAAGCCGCGTGCGCCGGCACCTGGCCGGATCGATGCGACGAGGATCTGCGCGCGCACGTCGCGACGTGCGCGATCTGCGGTGAGGTGGTCGAGGTCGCGCGCGCGCTCCGTGAAGATCACGATGGATCCTGGCGGGCGGCGTCCGTGCCGGCATCCGGCGTGGTCTGGTGGCGCGCGCAGATGCGCGCGCGGGCCGAAGCGGCCCGCGCGGCCGCCAAGCCGATCACGTTCGTTCAGGGGGTCGCGGCGGCGTGCGTCGTCGGCGGCGCGATCGCGCTCGCGGGCGCTGCGTTCCCGTGGATCCGCGCCTGGGTCGCCTCGCTCCCGGCCGTGTTCCCCGCGCTCGACGCGGCCGCGGCCGACGTGCCCGCGCTCGTCAGCCTGCCGCGCTGGCTCCCGCTGGCGGCGATTGTGGCGGTGCTGTTGGCGCCGGTCGCGATCTATCTCGCCGTCACCGACGACTGACGCGCGGGCGATCGCAAGCTCATCATCCCGCCTCGATCTCGCAGTCGCCCGACGTTGAAGCGCACGCTACTCCAGAAGCTTTTTCTTCATCTGCTGGACATCGAAATCGAGCTGCACTTCGAGGATGAGCGCATCCCGAACGGTTACGCGCTCGCGGAATGGAAGTTGTGCCGATTGTCCGGTTGCCGGAATGGTCAGCGCGTCGCCGAGCACCAGGTCGCCCGTGTGCGTGCCCCGCCCCAGAAAGTCCACCTCGACGGTCTGCTCGTTGATCACCCGAACCGACCGGATCTCGAGGTGTGCGTCTTCAAACGCGGTCAGCCACGCAGCCGCCAGGGCGCGGTAGCCGGCGCGTCCGACCAGCCGCTGGCGCGTCGGCAGGTAGTGGAACACCGCTTGGGCGTCCACGAGCTCCTCTGCCTCGGTGAATCGCCGGTCGTTGAACAGCTGATAGTAGCGTCGCGCAATCTGCTCGGGAGTCATCACGCTATGAGTGCATCGATGGCGGCGTGGGGTGGTGTGGGGGAATGCTCGTGACATCGTCGCCAGGGGGGTTCGAACGCGCAAGGGATAGGTGCGCACAGATGGGCCCGAGCGGACGCAAGCAAGGAGCCTGCCCCCGGTGAGCCGCGATTTAGAGAGGAGATCTTGCGGAAGTTCTCGCAAAAGACCGGCGAGTTTTGTAAGCCGCCTAACGTAATCGAGTGCGTCAGCCGCGGCCGACGAACGGCATTTTTGTGGCCATCACCGTGAGGAACTGCACGTTGGCCTCCAGCGGAAGGCTCGCCATATAAAGGACCGCGCCGACGACGTGCGCGACCTCCAGAAGCGGCTCCGCGACGGTCTCGCCGGTGGCCTGCAGCGCGCCGGTCGCGTATCTCATCGTCAGGTCTGTTTTCGCATTTCCGATATCGATCTGCCCGCATGCGATGTCGAACCTACGGCCATCGAGCGAGGTCGCCTTCGTGAGGCCGGTGATCGCGTGCTTCGTCGCGGTGTACGGGGCGGAATTCGGACGGGGCGAATAGGCGGAGATGGACCCGTTGTTGATGATGCGCCCGCCTCTCGGCTGCTGACTCTTCATGATCAGGAACGCCTGCTGGGTGCAGAGAAACGCACCCGTCAGGTTGACGTCGACGACCGATCGCCATTGCTCGACGGTCAGCTGCTCGAGTGGGACGCCAGGCGCACTAACGCCTGCGTTGTTGAACAACAGGTCCAGCCGGCCGAAGGTGTCGCGCGTCGCCTCGAACAGCTTGCCGACCGATGTCGGATCGGTCACGTCGGTCGGAACGGCGAGCGCCCGCGTCCCCAGTGAGCGCGCATCTCTGACCGTCTGTTCCAGCCGGTCCGCGCGACGACCAGCGAGGGCGACCGAATAGCCGTGTTCGAGCAGGCCGAGGGCCACGGCCTTGCCGATCCCCGTTCCTGCTCCCGTGACGATGGCAACCTTCAGTGGTGTGTGCACGTCGTGAACGGTAACATGAGAAAC
>JACOUA010000143.1 GCA_016178075.1 Acidobacteriota bacterium
GCAGCTGCCCTTCGCCGTGTTTCCCCTCGTCGTGTTCACGAGCGACCGCCGGCGAATGGGCGCGCTCGTCAACCCCACGTGGGTGAAGGCGTTGGCCTGGGCGGCGGCGATCCTGATCGCCGTGCTCAACCTCTGGCTGCTCGTGCAGGTGCTGATGGCCGTCTAGCAGTCCGTGGTGCAAGTCCAGCGTCGCACCGAGGACGGCGATGCGCCCGCCTGGCAAGGCGAGACGAGCGAGAATACCGGGAGTATTTGATCGAGTCGCAACGCAGCCAGGTGGGATGCAGCGCCGGCCGAATGCAGCTGGACTTGCACCACGGACTGCTAGCCTTTGTCGCCTTCCACCCTGCCGGGAATCCGTCACCCCAAGGCGGCCGACCTGGCCTTCGTTTCGACAACGACCGTGTGTTTCAGCAGAACGGTGCGTTGCGGAGCGGTCGCCGCTCTGGTGTGTCCCTTGCTTAATCCGGGTTAACCGGGTCCACTTTTACCGGTGAGTCGGCATGCAGATCACGCGGACGGCGGACTACGGCGTCAGGGCGATGATGCACCTCGCGGATGTGGCACAGGGAACCCGGTCGAGCATCGCAGATGTCGCGGCGGCCGCAGACGTGCCGCCAGGCCACATGTCGAAAATCCTCCAGCGCCTGGCGAAGGCGCAACTCGTCGTGTCCTATCGGGGCAAGGCGGGCGGCTTCCAGCTTGCCCGCCCGGCCGCCCACATCTCGCTGCTCGACATCGTGACAGCAATCGACGGCCCGCTGTGCCTGAACGTCTGCCTCCTGGCCGGCGACGCGTGCGGCCGGCGGCCGTGGTGCGCCGCTCACCTGGTGTGGGCGGACGTTCAGAGAAAAATGGCTGCGGTGCTGGGCTCGGCCTCACTGGAGCAATTGGCTCGCGGGTCCGCTGACCGGCGGACGGCTCTGGGCATCGCATCCGGGGCCTGACGCGCCGCATTCGGAGGCAAACCAATGGCGATGGCACATACACCCCCGTCGAAGCGATCTGTCGAGGCGCTGCTGGTAGGGCTCCTCTTCGGGTTCACCGGCGTCCTCGGCGTGCTGTATGGCGCGAGAACGTGGCTTCCACCTCTGGCATCCAAGCACGGCGCCGGGATCGACGCAATGCTCATGTATCTTCTCGTGTCGGTCGGGACGCTCTTCCTCATCGGTCACATCGCCCTCGGTGCGCTCATCTGGCGGGCCGCACGCCAATCCCGAATCACCCATCGACTCACTCCCGCAAGAACAGAGTGGGCGGTTTCAGCGGCGCTGGGCCTGCTGATGGCATTGGTGGCGGAGGGCGGCGTGCTGGCCATCGGCCTCCCGGTCTGGAGCGAGTACTTCGCGGCCACCCCGCCGGCGGATGCTGTTCTCGTCGAGGTCACCGGCCAGCAATTCACGTGGAACGTCCGGTACCCGGGAGCCGACGGCGCCTTCGGTCGTACCGATCCGCGACTGATCGACGACGCCAGCAACCCGATTGGAATCGAGCGCAGCGATCCGGCGGCAGCCGACGACGTGACGTCGGTGAACGAGATTGCGGTGCCGGTCAATCGGCCGGTGAGGGTGCGGCTGCGATCGAAAGACATGGTCCACAGTTTCTTTCTTCCGCATCTCCGCGTGAAACAGGATGCGGTGCCGGGGATGACTATCGAGATCGTCTTCGTCCCGACGCGTGAGGGGACGTTCGAGATCGCCTGCACCCAGCTCTGCGGGCTTGGTCATTACCGCATGCAGGGATTCCTTCATGTCGTACCGGAGAGCGAGTTTCGTCGGTGGATGCGGGAGCAGTCGGGCGGCTCGTAAGGGCTGCGACCTTCGAGCCGGCATGTCCCGAGAGGGTGACAGGGAGGAGCGATGGCGGAACTTGACGACGCCGAGACGTTCGAGACTGAAGTCGACGCAACCGTCCACGAGGAAGCGCGACTTGGGTTCGTCCGGCGCTACATCTTCAGCACCGACCACAAGGTGATCGGGATTCAATACATCCTCACGGGCCTCTTGATGGCGGTGGTGGGAACGCTGCTGGCGGCGCTGATCCGGCTGCAACTGGGGTGGCCCGCCCACCAGTGGACGCTCGTCGGCCGCCTGCTTCCCGGCGGCATGAGCGACGGGGTCATGACCCCCGAGTTCTACCTCGCGCTCGTGACGATGCACGGCACGATCATGGTCTTTTTCTTCATCTCGTACGTGCTCGTCAGCGGGTTCGGGAACTACCTGATCCCACTGCAGGTGGGCGCGCGCGACATGGCCTATCCGTTCCTCAACATGCTCTCGTATTGGCTGGCGCTGGTGTCAGCGCTGGTGATGCTCGGGTCGTTTTTCGTCACCGGCGGCGCCGCCGCCGCGGGCTGGACCTCGTATCCGCCGCTGAGCGCGGTGGCGAGCGCGGTCC
The DNA here is from genome assembly GCA_016178075.1 of Acidobacteriota bacterium. Taxonomy (GTDB): domain Bacteria; phylum Acidobacteriota; class Vicinamibacteria; order Vicinamibacterales; family JACQTH01; genus JACQTH01. The sequence continues at coordinate 2,398 of JACOUA010000143.1, forward strand.
CGGGATCGGGGTGGGGGCAGACGCTCTGGATCCTCAGCATGGCGCTCTTCATCGCGTCGTTCACGATGGGCAGCTTGAACTTCGTCGCGACGATCTTCAGTTTGCGGGCGCGCGGCATGGCGATGATGCGGATGCCGCTGACGGTGTGGTCGTTTTTCATTGCAGCGATCGTGGGCCTGCTGGCGTTTCCGCCGTTGACCGCCGCCGCCGTGATGCTGCTGTTCGACCGGCACTTCGGGACCAGCTTCTTTCTCCCGTCAGGCCTGGTGGTCGCCAACCAGTTGCTGCCGCATCAGGGCGGCTCGCCGCTCTTATGGCAGCACCTCTTCTGGTTCCTCGGGCATCCCGAGGTGTACGTCCTGATCCTGCCGGCCCTGGGGATTGCCTGCGACATTCTGCCGGTCTTCACGCGGAAGCCGCCGTTCGGCTACCGCATTCAGGTCTACTGCCTCATCGCCGTCGGCGCCTTGGGCATGGTCGTGTGGGGGCATCACATGTTCGTCAGCGGCATGAGTCCGTTCTCAGGTGAGTATTTCACGCTGGCCACGATGTTGATCACGATCCCCATGACGATCTTCGGGGTGAACATGATGGCCAGTCTGTGGGGCGGCCGGCTCCGTGTGACCACGCCGATGCTGTTTACGCTGGGCGTCATCGCGCTATTCGGGAGCGGCGGGCTTGGGGGACTCTTCCTGGGCAACGCGACCGCCGACATGCAGCTCCACGACACGTACTTCGTGGTCGGTCACTTCCACTTCATGATCGGAGGCGTGACGCTGCTGGGCACCTTTGCGGGGCTGTACTTCTGGTTCCCGAAGATGTTCGGCCGTTCGATGAGCGAGCTCTTCGGGAAGGTGCACTTCTGGCTGACCTTCATCCCGTTCTTCACCGTCTTCTTCATGCAGCACTTCCTCGGTCTGCAGGGAATGCCGCGGCGTTACTACGCCTTCACGACCTACGAATACCTGCAGCGAACGTCGGGTCAGAACCTGATCATCAGCATCGCGGCGCTCACCCTGATGGCCGCGCAGCTGGTGTTCATCGCGAACTTCTGTTGGAGCCTCAGGAAAGGCCGGAAGGCGGAGGCGAATCCGTGGCGCGCCACCACGCTGGAATGGACCGTGGATTCGCCGCCGCCGCACGGCAACTTCGGACGGGCGCTGCCCGTGGTCCACCGCTGGCCGTACGAGTACAGCCTGGAAGGTTCTGACAACGACTACACGCCGCAGATAGTGTCGCCTCGTCAGGCTCCGGTGACCGCATGATCAGCTCGAGCACATCGCTTCAGGTGCCGCAGACGGGCACCGGTCGGGAATCCGCCCACCGTGATGATCTCGTGCAACTGGGCGTGTGGATGTTTCTCGCAACGGTAGTGATGCTATTTGCCGCCTTCACGAGCGCGTACATCATCCGCCGCAGTGGATCGGACTGGGTGCCGATCGAGCTGCCCCGACTGCTGTGGCTCAATACAGCGGCGCTCGTGGCCAGTAGCCTCGCGCTCGAAGGAGGCCGCCTCGCGAGCCGGAAGGGCAAGGGTTCGGCGACCAGACTCGGGCTGACGGCAGCCGCCGGGCTCGGGATCGTCTTTCTCGCCGGGCAGATCAGCGCGTGGCACACGCTCGTCGCGCGAGGCGTGTACGTCCCGACCAGTCCGCACAGCTCGTTTTTCTACATTCTCACGGCGACACACGGGGTTCACGTCGTCGCGGGGCTGGTGCTGCTCGTGTACACCGTGACGCGAACCTGGAACTACGGCGTACATCTGGATCGCGGCGCGCCAGCGAGGCTCATCACCGCCTCGGCGACGTTCTGGCATTTCCTGGCGGCGCTCTGGCTGTACGTGTTCCTGCTCGTATCTGTGTTCTGAGGATCTCGACAACCGTCAATCGGTTGAGGAGTTCGATGATGGCGGAAGCGGCGCAGCAGGTGCTCGATCGGTGGAGCGGCGGAGTCTGTCCCTTCGAGGCCGGCTGGCGAAAGGTGATGATGTGGGCCTTCATCATCACCGACGGCCTGTTGTTTGCCGGATTCCTCAGCGGCTACGGATACGCGCGCCTTATGTCCGCCCGTTGGCCCGACCAGGCGGCGGTTTTCGACCTGCGCCTGATCGCGTTGATGACATTCCTCCTGATCTCGAGCAGTGCCACGATGGCCAGCGCCGTCAGTGCCGCCAGGGACGAAGGCGCACGACGGTCGGTCACCCTGCGCTGGGTGTTCCTGACGATCCTGGGAGGCCTGTCATTCCTCGGGCTGCAGGCGTACGAATGGACACACGTGATCGAAGCGGGCGCCCGGCTTCAGCGCAACCCCTGGGGCGATCCGCTGTTCGCCAGCTACTTCTTCCTTCTGACGGGCTTTCACGGCACCCACGTGTTGGTCGGGGTCATCGTGCTCGCGATCCTGGCGATCCGATGGACGAAACGGCTGGCGATGCGCGAAGGCGTCGAACTCGCCGGCTTGTACTGGCATTTCGTCGACCTCGTCTGGGTGTTCATCTTCACGCTGTTCTATCTCGTGTAGGCGCATTCGGCTGGGAGGTCTTATGGTCGTGAAGCTCGGTCCGCGGCGAAGCCGATTGTATTGGGGGACCTGGGTCGCCTTGCTCGTATTGACGGCGATGATGCTGGCGGTTGACAGCTCACCGGGGCCACGACTCGTCTTTGTGGCCGTGCTGCTCGGGGCCATGCTGGCGAAGGCCGTGCTCATTGGCGCGCATTTCATGCATCTGCGGTTCGAGCGGGCGTCGCTGGCCGTGATGGTGATCATTGGGTTGTTGATGACCGGCGCAATCCTCTTCGTGCTCATCGCGCCCGACGCGCTGCGGATCGCCGCGATGACGCACCCGGGGCGCTGATGACAAGACA
>JACOUA010000144.1 GCA_016178075.1 Acidobacteriota bacterium
GAGCACAGGACTGACAACGACATCAAGAAAGGCTTCGTCTACAAGCGCGCCAGTGCGACTCGATCTCGTTCGAGTCGATGATTCTCGACAACCTGTGAAAAGCCGGCGTGCAGAACACGGTCAAGAACGAGCGGTTGGTCTTCACGCGCCTCGAGCCGTTCGCGGGACGATGGATTCAGGCAAAGGGCGAGTACCAGGGTGCCGACGCCAAAGCGCAGCGCGTCGCGATTTCAATTGGCCCCGAGCACGGGACCGTGGGGCCGCAGCACGTCAAGGAAGCCGCGAAAGAAGCCGTCCAGGGCGTCGGCTTCGACGTCCTGGTGGTCTGCGGATTTGCCTTCGATCCGCATGTCTCCGAGGAATCGAAGCGGTACGGAAACCTGACCGTTCTGGCCACGCGGATGAATCCGGATCTGTCGATGGGTGACGAGCTGCTGAAGAAAACGGGTGCGGGGAACCTCTTCATGGTCTTCGGCGAGCCCGACATCAAAATCGAGTCGGACCGGGATGGCTCTTTCACGGTGGAAGTCCGCGGTGTTGACGTCTACGACCCGACGACAGGCCAGATCCGAAACAGCTCGACGGACGACATTGCCTGCTGGTTCATCGACACGAACTACAACGGCGAGAGCTTTTTCGTCCGACACGCCTATTTCAGCGGCGCCGACGAGCCGTACGACAAACTCAAGCGTGCGCTGCGAGCTGAAATCGACGAAGCGGCCTGGTCCACGCTGTACAGCACTGTCAGCCGCCCATTTGCCCCACCCGAGACCGGCAGAATTGCCGTCAAGGTCATCCACCATTACGGCGACGAGGTGCTGAGAGCCTTCGACCTCGAAACAGTGCGCTTCGTAGCAGTAGAACCCCGCGTTCCGTTCCGCCAGGAGCGCGGTGTCATCCGGATTCACCACCAGGCTGACTTCGATGTTCGGCGCCGTGCCGATCGGCAGCCAGTGCCGGCGACACGCGTCGTAGAGGTGGCGCATGACGAGGGTCATGTCCTCGAACGACGGGGACGGCCACGACTCCATGTCGGACCCTGCCGTGGGGCGGAAGATGCAGACGGTCGGGAACGCGCCAAGCGCGGCGATGTAGTCGATCGCTTCGAGCGTCCGCTCGATCGGCTCGACGCCGGCGATGATCTCGCCCGACACGGCCCCGCGCGGCATCCGCGCGGCGCAGTACCGCAGCGCGTCGAGGAACAGCCGCTGACCCAGCATCCGGTCCTTGCCCGGACAGATGCGGGCGAACCACTCGGGGTCGAAGAACTCGACGCAGAACGACAGGTGATCGACGCCAAGATCGATCAGCCGGTCGTACCGGCTGAAGTCGCACTCGGGGGTGAGCTGCACGCCGACGAGGAGACCGACCTCCTCCTTGATTGCCTTGAGGTAGGGCTCGGTGAACGCGATCCCGCGCGATCCCTGGAACCCTCCGTTCAGGTGCACGAAGGTGATGCCCGATTCCTCGCGCGCGGCCCAGCAGGTCTCGACGACGTCCGACAGCGCTTTGTCCGCCGCCTCGGCGCTGCCGACGTTCTGGCCCGTCGTGCAGAAGCGACAGTTGAGCGGCGGTGCGTAGTTCCAGAACGTGCAGACCAGGCTCACGTAGATCCCGAGGTACGTCCCCTGGAGCACACCGACCCGGTTCATGGGGATGTCTCGTGAGGTCAGCGCCGAATACCAGCGTGGCTCGCGAGGGAGACGTACCGGATAGCGGGTGTCACCGCGCTCGTCGACGATGGCGTAGCCGTTAGTCGGATTGCCCTGCAGGACGAAGGGTGAGTTGGCTGCGAACCGCTCGACGACCGGAACGTTCACCCAGATCTCGTCCTTCAGCCGGGACCCGGTCGGGAGCACCATCTCGAGACCGCTCCCAAGACCCGCGCGCGTGCGCGCGATGCCCCGCGCACCCTCGAGTGACACGTCCGGCGGCACCCGCAGACCCTTGCAGAACAAATCGATTTCCAGCTCGCAGGCGTTCATCACAACAGGCAGTGTGCAGTGGGCAGTAGGCCCAGTGCGAACGGTCCAACTGCGAAATGCATGATCCGAGCCTCCCCTGAACCCGTGGCTTCCGCCTTCAGGCGGAGAATCTTCCGGCTCAAGCCGGCAGCTACCACTTCAGGGTTGCCGGGAATCCGGCAGCTCGACCCGGCATTCACGCGAAACTGCCTGTAAATCGGCCCTCATCGAACGATCCCGTCGAGCACGAAGCTTGCTCTGCGTTGCGTGTGACCCCTCGATGGACCACTGTCGACGGCAACGAGGCGGTCGCCTCGATCGCGCACCGCGCGAGCGAGGTGATCGCCATTTATCCGATCACCCCCTCCTCGCCAATGGGCGAGCTGGCCGACGAATGGTGCGCCGACCGGCGGCCCAACATCTGGGGCGCCGTGCCGGAAGTCGTCGAGATGCAGTCGGAAGGCGGACAGCGCGAGCGCGTGGCGCGACTGAGGACCATTCTCGATGGCCTCGACATTGACGCGGCCCGACGATTGGTCCTGGTCGCCGACTACCTCGTGAAGAAGAGCGTGTGGATTGTCGGCGGCGACGCGCGCCAGGTCAAAAGGCGCTACGCGTTGTACCAGCGGCTTGCCGAATCCGTGCATTGAAGGCTCGGTACACATCGTGGATCACAACCCGCTCTGGAGGCTCGGCGCCGCGTTGATCGTGCTCGCCAACGTCGCGACCCTGACGGCACAAACCCCGGCGCCACTTCCCAACCAGGCCGAGACGCCGCCGATCGAGCTGGAGAGCCTGCTCTCGGCCGTGACGATCGTCGAAGACGACCTTCTCGCTCAGGAATGGACCACGGTGCTCGCCCGGCGCTCCCCGACGTTTCGCGACATGCTGCGTGCTCTCCTTCGTACGCCGCATCTGCGGGTGACCTTGCTGTCCAAGACCGATCTCCGCCGTACGACAGGGTTTGCGGGTCGTGGAACGTTCGTGACGCACGACGGCCGGGTGTACGGGCTCCTCGAGTTCGATCGAAGCCGGCTCGATCCCGTGCCGCAGCTCCGAGCGATTGTCCACGAGCTCGCGCACGCGGTGGAGATCGCGTGCCTGCCCGTGCCGGAGGAGACCGCGGAGCTCCGCCGCCAGCTCGAGGAGCGCCAGGGCGAGTATGCGGCGGGATTTCTCAACGCCCTCGAAACGCCTTTCCCCAACTCGGTCGTGCGCATCGTCATGGCCGAGCACGACGCGCGATCGGACACCGGACGGCTTCGGGCGCTTGCCGAGACCTTTGGTCTGAAGCTGCCGGAGGTGGAAGCGGTGGCTGATACGAGCAAATAACCGTCCGCGAAAGGAGACCACGATGCTAGCCACATCTGTCTCAATGCTGCGAACATCTGACGCGACGCGGGCGAACACCATCTGCTCGTGCGCGTAAAGCCAAACAGACGGGAGGGAGGACCATGTCACTCAAGGCCTTTCATATCCTCTTCATCACGGTGTGCGCGATCCTGGCCGTGTGGACCGCGGTGTGGGCCGTGGACCACGGGCGCTGGTTCCTGGCCCTGGCCGCCCTCGTGGGCGGCACGGTGTTGATCGTCTACCGAGGCGCCTTCCTGGAGAAGGCGCAGAAGATCAACCTCTGATCGCGCCGCGAATACGACCGGGAGGACCGGAAGAATAGAGGGAATACTCGGGTATTCCGAAGAGTGGTATCATCTTCGTCATGAAGATTGGAGTGTCCCTCTCCAAGGACCTCGTCACCTTCGCGGACGAAGCCGCCAAGCGGCGGCGTACGTCCCGGTCCGAGCTGCTCGCAGGTCTTTTGGAGGCTGAACGCGTGCGCCAGCAGACCCAGCAGTATCTCGACCGTCATGGCTGGGACGTGGTCGATGACGAAACGGCCTGGCGGAAACACCAGCGACGCCGAATGGCGGATGAGTACCGTGACGACGAGTGGTGACACACTGCCTCGGCGCGGCGAGGTCTGGTGGGTTCGGGTCGACAAGCGCCGGCCGGCGGTGGTCGTCCAAACGGACAAGGTGCGCGAGCCTCGAGTGGGGTCCTTTCTTGTCGTCCCGCTCACGAGTCGTCTCCACCTGCAGGGCCTTCCCGGCAACGTGCGTCTCGATCGTCGAGAGACGCGCCTGCCGAAGCCGTCGGTCGCGAACGTCTACGACGTGCAAAAGGTGCTTCGGGCTGATTTCGTGGAGCGCCTGAGCACTCTGCCCGGCAATCGGCTCGACGCTGTCGCCGACGGCTTGCGGCTCGTGTTCGACCTCTAGCCGACCGCGCGTCCGGCCTGAGGGCGAACGCCGCCAGCGCCTGGTGCGTCGGTTGACTCCGCTCGAACCACACCTCGAAGACGTCGCGACTCCGAGCGCCGAGCATCGCGAACGCGCTCGCGAATTCCTCCCACCGCGCGGCGCGAGCGTTTGCGCTCCCCAGACCGGACCTCGCCAGCCGGCCATCAATGGTCACGTCCCACAGCACGCGATACCGATCGCGCAGGATGTTGTCGTGCGAGTGTCCGCCGTCGGAAGACGGCAGGGTTCGTTGATAGCCGAACAAGGGATCGAGCATGTCGGCGACGTGCATCAGCTCGTGACGAAGGAGGCCGCCGAGCGCGTCAGGCGCGACGAGCGTTGCCGGCCGTAGGCGTAGCACCAGCATCGGCCGCGGCGCCAGCTCGCCGGGGATCACGTGATCGACCAGGTCAGCGCCCTCGTCGCCGCGGGCCAGCGCCCGAACAACCCGCCCCGTCGACAGGACGCGCGCAATGTCCGGTCGTTCCCGCAGGGCCTGCTCGATGACTCGGTTGAGGCCCATGCGGGTGAACCAGCAGAGATGCAGCGACCGAAAGCTGGCTTCCCGTTGGTCGGCATCGGCGAGGTCATAGATTCGATCGCGATCCCGCCGAAACGCGCCGGCGTCCCTTCGGGACGATCTCGCCTCCGCCAGCAGAACAGCTTCCTCGACCAGCTCGGGATCGTAGGTGAGGCGGATCATGGTCACCGCTGGATCTGGATCAGGTCATCCGCGCGGCCGCAGGCCATCGATCCCGCGCTCCCGCAGACCATCGGCGCATCATCGGCGATCTCGGGGCGGAGCACGAGGTCGGCCGGTCCGGCTTCGATGGCGAGGCGCGTGCATTCGGCGTTCAGAAAGGCGAGCAGCACGTGCCCGAGCGCCCCGAAGTACCCGTCGGGATCCTCGCTCGCGAGGCGGGTCGCGAAGGCGCGGCCAAAACGTGCAAGGTGATCGCGAAGAAAGTTACGCGCGGCCCGGGTTGTGACGTCGAGGGTTTCCTCTCTTGAATGGCGGGGACCCCGGCACCCCGCCAAGCTCGTCGCTCGCGGGGACCCCTCCGCCCCGCTCCGCTCCTCTCTTGAATGGCGGGGACCCCGGCACCCCGCCAAGCTCGTCGCTCGCGGGGACCCCTCCGCCCCGCTCCGCTCCTCGCCCTCGGCCGGCCCCATCTCGTCGGCGGCCAGGAGCACGGCTTCTTTGCGGTTCAGGAAGTCCATGAACTCGCACTCGCAGGCGATGTGGTCGACGCGGATGCCCGACGCGGTGGCCGGCCGCAGGCCGAACGCCAGGTAGTAGCCGGCGAGATCGGCGAGCTCCTGCGGCTGATGGAAGGTGTTGTGGGCGCCGTACTCCGTCTCGCACGCGCAAATCAGCCCGCGGGCCGTGTGCCCGAACAACCTGACGAAAGCCTCGGACACGGCCTCGATGGCTGGCGGCGGCAAAGCGCCGAGACGGGCAGCCACGGCGGCGAGCGATCCGCCGGCCTGCCGATCCAGGTGGCGCAGCGCGGCGATCGCGCCGGTGAACGGGTCACTCGTGGCCTTGTGAAGCTCTCCGCCGGTCGGCGGCTGCAACCCCACCGACAGAAAGCGGTATACCACCGACCGCGCAAGCGCGTCGTCGACCGCGTCCGGACGAGTGGCAACCACTGTTGTCCTCGTTGGTGGAGTATGTGCGTCATTCCTGCAACGCGAGCGCGGGTCCTGTCCGCGAACAGCCCCACCGGGTGCTCGCCGAAAAGCACTTGTCACGGCTGACGGCTCCGCGCCCGGCGGGGCGCCCCGTTCGCGGCCACCCGCTTCGTCGTTCCTGTAGATCTCACGCATATGCTCCGTTAAATCGAATTGGCGTGCACGGCCGGCCGCACGTGCAGTGGTTCCTCCACCGTCGTGCGGAACAGCTCGCGCCCATCCTGGCCGTAGGCGATCACGGTGTCGTTGAAGATTTCCACCTTGCGACCGTGCAGCGCGCCCTCGTAGATTTTCGGGCCTTCCTTGATCTCGTACTTGAAGATGATGCGATTCGAGCGGCGGAACAACTGGAGCACGGCGAGCAGCTCGCGGCTCGGATTCGCGTAGTTCTCGATCGCGCGGTCGACGCCCGGCCCGAACATCTGGCGCAGGTACGGCCGCGGCACCCAGCGCGGGGGGATGTAGTAGCCGTTGGGCTGCGTGCCGAACTGCGGGTACAGCGGCAGCGCCACTTGAGCCACGTGGACGAGGAAGTACAGCGGGTGAGAGCGATCCTCGGCCCACGTGCCGTCTTCGGCGACCTTCACCAGGCCCTGCATGCGGATCTGACCGATGCAGGCCGTCATGCATCGTGTCTCCATCGGCTCCCCGCCGGTCTCCGGATCCGTGCCTTCGACGCGCGGGTAGCAGGCGATGCACTTCTCGCTCGTGCGGGTGTTGCCGCGGTACATCGTCTTCTTGTACGGGCAGGCCTCCACGCACTTCCGATAGCCGCGGCACTGTGATTGATCGAGCAGGACGATGCCGTCCTCGGGCCGCTTGTAGATCGCTTGTCGGGGACACGCGGCCAGACACGCCGGATACGAACAGTGGTTGCAGATGCGGGCGAGGTAGAAGAACCA
>JACOUA010000145.1 GCA_016178075.1 Acidobacteriota bacterium
ACGCTCGCTGAGCAACGCCACCTGCACTTCCGGTGACCCGGTGTCGCCATCGTGGGTCTTGTAGGTCCCGATGATTTCGGTCTTGCGTTCTTTCGTGAATGCCACCGAGCCTCCACGGACGGCCCAGACGCGTCCGGACCGACGTTGTGCTGAAATCCGCTTACTTCAAACGACTCAAGATCTTATATCAGGACCACCGACGGATGCAAAAAACCGGACGCGGGCCGGCGCTCGGCGACCGCGACGAGCATCCCGTCGGGAGTGAGAAGCCGCACACGCGCCGCCAGGACACCCGTGGGCGCCAACATGTCGCCGGGGCCGATGTCCTGCCCCAGCGACACGCGGCGAATCCCCTCGGATGTCAGCGGCACGCCGGGGAGCTCGGGCAACAGGTCTGCCATGGCGATCACGCGACGGGCCGCGTCCTCAGGCGCCGCGATCACGTGGTCGAGCGGCACGGCGGTGTCGATCAGGAAGCGACCGCTACGCGTGCGTCGCAACGCCTGCAGGCAGGCGCCGGTGCCGAGGCGCTGTCCCAGGTCTTCGGCGAGGGCCCGGACGTAGAAGCCCGCGGAGGACACGAGCCGAACAATGATGACCGGCGGGGTGAGGTCGAGGAGCTCGCATTCGAACAGGCTCACCTCGACGGGCGGCGGCGCGACCGCGGCGCCGGCCCGCGCCAGGCGATAGGCGCGCGCGCCGCCGACTTTTTTCGCCGAAAAGGGTGGCGGACTCTGGAAGAACGTCCCGATCATCGAGCCGACGCCGCGCGCGACCTGGTCGGGTGTCACCCTCACGGCGCGCGACTCGGTCACCTCACCCTCGAGGTCGAACGTCTTGGTGCGGGTGCCCAGCAGCAGAGTGGCGACGTATTCCTTCCGGTCGCCGGCCAAAAACCTCGCGAGGCGGGTTGCCTTGCCGATGACGAGCGGCAGCACGCCGGTGGCGGCGGGATCGAGCGTCCCGACGTGACCCACCCGACGCATGCCGACCAGGCGCCGCACGATGTCCACGACATCATGTGAGGTCGGTCCCGGCGGCTTGTCGATGACGAGGACACCGTCCATCACAGCTCTCAGCTCTCAGCTGTCAGCTATCAGCGTCAGTGGCCCTTTTTCGATGACGGCCGCGCGGAAGCGCGGTCGCCCGCCAGCTGAGAGCTGATCGCTATGCTCCCGTCGCATCGATCGCCCGCGTAATGAGGCCGACGAGACGATCCCGGACGTCACGGTAGGGCCCGTGCACGGTGCAGCCCGAGGCGTTCTTGTGGCCGCCGCCGCCGAGGCCCTTCGCCACGGCGCCGACATCGATGGCGTCCTTCGATCGCATGCTGACGCGGTATTCGCCCTCGGCCGCCTCCTTGAAGAAGACCACCGCTTGGATCTCTCGCACGGTCAGCGGCAAGTTGATCAGGCCTTCGGTGTCGTCGTAGGTGCCGCCGGCCTGGCGCGCCATCTCGCGGTTGAGATAGATGACGGCCAGCCGCCCGGTCGGGTCGAGCTCGATCGAGTTGAGCACGGCCCCGAACAGCTTCAGGCGTCCGAGGTTGTTGCTGTCAAACACGTTTCGCGCGACCATCACCGGATCGACGCCCGCTTCGAGCGCGTCGCGGCAGATATCGAAGGTCCGTGGCGAGATGCTCGAGTAGTGAAACGATCCGGTGTCGGTGAGGATCGCCAGGTACACGTGCGTGGCGATCTCGCGCGAGAGAGGCACGCCCAGCCGCCTGACCAGCTCGAAGATCATCTCGCCGCAGGCCGCGGCCCCGGCGTCAAACCAGTTGATCGCGCCGAAATGGCTGTTTCCCGGGTGATGGTCGATGTTGATGATGAAGTGACGCTCGAGATCGCGCAGCCCGGTGCGCGCCAGATCGCCGCACTCCATCACCACGACGGCGTCGATCGGACCCTCGGCCGTCTCGCCGACCTGGATGTCCGGTACCCCTGGAAACATCAGCAGCGAGGGAGGCGGAGCGTCGCGGTTCACGACCCGCACCTGCTTGCCGAGATCGCGGAGCGCGTAGGCCAGCGCCATCTGCGATCCGATCGAGTCGCCGTCGGGCTTGAGGTGGGACGTGATGAGGAAGCGCCCCCTGGTCGCGATCTCGTGGCGGATCTGCTCGACGATCGGGTCAGGGGTCGGTGTCGGGGCTGGCGTCGGTGTCGTCGGCATCGTCGGTTCGGTCGGATTTGGGGGTGTCCTCGGTGCGTCCTTCAGGGTGCTGCCGCTGGCGTTCGGCGTCCTCGGTGTGGATCTCTTCGATCAGCTGTTCGATCCGGGCCTGACCCTCCACCGCCTTGTCGAACAGGAACTGCAGCTCCGGTACGCGGCGCAGCCGGAGCCGCCGCCCCAGCTCGTGCCGGAGAAAGGGCGTCGCGCGGCGCAGCGCACGCTCGGTCTGGCGCCGCGCGGCGTCGGTGCCAAGCGACGTGTAGTAGATTCGCGCGAGCTGCAGGTCCGGGGTGACGCGCACGCGGGTGAGGGTCACGAACCCGATCCCCGGATCGTGCACCGCGCGCGACAACAGCTCGCTCAATTCACTGCGAAGCTGGTCGCCGACCCGCTCGGGACGGAAGCTCACTCGATCACCGACATGAGAAGTGAGAAGTCAATTGCGGATTGGCGATTGCGGATTGCAGATTGATTGGTGATTGCTGATTTGGCGATTGGCGACTCAAGGACGATTCCAGGAGTTCCTGAGAATTCACTACAATCGTCCTTCAGTCGACAATCAGGAACCGGCAATCCGCAATCAATCCGCAATCGCCAATCCACAGTCCGCAATCTCCCATGACCGGTCAGGCGAGGTATTCGACGTCGCTCCGGGTCAGCCGACCGGGCTCGACCCGATCGATTTCCTCGACGACCGCCGCCAGCTCCCGGTCGGCGTGATCCCGGCCGCTGCTGATGGTCACGATACCCAGCGACGCCCGCTGCCAGAGATCCTGATGCTCGAGCTCGGCAATCGAGACGTTGAACTTCTTCAACCGCTCCTTCACCCGCCGAAGCACCATGCGCTTGTCCTTCAGCGACTGTGATTCGGCGATGTGAAGCTCGACCGACAGCAGGGCGATGACCATGTCGAAAATATCGAAGGGATCAGGGATCGGGGGTCGGGGCCTACAAACTCGCGCCTCTTGGTCCCTGATCCCTGTCCCCCGATCCCTTCACGTCACACTGTGGTCGCCACGCGCTCGACCGTGTAGACGTCGATCACGTCGCCGACCTTGATGTCGTTGAACCGGTCGAGCGCGATGCCGCACTCCAGCCCGCTCTTGACCTCCGACACGTCGTCTTTGAAGCGGCGGAGCGAGCCGATCTTGCCTTCGTGGACCACCACGTGGTCCCGGAGGAGCCGCACCTGCGTATCGCCGGCCCGGGCGATGCGGCCCTCCAGCACCATGCAGCCGGCGACGGAGCCCACCTTCGGGACACGGAAGACCTCGCGAATCTCGGCCGACCCGAGGTGGACTTCCTTGAAGGTCGGCTCGAGCAGCCCGACCATGGCCTTCTTGATCTCATCGGTCACGTTGTAGATGACCGAGTGCATCCGGATCTCGACGCGCTCCCGTTCGGCGACTTCCACCGCGTTGCGGTCGGGCCGGACGTTGAACCCGATGATGATCGCGTTCGAGGCCGATGCGAGCAGCACGTCCGATTCGTTGATCGCCCCGACGCCCGCGTGGATCGTCCGAACCTTGACCTTCTCGTCCGACAGCTTCGTGAGCGTGTCGGCCAGCACTTCGGCCGAGCCCTGAACGTCCGCCTTGATGATGATCGGCAGCTCCTTGACATTGCCCTCGGCGATCTGTTGCTGCAGCGACTCGAGCGTCAGGCGCGTGCCTTTTGCCCCGAGCGCCTTCTCCTTCGCCTGCGTCTGTCGGTACATCGCGACCTGCCGCGCCTTGGCCGCGTCGGCGATCGCCTGAAACGAATCGCCCGGCTGCGGCAGCCCGGAGAGACCGAGGACTTCGACGGGCGTCGAAGGCGGCGCGACCTTCACGTGGCGGCCGCGATCGTCGATAAGGGCGCGGATCCTGCCGACAATCGCCCCCGTGACGACGGTGTCGCCGACGTGCAGCGTGCCTTCCTGCACCAGGATCGTGGCGACCGGACCGCGGCCCTTGTCGAGCTTCGCTTCCAGGACCGTTCCGAGGGCCGCGCGCTTGGCGCTGGCCTTGAGCTCGCCGATGTCGGCGACGAGCAGCACCATCTCCAGCAGGAGCTCGAGGTTCTGCTTTTTCTTGGCCGACACCTCGACCATGACGGTCTGACCGCCCCAGTCCTCGGGGACGAGGCCGAGCTCCGAGAGCTCACGCCTGACCCGATCCGGATTGGCGTCCGCTTTGTCGACCTTGTTGATCGCGACGATGATCGGCACGCCGGCGGCCTTCGCGTGATCGATCGCCTCCCGGGTCTGCGGCATCACCCCATCGTCGGCCGCGACAACGAGGACGACGATGTCGGTGACGCGCGCGCCGCGGGCGCGCATCAGCGTGAACGCCTCGTGCCCGGGGGTGTCGAGGAACACGACGCTGCGCCGGTTCACCTGCACGTGATAGGCGCCGATGTGCTGCGTGATGCCGCCGGCCTCACGCTCCGCCACGCGCGTCTCACGAATCGCGTCGAGCAGCGTCGTCTTGCCGTGGTCGACGTGGCCCATCACGGTGACGACCGGCGCGCGCGTGGTGAGATCTTCGGGCTTGACCGCTTCGGTGCCCTGCTCGAGCAGCTCCTCCTCGAAGCTCCGCATCTGCACGTCGGCGCCGAACTCGCGCGCGAGGCTGGTGGCGGTCTCCGGATCGAGCGTCGAGTTGATCGTCACGATCATGCGCCGGTCGAGCATCTTCTTGAGGACGTCCTTGGCCTTGATCTCCAGCTTGTCCGCGAGGTCCTTGACGCTCATGCCTTCGGCCAGAGTGATGGTCCGCGTGATGGGCGGCGGAGCGACCGGCGCGGTTGGCACCGAGGGCCCCAGGCGCGCTTCACGCAGATCGCGGTCGCGGCGCGGCGCCACGGGCCGCGCGGCCATCGGCGGACCCGGCCGCGCACCCCCCGACGGGCGAAATTGTGTGGCCGGTCGCGCCGGGAACGGGCCGCCCGGACGCGCGGTCTGGGGCCGGACGGGCTGCGAGGGCAGCGGTCGGGGCCCACCGGTGACCGGCACCGCGGGACGCGGCAGCGTGGTCGGTCGGGCGGGCTGACGCGTGAACGGCGACGGCGCCCCGGTTGCGGGCCCTCCCGGTCGCGCGCCGCGCGGTGGCACCAGCCGTCCGACAGGCGGTCTCGGCGCGGTCGCTCCTGCGGCGGCGGTCGGTGGCGCCGATGCCGCGGGGGGCGGCGCAATGCGGGCCGGACCCGAAATCGCCGGCCGTTCGGGCGCGGGGCCCGCAGTCGGCGCCTCGGTCGGAGCTGCTGCTTCCGGAACGACGAGAGGGAGCTCCGCGACTACCGGACGGTCGGGCACTCCCGCGGGCCCGACGGCGAATGGAGCAGCCGCGGGGGTTGCCGGAGGCGCGAGCCGCTCTGCGCGACGCGGTTCTTCGATGCGGAGACGAAGGGTCGGCGGAACCACCCGGCCGACCGGCGGCGGCGCAGCGCGTGGGGCGGCGGACGGCGGCGCCTGCGGCGGCAGAGGCGCGGGCTGCGGCTCGGGTTCGGCCGCCGCGATCTCGCCTTCAGCGGATGGGGCTTCGGGTTCGCCTTCCGGCTTGGGAACCGGGCGGGGCGTTTTGACGAGACGAGGCGGCGGGAGCGCGGCGCTGGGCTTCGGCGGCTCGGCCTTCTTGCCGGCGGCGACCGGCTTCTTGCCACGCGCGGCGGCGCCTTCGGCGAAGATGTCCCCGCTCGGCAGCGCGATGTTGCGCTGACGCGCCAGTCGCTCGACGAACTGCCGGGCAACGACCTCCTCGATCGTGCTCGAGGCGCTCTTCACGTCGATGCCGTGATCGCGCTTCAGCAGCGCCGTGACTTCCTGGCTGGTCGTGCCCAGCAGCTCCGCGACTTTGTAAATCCTGACAGTAGCCAATGCGTGCTGTCTCCCCGCTCTTCGGAAAACCGCTCGGCGTCACTGTTCATCCGACGGCTGGCGACCTGTGTCGCCCGCGTCGGACCCTGCTTCGGACTCGCCCGAAGCCACAGTCGCCTCCGGCGTCGCCCCTTCGTCGGCGTCGGCCGGCGCGCCCACCTCGAGGCCGAGCAGCTGCGCCTCGACCTCGCGGCGCTTCTCTTCCTCGCTCTTGATGTCGATGCGCCAGCCGGTGAGCTTCGCGGCGAGCCGCACGTTCTGCCCCTTCTTGCCGATCGCCAGCGAGAGCTGCTTGTCCTCGACGATGACTTCCATGACGCGCTCGTGGTCGTCGACGATCGACACCCGCTGCACCTTCGCCGGGCTGAGCGCGTTCGTGACGAACAGCACCGAATCGTCCGACCACTCGACGATGTCGATCTTCTCGCCGCGAAGCTCGCGGATGATCGATTGAACGCGGGTGCCTTTCATGCCGACGCACGCCCCGACCGGATCGACGTCCCGCTCGCGCGAATAGACAGCGACCTTCGCCCGATCCCCCGCCTCCCGCACGGCACCCTTGATCACGACGGTCCCGTCGTAGATCTCGGGGACTTCCTGCTCGAAGAGCTTGATGAGGAGCGCCGGATCGGTGCGCGACAAGATGATCTGGGGCCCCTTCGCGCTGCGGCTGACCGACTTGATCACCGCCCGCACCCGGTCGCCGGGCGCGTAGCTTTCGGCGCGCGACTGCTCCTTGCGCGGCAGCACCGACTCGATGCGGCCGATCTCCGAGACGATGTCGCCGTTCTCGAACCGTTTCACCGAGGCGGTCACGACCTCACCGATGCGCTGGTTGTACTCGGCGAAGATATGCTCGCGCTCGGCTTCCCGGACCTTCTGGAAGATGACCTGCTTGGCCGTTTGGGCCGCGATGCGCCCCAACTCCTCGGTCGACTTCGGAAACTCGATTTCCATGTCGACCTCGGCCTCATCGCCCGCGACCTGCTGCGCCTCGGTGATCGAGATCTCGGTGGCCGGGTCGGCGACCTCGCTGACGATGTGCTTGACCGCGTAGAGCTCGACGTGTCCCGTCTCCTGGTTGAAGCGGGTCCGGAGCACTTCGTTCTTGTAGCGCTTCTTGGACGCCGTCAGGACCGCGTCTTCGATCGCCGAGATGATGACCTCGGGCTCGATCCCCTTCTCCTTGGCGAGTGCCTCGATCGTCTGCATCAACGGGTTGTTCATGACTCAAAACTCAACGTCGAGGCGGCTCCGCGCGATGAGGGCGAGCGGGATCCGCTTCACCTTGTCCCTGCCGACCTCGACCAGAACGGTCCCGTCCTCGACACCCCTGAGGCGGCCCGCGAAGTGCGACTGGCCATCGACGGGCCGGGCCACGACGATCTTCGCCAGGCGCCCCGCAAACCGCCGGTAATCCGCTTCGTGTCGCAGCGGACGATCCAGGCCGGGCGAGGTGACCTCGAGCGTGTACTGGCGATCGATGACGTCCTCGACGTCGAGGATCGCGCTGAGGTCCTGGCTGACCCGCTGGCAGTCGCCCAGCGTGACACCTTCGACTGCCGGCCGCCCCTCGGTCGTCGCTTCCGCCACCGGGCGGGCGCCGTCGGGCTCAGCCGGCCGGTCGAGAATCACCCGCAGGACCCAGCCAGACGACTCGCGGCGGAACTGAACGTCGAAGAGCTCCAACCCGGACGAGGCGGCCACGCGCTCGGCGGCTGCACGAATCGTCGGAAGCGGGTCGGCCATATCACCCGCTAAAACACAAAAAGTGGGCCGATGCCCACTCCAGTTGTCCTTCTGCAGACCCCCGAAGCATTTCAGGATAGCACAGCGCGGTGACCGGCGCCACCAACCTGACAGTCCGGCTCTAGGCTTTGGGCTTACGGGCTCTGGGCCAGAGGCCGGGCTACCAGGTCGTAGCCTCGTGACGACACGATCTCGGCGTCGATCATCTTGCCCGCGCCGTACAGGTGCGGGTCGCACTCGGTGAGATACACCGCCGAGTCGATCTCCGGCGCCTGGCCCTCCAAGCGAGCCCGAAGGACGAGCTCGGACTCCGGTGCCCGGCCGTCGACCAGGAGCTGCACGCGACGGCCGAGAAGATCGCGGTGGCGCGCGCGGACCACGCGTTTCTGCAGAGCCATGAGGGTGCGCCGCCGGTCCCGCTTCACCTTCATCGGCACATCGTCCGGGTAGCTGTGAGCGGTGGTGCCTTCCTCGTGCGAGTACGTAAAGACGCCCACGTGGTCGAACCGGCTCTGCCTGACGAAGTCGCAGAGCGCGGCCAAGTCCTCCTCACGCTCGCCCGGGAATCCGACGATGAAGGTCGTCCTCACCGAGACGTTGGTCACCTGGGCGCGAATCCGAGCCAGCAGCTTTTCGTACACCGCGCGTGAGCCAGGGCGTTGCATCCGTCGCAGGACCGGGTCCGAGGCGTGTTGCAGTGGCAGGTCGACGTACTTGCACACCTTGTCGCAGGCCGCCATGGCCTGAAGCACATCGTCGGTGATCGTCGTGGGATACAGATAGAGCAGTCGGATCCAGCGTACGCCGTCGATGCGGTTCAGCCTGCGCAGGAGCGCGGGCAGCGCGCTGCGCTCGCCCCGGTCGACGCCGTAGAAGGTCGTGTCCTGCGAGATCAGGATCACTTCACGCACGCCGCGGCCGGCGAGGTCTTCGACCTCGCGAACGATTTCGTCCGCGGGCCGCGATCGGTAGTGTCCGCGGAGGGTGGGGATGATGCAGAAGGCGCATTTGTAGTCGCAGCCCTCGGCGATCTTCACGTATGCGTAGTGGCGTGGGGTCGTGAGGACCCGCGGCGTGTCGGCGTCGTAGATATAGGTCGGAAGCTCCCTGGCGCAGGGCTGACCGCCTCCGCCAAGGCTACGGCGGTCCGGGTCCGGCTGGAGCCGGACTTCCGAAGCTTCGGGCGAAGGCGAAAGTCCTGCGCGACCGGGAACCAGAACGAGTGTCGCGCTTGAGCGTCGAACGAGGCTGACAGGGACGCCGACACCAGAAGCCGGCGCGTCCACGACTGCTCCGACGATCGCCGGCACCTCTCCGGTCCCGAGGAGGACGTCGATCTCCGGGATTTCCTGACAGAGCGTATCGCGATAGCGCTCGGCCAGGCACCCGGTCACGACGAGCTTCCGGCAGCGGCCGGTCTTCTTGAGCTCGGCCATCTCGAGGATCGCGTCGATCGACTCCTGCTTCGCCGAATCGATGAACGCGCAGGTGTTCACGACGAGCGTGTCGGCGTCGCGCGCGTCAGGCGTGATCTCGTGGCCCGCCTCGCGGACCAGTCCCAGCATGACCTCGGAATCGACGAGGTTCTTGGGACAGCCGAGGGAGAGGAAACCGATCTTCATGATCGATAACGGGATTCGGGGGTCGGGATCCGGGATTTGTTGGTTCGGAGAGGCCGGATCGGTGTTGTCTCTCGAATCCCGAACCCCGAGTCCCCAGTCCCGATCACGGATATAACCGATAGAGCATCCGTGGATACGGAATCGTCTCGCGCACGTGCTCGAGACCGCAAATCCAGGCGACCACGCGCTCGACCCCCATGCCGAATCCGGCGTGCGGCACCGATCCGTAGCGCCGCAGGTCGAGGTACCACTCGAACGCGTCCTGCGGCAGGTTGTGGGCCTTGATGCGCTCGAGCAGCAGCTCGTAGTTGTCGAGGCGCTGCCCGCCGCCGATGATCTCCCCGTAGCCTTCCGGGGCCAGGATATCGACCGACAGCGAGAGCTCGGGCCGGTCGGGGTCGGGTTTCATGTAGAACGCCTTGATGGCCGACGGGTACCGATGGACGGCGACGGGGCGGTCGAACTGCTCCGACAGCACGGTTTCGTCGGTGCCGCCGAAGTCGCCGCCCCATTCGAACGGCAGCCCTTTTTCCTTGAGGATCTTCGCCGCTTCGTCATACGAGAGCCGCGGGAAGGGCGTCTGCACCTGTTCCAGGTTTTTCGTCTCGCGCTCGAGGACCCTCAGTTCGCGCGCGCGCCGATCGAGCGCTCGCCCGACGACGAACGTGACCAGCGCCTCACCGAGCGTGATCACATCGTCAAGGGTCGCGTAGGCCATCTCGGGCTCGACCATCCAGAATTCGGTCAGATGGCGGCGCGTCTTCGATTTTTCGGCCCGGAAGGTCGGCCCGAAACAGTAGACCCGGCCGAGGGCCATGGCATTGGCTTCGTTGTAGAGCTGGCCGCTCTGCGTGAGGTATGCGGTCGCGTCCTCGAAGTACTGGACGGAGAAGAGCGTCGTGGTGCCCTCGCACGCCGCCGGGGTGAAGATGGGCGTGTCGGCGAGGATGAAGCCGCGATCGTTGAAGAAGTCGCGGATCGCGTTCACGATCTCGTGACGGATTCGCAGGATGGCGTTCTGACGCTCGGTTCGGATCCACAGATGCCGGCGGTCCATCAGGTAGTCGACGCCGTGCTCCTTCGGCGTCACGGGATAGTCGTGCGCGGGAGCCACGACGTCGAGCGCCGTGACGTCGATCTCGAATCCGCCGGGGGCGCGCGTGTCGGCGCGTGCCGTGCCGGTCAGCACGATCGAGCTTTCCTGCGACAGATGGTCGGCTTGCTGAAAGGTCTCGGGGCTGACGCCCGACTTCGACATGACCGCCTGGATGAAACCGGTGCCGTCCCGGACGGTGAGAAAGTGGATCTTGCCGCTCGAGCGGCGATTGTGCAGCCACCCGCGGATCGTGACCTCCTGTCCCTCGTGCGCGGCGATCTGCTCGATGTAGACGGTCATGCCGGTCCTCAGCGCGCCAGAATCTCCTCGAAGCGCCGGCGGGCCCGCGCCGCGCCGGCCAGCACCGCGCCGGGCGTGCTCGTGTTGGCCAGCTCGAAGAGGAGCGTGTCGTCGTAGCCGATCTTCTGCACCGACATCAGCGCGGCGGGCCAGTCGATGTTGCCGTCGAAGGGCAGGAGGTGGTCGTCGGTCTTGCCGAAGTTGTCGTGCACGTGCGTCGTGATCAGATGGCCCGAGATGACGTCGATGGCGTCGATGAGGTCGCCCATGACGTGCGCGTGGCCGAAATCGAGGCAGACGCCGGCGCGCGGTAGCTCCACCTCCTCTTCGAGCACCCGGACGAGCCGCGCGGCGCCGGACAGGTTGTTGGGCACCACTTCGGCCGCCACCCTGATGCCGAGCGGCTGCGCGAGCGCATCGATCGCCTCGAGGCTCTTCTGCGCGACCGCCATGTCGTTGTCGTTCGGATCCGACTGCACGGACGCCGGGACCCCGAGGTGGACGACCAAGTAGCCGGTGGGGATCTCCCGGGCGACGCCGAGCGCCCGCTCGGTCTCCTCGAGCGCAAGCGTCCGCTCGCTGTCGTGGCGGTGGGCGTTGGAGAACATGCGTCGGGGCTCGCCCTCTTTCAGCGTGTCGAAGATCGGGGCATGGATCGAGTGCAGCGCGAGACCGGTCTCGGCCAGCCAGCCCTTCAGTGCGGCGATGGCGCCCGGATCGTGATAGTCGAAATGTCCCTTCAACGCGAAGAGCTCCACCACCTCGAACCCGTGGCTGGCGATTTCAGCCAGGTGCTCGCGCCGAAGCCGCTGGCGATGATACAGGTGAGTCGAGATGCCGAAGCGCACAACAGAATATTGTAGTTCTCAGGAGCCAGTTCTGAGTTGTAAGTCACTACCTATAACTCATAACCCAGAACTCCCTACGCCAGTTCGTCGACCAGATTGGCGAGGAGCCGCCGCAGCTTCTCGAACCGCGGGTATCGCACGAGGTTGTCGCGCACGTAGGTGAGGGTGCGGGGAATGTATTGGATGTAGACCGTGTTGCCGCGCGCGCTCGTCTGGTAGCCGAACGTCCCGAGGGCCTTCAGGTTCCGCTGGAGCGCCATCACGTCGAAGCGGACGCGAAATGCCCGGGCGTCGTTCGCCGTCGTGCCGGGAGACGCGTCCTCCTGGCGGCCCTTCAGCGCGAGGAAATAGGCGATGAGGTCGGTGATCGCCTCCTCGCGGACGTCCACGTACGAATCGCGCAGGAGCGAAACCAGGTCGTACGTATCCGGGCCCATGCGCGCGTCCTGGAAGTCGATGATGTACAGCTCGCGCTCGTGCAGCATCAGATTCCGGCTGTGATAGTCGCGGTGGCACAGGACGCGCGGCTCGGCGGCGAGCTCGCGCACGATCGGCTGCCACTCGGTTCTGATGTCGTTCCAGACTGAAGGATCGATCGTCGCGCCGCGGTAGGCGCCGATAAAATGCTTCAGAAAGAAGTCCAGCTCCCACGTCAGCTTCTCTTCGTCGAACGCGACCCCGTACGGCGGATACGCCGCCGCCGCCATCTCGTCGCCGCGTCGCTGGAGGACTTCGATGAACTCCACGGCTCGGCGGTAGAGCGCCATGTGCTCGGTCGCGGGCCCGGCGCCCAGGTGCGCCTGGAGCGTGACGTCGCCCAGATCCTGAAGCGCGAGGATGCCGAGCTCGCCGGCATGATCGAGAATCGCCGGAACCGGCAGTGAGATCCGGCCCAGTAGCTCCGCGACGCGCGCGAACGGCAGGGCGTGGTACTCGAACGCGGAGCCGTGCAGTGCGATCACCACCGAGTCGCCGGCCGCCCGGATCGCCCGGAAATATCGCCGGTCGGAGGCATCGCCCGTGAGCGGGAGCACCTTCGTGACATCCCGGCCGAGCGGCGAGCGGCCCAGATAGTCCAACACCCGCTCGGGAACCGCGGGGCTTTTCTGCGTGCGATCGAGGATCATCGTTGAGTTTGCGATGGGGCGGCCGCTCCGCCCCATCCTCGAACCACGAATGGGCTCCGCGGGACCAGCCTCCGCCAAGGCTTCGGCGATCCGCCGTAGCTTCAGCGAACGCGGAAGCTCGAAGAACGGAGGCGGGTCGCTCACGCTCGCCGCGCCGGGTCGGGGCGACTATCTTCTCTTCGGACCGTTCGCCTGTTCGAAGCTGCGGGACGTTGTGACGTAGTCGTCGGGCATCCCGATGTCGAAGAACCGCACGTTCGACACGAACGCGCGGACGCTGCCCGGCTGAGACGCGATCAGCCGGGGATACAGCTCGCCAACCGATTCGCTTCTCCGGTCGACCGGCACACCCTCGAACGCCGATCGCTCGACCGTCTGCACGCCCACGAAGTGACACGTGTCGGGCGGGTTCCGGCTCGCCGGCGTGAAACCGGTCACGACATCGTCGCGAACGATGACTCCGCCGTAGCGGGACGGGTCCGGGTTCGGGACGACCGCCAGGGTGACGAGCGCCCCGCTCGACCGATGCCGATCCGTGAGGCGCGCCAGATCGACGTCGGTCAGCGTATCGCCGTTGACGATCAGCCAGCGCTCGGCGTCGTGGAGCAGGAACGCCCGCGCAGGCCCGCCGGCCGATCCGAGGATCGAGGGCTCCCACGAGTATCGAACGTTCACGCCGAACAGCTGTCCGTCACCGACCACGGCCGTGATCGTTTGCGGCTTGTAGTGAAGGTTGATGACCACGTCTTGCACGCCCCAACGCGAGAGCCATCGCAGCAGCCGAATGATGAGCGGGACGCCGGCGACCGGCACGGCGGGCTTCGCGCGGTCGTTGGTGAGAGGACGCAGGCGTGTGCCGTATCCCGCAGCGAGAATCAGGGCTGGCCACTCGGACAGGGTCACGAAAGTACAGAATCGGCGATTGGCGATTGCCGAATGGCGATTGATTGTTGATTAACGACTGCGCGGAATTGACGAGTCAAGGACGATCGGCCGGAATTGATCTGAATTAGCCGGAATTCTTCGCAATCGCCCTTCATTCGACAATTCCGCCCAATCACCAATCGCCAATCAATCTTTCAATCGCCAATCGCCAATCGCCAATCGTCAATTCTTCCTCACTGTCTGCTGCCAACTGTCTGTTCCGCTTCGTCTTCGAACAACATGTTGCCGGGCTTCAGGTCGTGGCTCTGGCAGTGTTTCAGGTAGAGGCTCCGGTACGAGTCGAGCAGGAAGTCGGTGGGCGTTCTGCCGAGCGCCGCGGTGACGTCCATGATCCCGCGCTCGCCGCCCTCGATCTCGACGTAGGTGCCGACCGGCGTCTCGTCGAGCGCGATGATCACATCCTCGTGGCCGAACTCTTCCCGGTACTTCTGATACCGGAACCAGACGTGGTATCCGAGCTCCTCGAGGATCCTGAGCAGCACGAGCCCGTCACCCACCAGGGTCTCGGTTTCCTCCCGTACCTTCATGTCCGAAGGCTGGGCGGGGCCTTTGAACGTGAGGAGGTTCTTGCCGGAGTCGATCCGCACGCGCAGGATCGAGTGCTGGTGGCGAAGGCGGCCGTCCGCCGTGTCGAGCAGACAGTCTTCCTGCAGGCGTCGTCCTTTGAGCAGCGTGGCGCCCGTTGCCAGAATCGCCGCTCTCGCCTCGGACGGGTTCCCGAACCGCAGCTTGATCTCGCGTTCGATGGTGGTGCTCATAGCCCCCTCATCGTCGAAGTGAGAAGTGAACGTCTCGCTTCCTCCGGGACCGAAAGCGAATATTAGACTCCGTTGGGCGTGAAATTACAACGCGATGGTCCGCTTGGCTCCGTTCCACAGCAGGCGCCGGACGAAGACATACATCGTGAAGCACTCGAGCGCGAAGGCGGGAAAGCCGAGGTAGCCCGCGAGCGGCATCTCGAAGATGCGAACCTCTTCCATAATCGGCACCGTGTAAATCCACTTCGCACGCGCCCAGTAGTTCCAGAATTCCCAGAGCACACCGCAGAGCAGGCCCGAGAGCGCCAGGTTGATCGCGCGATCGTGTCTGCCGCGACAGACATCGACGAGAAGCGACGCCTCGCCCCAGCGGGCGTTGATCGGGTCGACGAGCAGCACGAAGCCCAGCCACACCGGTGCCGCCAGATACGCGGACGGCTGGATGAACGGCCAGATGAGGAACGCGGCCCCGAGCACCATCATTAGGATTCGCGTGGGGCCCCACTCCCACGCGCTGCCGTCGCTCACGCTCCGGATCTTGCTTGCATCATCGTTTCCACGTTCGAGGCCCAAGGCCTCCGGCTGTGTTTCCGCAATCAGTGGTGACGCCGACGACGGGATGCGCAGGCTGCCGATCATCTCCCCGGTGATCAGGATCGCCGGCCAGATGGTGGCGAAGGACCACGCGAATCCCAGCGCGCGCAGCGCCGGCTGCTCGGGAAGATGGATGTAGTGCCAGTTGCGGATGAAGAGGTTGTAGAACTCGAACACGAGCCACAACGGGATCGAGAGGATCGCGAGGAACGCGAGCTCGCGTGGCGAATCCCTCACCCAGGAGTGCCCCCGGCGCATCCAGACCACGCCGTCGACGAACAGGACGTAGCCGGTCCACGCGATCGACGTGTGCCACGTCCAGAACGGCTCGACCTCGAGCAGCATCAGGACTTCGGACGCGCACGTCAGGATGAGTCCCGCGAGCGCGTAGCGTGGCAGCGTCCTCACGTGACCCTCACTTTGTCGCCGCATCCACGAAGACGCGGGCGGCCGACGCCCTTGGCGAAAATCATGACCTTCTGCACGCTGCCGAGGCCCCCCGGCATCATCAGCGTCTTGAGCGCGAGGCGCGCCTTCAGCGCGGCGACCCCGTCGCCTCCGTGCTGCGCGAGACGATCTGCCAGACCAAGTCCCAGCAGGAAATAGGTCTGGTCGAGCACGGCGAGCGTCTCCAATCCCGCCGCTTCCGCCCTACGCTGCACCGTCGTCAGATCGACGTGCGAGGTCATGTCGACCGATCCCGGATCCTCGAGCCACACGCAGGTCTCGTCTCGAGCATATCCAGTCCCGGTCACGTGGCGGCGGAACGTCGTCAACGTGCCGGCCGAATGGGGTGAAGCATACAGCTCCTGCGCGTGGTGGCCGTAGTCGATGAGCACCAGGAACCCTCGATCGAGGCGGCCCGCCGCGTCCTCGACCCAGTCGGCCGCCTGCAGGTTGATCTCGGCCCGCCAGCCGGGCTGGAGCGCGACGCTCAGCCGCTCGAGATACGCCTCGAGCTCGCAGGTCGATGGGACGTCTTCGCGCTCGACGAGCTCGTGGTCGTCCCAGTCGACGTAGACCTCGCGCAGTCGGTCGCGCATGACGACGACGTGCGTCGGCATGGCGTCGAGCAGCTCGTTTGCGTACAGGATGCCGTCGATCCGA
Source organism: Acidobacteriota bacterium (assembly GCA_016178075.1). GTDB lineage: Bacteria > Acidobacteriota > Vicinamibacteria > Vicinamibacterales > JACQTH01 > JACQTH01. The sequence continues at coordinate 16,175 of JACOUA010000145.1, forward strand.
TCCGGAAGAGCCGATCGGCTGGATGTCAGCTTCGGGCCGTGGGTGCCCAGCACGCCCGGCTGCGCCGCCCGGGCGGCGGGGCTCCGCTCCACGAGGCACAAGCTGATGGAGTCATAGAAGTCGGGGTCGCGGGTGGCAGCGGTGTCGAGGACGTCCGCTGCGAGTTGACCGTTTCCGGCGCCCGCTTCGACGAGGTCGCAGACGGCGGAGCCATCCGTGGCCAGGACGCGCCACATCTCGCCGAGCTGCACCGCCAGCAGCTCACCGAAGACGCGACCGACGTCGACGCTCGTGAAGAAATCGCCGTCACGCCCCGATCGCCGGGCCGCGCGTGCGTAGTACCCGTGTGCGGGATGATAGAGCGCCAGCTCCATGAACCGCGCGACCGTCACGGGTCCGCCTCGTCGAATCTCGTCGACGATGACCGCGCGGCAATCGGCACTCAAAGAATTGGCGATTGGAGATTCGCGATTGAAGGATTGACTGGCGATTGACGATTGGACGGCATTGTCGAACGAAGGACGATTGAGAAGAACGCCGGCCAATTCGGACCGATCCCCCTCAATCGCCCTTGATTCGTCAATGCCGCGCAATCGGCGATCAGCAATCAATCGTCGATCGCCAATCGCCAATCGTCCATGTTGACTTATTCTTTTCGTACCGTCAGGAACAGCTCCTGACCGCGGCGCCAGACGAGCAGGAACGCCGTCCCGCCGTTCGGCACCCCCTGCAGCCGACGGCTCGCCTCGGCCGTGCTGTCGATCGGCTGCCGGTTCACCCGCAGGATGACGTCGCCGCGCTGCACTCCGCCGCGCGCGGCGGGGCCAGCCGGCTCGACCTCGGTCACGACCACGCCGGTCGTGGCCGAGGGCACGCGGAGCTGGCGCGCCAGGTCAGGCGTCAGGTTCTTGAGCGTCATCCCGAAGCCGCCGCTGGTTTCCTCCTGCGGCTCCTCCGTTCTCCGGGCACCTTCGGTTTCCAGGTTGAGCTCCTCGACCTTGATGCTGACCGATTTCTCCTGTTTGTCGCGCAAGATCTTGAGCGGCACGGTCGTGCCGGGCCTGGTCTGGACGACCATGTTGACGAGATCTTCGCGCGTCTTCACCAGCCGGCCGTTGTACTCGATCACGACGTCGCCCGGCTCGAGCGCCTTGGCCGCCGGTCCTTCGGAATCGACCCGCACGATCAGCGCACCACGCGCCTCCTTCAAACCGAATTCGGCGAGCGCGTCGGTCGGCACGGTGCGGATTTCCACGCCGATGCGGCCGCGCGTCACCTTGCCGGTCCGGAGCTCGCTCAGCACCGACCGCACGGCGTTGATCGGGATGGCGAACCCGATACCGATGTTGGCCGCCCGAGCCTGATCGCTGATGATCGCGGTGTTGATCCCGACGACCTCGCCTCGGATGTTCAGCAGCGGCCCGCCGGAATTGCCCGGGTTGATCGCCGCGTCGGTCTGCAGCACATCCTGATATCGGCCCGTCGAGACCTCGAAGGGACGCTCCGACGCGCTGACGACCCCGACGCTCACCGTGTGGGCGAGGTTGAAGGGGTTGCCGATCGCCATGACCCAATCGCCCGGCTTCATGATGCTGGAGTCGCCGAACTTCGCCTCCGGCAACGGCTCCTTCGGCAGTTCGTTCATCTTGATGAGCGCGCTATCGGTCAGCGGGTCGCGGCCGACCACCTTGGCCTGGTACTCCCGCTCCGGCTGACCAAAGAGCATGACGACAATCTTCGTCGCATCTTCGACGACGTGGTTGTTCGTCAGGACGTAGCCGTCCCGCCCGATGATGAACCCGGTGCCGGCCGCGAACGTGACCTGGTCGCGCGGCCGTGACCGCGGCGTCGGCGACTCCGGCTGGCCGAAGAACCGGCGGAACAGCTCGTCGCCACCGAACAGATCCGTCATCTCCTGCGCGCGCCGCTTCGACTCGGTTCGGATGTTCACGACCATCGGGCTCGAGTTCTTCGCGATGTTGCGAAACGTTCCCGCGTCCATCGCACCCGTCAGCGGCGAGCTGTTGAGAGCCGGCACGGCGAGTTCCTGCGCGGAGGACTGCGGGGACAGGTCCAGTCGCGACGCGATGACCATCCCGACGGCCACCGAGGCCACCGCGATCAGGAGCACATAAAAAAAGGTCGTCTTTCGTTGGGACATGAAGTAGCCTCCAGTGAAGCCAAAAAAAACCGTGCCGTTCCAGACTCAACACTACACCAACGTCATCATCTCCGTCTGCATCGCTCCGGTGACCAGCGCCTCGCCGGCTCCGAAGTACATGTTGATTTCCGACCGAATCCCGAACGAGTCGAAATAGACCCCCGGCTCGATCGTGAATCCCGTGCCGGGCAGCAGCCGCCGATCGTCGTGCGTCTCGTAGTCGTCCATGTGGACCCCGTTGCCGTGCACCTGCTCCCCAAGACTGTGACCCGTGCGATGGATGAAGTATTCCCCGAGCCCGGCGTCCTGGATGACACCGCGCGCGCGACGGTCGACTTCCCAGCCGCGCAGGTCCCGTCCTTCGCGCGCGGCCCCCTGCACGAGCTCGATGGCGGCATCGCGCGCTCGAGACACGACAGCGAACGCTCGACCGTACGGCTCGGGTACCCGTGATCCCGTAAACCCCACCCAGGTGATGTCAGCAAACACCGAGCCGTGGTCCGGTAGCTTGCCCCAAAGGTCGAGCAGGATGACTTCATCGCGGCCGACCGCGCGGCTGGTGCGCTCGTCCGGTGAATAGTGGGGAAGGCCCGCGTGCTCCTGAGCGGCGACGACGGGCGCCGAATCGGTGACCAGCCCTTCGTCGGCGAACCATCCCGTCATGAGCTGCTGGATGTCGAATTCCGTCGTCGGCACCCGCTTGCGGAGGCGTTCGCCAATCGCGGTAAAGGCGCGATCCTTGATTCGGTACAGCCTGGCCGACGCCTCGACATGAGACTCGAGCTGTCGATCGCTCCACCGCGCCTCGAACCGCTGCACGAGGTCGCCGGACGAGACGACTTCGACGCCCCGCTGCCGGACCAACTCGACCGTGCCGGCGTCGACGCGCGAGACGTACGGAATGGCGCACTTGGGGGAATATTCCATCGCGACGCGCCGCAGGCCTCCCAGGAGACCGTCGAGCCCTGTTTCGAGCTCGCGGCGTCCCGCGTACGGCGCCTTGGTGCCCGGCAGCTCGTCCAGCACGAACCGCTCGATGGCGTGCACGAGCCCTCGCGGTTCGCCCTGGCTGGGAATCAGGTAGTACCACCGGCGCGTCGTCATCTTCCCCGAGCCCGCAAGGCCGACCAGCCCTGCGGCAATCGGGTTCGCGCCGTGGAAGTCGTAGAGCAGCCAGCCATCGAGGTCGTCCGCACGCAGGGCGGCCTGCACGGCGGCAAGGTCCAGGGGCATAAAGACGCTATCAGCTCTCAGCTTTCAGCCTGAAAACCGACAACAATTCAGTATAACTCGTGAACTCGGGGGCCGTTCAGGCCACACGAGTACCCTGGCGGGTACTGGCATCCGCTCTCGATCAGTTTGACGTGGGGCGCGTCCCGAAAGTTTGATCGGAGGAGGGGATCGGGGTTGGGAGTCGAGCCGTTCGATCACACCGGCGATATCGGCGTCCGGCTCTCCGCCGGGTCCTGCGACGAGCTGTTCGGCGAGGCGGCCGTGGCCTTGACGGACATCATCACCGATATCACAACCGTGGAGGAGCGCCAGATCGCGCAGATCGGGCTGAGCTCGCCGGAGCTGGCGTTGCTCCTCCGTGAGTGGCTGAGCGAGCTGCTGTTTCGCTTCGACGCCCAGGGCTGGCTCACGCGGCGCGCCGAGGTCGCGATCGACGCGAGGGGGACGCCGCTCACCCTCGACGCGCGGCTGTACGGCGAGC
>JACOUA010000146.1 GCA_016178075.1 Acidobacteriota bacterium
GGGTGCAAAATTTCTCATGTAGAATGAGGTCGAATGCTGCGGTTTCTGACTGCCGGCGAGTCGCACGGCCAGGCGCTCCTGGCCATCGTGGAAGGTCTCCCGGCTGGTCTGACGATCGATTTCGACGGCCTGACACGCGAGTTGCGTCGGCGACAGGGGGGGTACGGCCGAGGACGGCGAATGGCCATCGAATCGGATGAGGCGCGAATTGTGTCCGGTGTACGCAATGGCCTCACAACCGGCGCGCCCGTGGGGCTGATGATCCGCAACCGCGATTGGGAGAACTGGCAGCGGACCATGCACGTCGAGGGCGAAGTCCCGGCCGGCGCGGGGGGACCGGATCGGGCGGCCGTCTCCCGTCCGAGGCCCGGCCATGCGGACCTCGCCGGCGCGTTGAAATACGGCCACGATGACATCCGTGACGTCCTCGAGCGAGCCAGCGCGCGGGAAACGGCGGCGCGGGTCGCGTGTGGCTCGTTGGGACGCCAGCTCCTCGAGCGGTTCGGGATCGAAGTCACGAGCCATGTGATCTCGATTGGCGACGTGGCGATCGAGACGCCGCTGGCGGTGTCGTTCGAACAGGCGAGGAGCCTCGACCCGGCCGCACCGCTTCGATGCGCGGACGCGGATGTCGAGTCGCGCATGACTCAGGCGATCGATCGCGCGCGCGAGGCAGGCGACACCGTCGGCGGAAGCTTCGAGGTGATGGCTCGCGGGCTCCCGCCGGGTCTGGGAAGCTACGCGCAGTGGGACCGGAAGCTCGACGGTCGACTGGCACAAGCGCTCATGTCGATTCCGGCCATCAAGGCGGTCGGGATCGGGCAGGGACCAAGAGCCGCGTCCCTGCCTGGGTCGCGGATGCACGACGAGATCCTGCCCCGCCCGAACGCCCCGGCAAACGCCGTCCCCCTGGGCCGGCCGACCAACAACGCCGGCGGCCTCGAGGGAGGCGTGACCAACGGCGAGGAGCTCCGCGTGACGGTCTACATGAAGCCGCTCTCGACGCTGATGAAGCCGCTGCGGTCGGTCGACCTGACGACGATGGCGGAAGCGCCGGCCGCCGTCGAGCGCAGCGACGTCTGCGCGGTTCCGGCGGCGGCGGTCGTTGGCGAAGCGATGGTGTGCTTCGTGCTGGCCGACGCGTTCCTCGAGAAGTTCGGCGCCGATACGATCGCGGATATCGAGCGGACCTACAGCGACTGGCGGGCGAAACTTGCCGGCCGGTTCCCGACGGCCGCCCGCTGAACATGCTCCGCCCGATCATCAAGTACGGTCATTCCGTCCTTCAGCAAGCGGCGCAACCGGTCCTGGAACTGACCGATGAGGTCCAGACCCTCGTTAACGACCTCGTCGAGACGATGTATGCCGCCCCCGGAGTCGGGCTGGCCGCGCCGCAGATCGGTGTGCCGCTTCGGGTGTTCGTCATCGATACCTCACTGGGCCACGACCCGGCGGCGCTTGTCGCGCTGATCAATCCGGAAGTCATCGAGCGTGACGGGATGCAGCTCGAGGAAGAGGGCTGCCTGAGCGTGCCCGGCTTCACCGCCACGGTGGCCAGACCGCGGTTCGTGAAGATCAAAGGGCTGGATCGCAACGGCGTGGAGCGTGTCCTCGAAGGCACCGGGCTGCTGGCCCGAGCGTTGCACCACGAGCTGGATCACCTCGATGGCCGCCTCTTCGTGGACCGCCTCCGCGGCATCAAGCGCGACATGATCGTCAGAAAGGTGCGGAAGCTCGCGCGAGCTGGTCAGTGGTAGCGCCGGCCTCGCCGCTTCGGATCGCTTTCTTCGGTACTCCGGCGTTCGCGGTTCCAACGCTCGCGGCGCTGGCGGGGTCGCATCCGATCGTCGTCGTCGTGACCCAGCCTGACCGGCCGAAGGGCCGTGGTCACCGGTCGCGGGCGTCTCCGGTCATGCTCGCCGCAAGCGAGCGTGGGATTCCCGTCCTTCAGCCCGAGCGCCTCAAGGATCCGGCGTTTCTCGATGCGCTTGGCGCGCATCGAGCCGACCTTGGCGTCGTCGCGGCCTTCGGCAAGATACTGCCCGACGAGGTCCTGTCGCTCCCTCGACTCGGGCTGGTCAATGTCCACGCCTCGCTTTTGCCGCGATACCGCGGAGCGTCTCCCGTCCAGCGGGCGGTGATGAACGGCGATGCCGAAACGGGGGTGACGATCATGCGGGTCGTCAAGGCGCTGGATGCCGGGCCGATGCTCGCGACGGCCCGCCGGCCGATCGGCCCCGACGAGACAAGCGAGCAAGTGGAGCGCGATCTTGCCGATCTCGGAGCCCGACTGCTCGTGAAGACGCTTGCTGACCTGACGGGCGGCACGAGCACGGAGACCCCGCAAGACGACCGACAGGCGACCTACGCGCCACGACTGACCAAGGAAGAAGGTCACATCCGTTGGGAGGACACCGCCACGGCCATCTCCAATCGGGTTCGCGGGCTCCATCCCTGGCCGCATGCGTACACCTTCCTGCAAGGAAGGCGCCTCATCATCTTGAAGACGGCAGCGGAGACAAGGTCGCCGACGACTGCGTCTCGATCTCCAGGCTCGATTGTCCGCGCCGAGGGCGACGAGCTCCTGGTGGCGGGTGGCCACGATACGGTGGTGAGGATCCTCGAGCTGCAACCAGAAGGGCGACGGCCGATGACGGCGCGCGAGTTTCTCGCGGGCCATGCTCAGCTGTCCGGCGCAAGGCTGACTTAGTACTGCGTTTCACAATTACGGTGACGTATTCGGGCGCCGAGGCGGCCGGATCGCAAGGCGCGAGGAGGGAGCATGCCGGGCGCATTTGACCGACGAGCAACGCGGCGAGGCGGGATGCCTCGGCGGCCGAGACGTCACCGTAATTGTGAAACGCAGTACTTAGTGCCCCATCTCATAAATACGGCGGCATTCGGCCGCCGATGCATCCCGCCCGGCTCCCACCCCAACGCGCTGGGAAACGCGCGTCGGGGGCCCCGGGGCTGCGTTGCTCTCACTCGTCGCGCCGTGCCGGCCGGGGTCCCCAGCGCAGCAGCCGCGCTGGGGTGGTCGACCGGGCGCCTCGGCGCCCTCGGTGCCTCGCCGTATTTATGAGATGGGGCACTTAGTGGTGGCGCCGGCCCGCGTGGCGGCCTTCGAAGCGCTACGCGCCGTCGAGGCACACTCTGCGACCCTCGGCGACGTCCTCGCCTATCAGCGGTCCGAGCTCGAAAGCGAGCGCGATCGGGCCCTCGCGACCGAGATCGCGCTCGGGACCCTGCGCTGGCGCGCCGCGCTCGACCATGCGATCACCTGGGCGGCTGGGCGCCCCCCGGATCGGATCGACCCGTCGGTCCGGCACATCCTCCGGCTCAGCGCGTATCAGCTTCTACACCTCGATCGCGTCCCCGCGTCAGCGGTGGTGGACGATGCGGTGGATTTGACGAGGCGGGCGCGTCACGCGCGCGCGGCGGGGTTCGTCAATGCGGTGCTGCGAGGCCTGTCGCGTTCGCGCCACCGAATCACCTGGCCGCTGCGCCCGTCAGGTGACCTGCTGGCGACGCCGGCGTCTCGCGAAGAGGCACTGGATTTCTTGTCCGTCACGCTGTCGCACCCGCGCTGGCTGGCCGCGCGGTGGCTGGACCGGCACGGCTTCGACGCGGCCGAGCAGTGGGCGCGCTTCAATAACGGGCACGCCCCCCTCGCGTTGCGCGTCAACACGCTCCGAACGACGCGCGACGCCCTGCAGGCGCGGCTCCGCGCCCACGATGTCGCGTCGGAGCCGACGCGCCGCGCGCCCCATGGTCTCACCGTCTCGAGCGGACACCCTGCCTCCGCTCACCTCAACGAGACAGGTCTCTTCACGGTTCAGGATGAAAGCTCGCAGCTCGTGACGGAGCTCGTCGCTGCGACCACCGGCCAACGGCTGCTCGACGCGTGTGCCTCGCCCGGCAACAAGACCGTCGCGCTGGCGTCGGACATGCGCGACCGCGGTCTCATCGTCGCGGCGGACGTGAAACGGCGTCGCGTGAGGCTGCTTTCGGCCACCGTGCAGGCCAGCGGCGCGACCTGCGTGCGCCCGGTCCAGTTCGATCTGAAACGTTCGCTGCCGTTTCGAGCCGCGTTCGATGCTGTCCTGCTGGACGCTCCGTGTTCAGGTCTTGGCACGGTCCGTAGGGACCCCGACATCAAGTGGCGTCGGCAGGAGTCGGATCTCGCGATCCTGGCCGAGGCCCAACGGCTGATGCTGGCCAATGCCGCAACCGTGGTGCGGCCTGGCGGTCAGTTAATCTATGCGACGTGCTCGAGCGAGCCGGAAGAGAACGAGCTCGTCGTCGAGGCGTTCCTGTGCGAGCACACCGGCTTCTCGAAGGTCGATCTTCTGGCGGCGCCGAATCTTCATTCAGCGGTCCGGGAGCTCGTGGACGGAAAGGGGTACTTTCGGACGCTCCCGCACGAGCACGGACTGGAGGCCTTTTTCGGCGCCGTCCTGATGCGCGCGCAGCGGCTCGTGTAGTACATTGCGATCGGTGACGATCCGAACGAGCGTCTGGAGCGCCGGGAAGGTCCTGGTGCTCGGCAGTGCGCTTCTGGCGACCTACGTGCTGTTCGCCGCCGCCGGCATGCGGATCGCCCTCGTGACGAGCGAAGTAAAGATCCCGCCTCTGGCGGGCCGCTCGGTCAACGACGCGACCGCCACGCTCGGCGCGCTCGGGCTGTCGCTGCGGGTCGAAGAGAGCCGACGGCTCGATCCCAAGATCCCGGCGGGCCACATCGTCCAACAGGATCCCGAAGCCGGGAGTGTCGCGCGGCGCAACCGCAGCGTGAAGGTGTGGCTCAGCGGAGGTCCGAAGGTCACGACGATTCCCTCGCTGGTTGGCGAGACCGATCGCACGGCGCAGGTTCGCCTGAGCCAGGAGGGTCTGACCCTGACGTCGGTCGCTGAAATCCGTGCCAACGACTACCCCACCGGCGTCGTGGTCGCGCAAGCGCCGCCGCCCAACGCGCGAAGCGATCGCGTGGCGCTGCTCGTCAACCGCGGCGAGCAGGCCGCCAGCTACGTGATGCCCGATCTGATCGGCGTCGAGGGCGAGCGCGCGGCCGGATCGCTCCGCGAGGCGGGCTTCCGCGTGGCGGTCGTGGCCAGCCAGCCCTATCCCGGGGTTCCGGCCGGGATTGTCCTCAGGCAATCGCCGCAGGCCGGCTTCCAGATCACCCCTGGAGAGCCAATCTCCCTCGAGGTCAGTCGATAGTGGGGACGGTCCGGATCGCGCCGTCGATTCTTGCCGCGGACTTCGCCGCGCTCGGAAGCGCCATCACGGCCGCCGAGCGCGGGGGCGCGGATCTCATCCACGTCGACGTGATGGACGGTCATTTCGTTCCGAACATTACGATCGGACCACCCGTGGTGCGATCGATTCGTCGCGTCACCAGCGTCCCGTTGGACGTGCACCTGATGATTCAGGATCCTGATCGCTACATCGAGGCGTTCATCGAGGCCGGCGCCGCGATGGTCTCCGCGCATGTCGAAGTCCTGCCCCATCTGCACCGGACCCTGACCTACATCAAGAGTCTCGGGGCCAGGGCGGGCGTCGCCGTGAACCCCTCGACGCCGATCGGCGCGCTCCAGGACGTGGCGGAGCTCGTCGACTTTGTGCTCGTGATGTCGGTCAATCCCGGCTTCGGAGGCCAGTCGTTCATCCCGCGAAGTGAGCTCAGGATCCGCGAGGCACGTCGCCTGCTGGACGGCGCCGGCAATGACGCGCCTGTCGAAGTGGACGGCGGAATCGACGCTCACAACGTCGGTCGCCTCGTTGCGGCGGGCGCCGAGATCATCGTGGCCGGCTCGGCCATCTTCGGCGCCGCCGATCCCGAGCGCGCGACCCGTGAGATGAAGGCCGCCGCGCTGGCCGGCGTGGCCTGCTAGGAGCTGTTCGGATGAACGCGCTCGTCACCGGGGCCGCAGGATTCGTGGGCTCGACGCTCGCCGAGCGCCTGATCGGCGAGGGCGCCAGCGTGGTCGGCATCGACTGCTTCACGGACTACTACCCGCGATCGATCAAGGAAGCGAACCTCGCCGGCCTGCGACGGCAGCCCCGGTTTCGATTCGTCGAGGCCGCGATCCAGCAGTGCGAGCTGGACCCGCTCCTCGACGGCATTACGCACGTCTTCCACCTGGCGGCGCAGGCGGGCGTGCGAAAGAGTTGGGGGCGGGACTTCCAGATCTACACCGTCAACAACATCGACGCGACCCAGATGCTGCTGGAAGCGTGCGTCCGGCACCCGGTCGAGCGGTTCGTGTACGCCTCGAGCTCGTCGGTGTACGGCGACAACGTGCCGCTCCCGATGCGCGAAGCGTCGCTGCTTCAGCCAGTCTCGCCGTACGGCGTCTCCAAGCTCGCCGCCGAGCACCTCTGCTCTCTCTACTACGTCAACTTCGGCGTCCCGACGACGTGGCTGCGCTACTTCACCGTGTACGGTCCCCGACAGCGTCCCGACATGGGGTTTCATCTCTTCTTGAAAGCCGCGCTCCAGGGCAAGCCGATTCAGGTCTACGGCGACGGCGAGCAGACGCGCGACTTCACCTTCGTCGCTGATGCGGTCGGCGCCACGGCGGCGGCTGCGACACGGGGTGTTCCGGGCCGCGTGTACAATATTGGTGGTGGCTCACGGGTGTCGCTCAACCACGTGCTCGCCTTGATCGTCAAAACAACAGGGCGCCAAATCGAGATCCGCCGTGGCCCGGCCCAGAAGGGCGACATGCGGGACACCTATGCCGACACCTCGGCCGCACGCGCCGATCTCCGCTTCGCGCCATCTGTCTCGCTCGAGCAGGGCCTCGACGCCGAGTACCAATGGCTCAAGACCGTCTACACCTAGCCGTGGGCCACGCGCCGTGACTTCTCGACACGCGATCCTGTGTCTCTGGACAGTCTGTCTGATCACGGCCGCGAGATGCGCCGACAAGGCCTCCGTCCCGCCGCCCGGCACCTCGCAGGCTGACAAGTTTCTGTACGACCGCGCGACCGCCTCGCTCAAGGACAGGAAATGGCTCGTCGCGCGCGACTACTTCCGGCAGCTGGTCGACAACTACCCGCAAAGCCCCTTCCGACCTGACGCGAAGCTCGGCCTCGGAGACACGTACATCGGCGAAAACACCGCAGAGGCGCTGGTCCTCGGCGGGAACGAGTTCAAGGAGTTTCTGACCTTTTACCCCACGCACCCGCGGGCCGACTACGCGCAGTACAAGCTTGGGCTCTCTCACTTCGCGCAGATGCTCAGTCCCGACCGCGATCAGACGGAGACCAGAGCGACATTGAAGGAGTTCGAAGCCTTCGTCGCCCGCTTCCCGAACAGCACCTTGTTGCCGGAGGTGAAGGAGAAGCTGCGCCAGACGCGCGACCGCCTGAGCGAGTCACAATACCGGGTCGGGTTCTTCTACTTCCGTTCACGCTGGTACCTGGGCGCCATCGATCGATTCAAGCAGGTGCTGAAGGACGACCCCGACTACAGCTTTCGCGATGCCGTGTACTTCTATCTGGCCGAGTCGCTCGTCAAGACGGAGAAGCAGGCCGAAGCGCTGCCTTACTATCAGCGCCTCATCGACGAGTTCCAGAAGAGTGAGTATCTGGAGAGGGCGCGGGTGAAGGTTGACGCGCTGAAGACCGCGATGGCGAAGATCGGACACTAGGAACAAAGCTTCGCACGCCTACGGAACTCGTCGGTTTGGGGCGACGCTTCGTTACCCGATCTTCTTCCGTTCTGCCCGCTCGCGAGCCAGCGTGAAGTCCGCGATCTTCGGATTGGCCAGCCGGTTGAAGCGCCTGTAGTAATCCACCGCCGACACGACTGCTGCGATGAGCACCAGCCAGAGCGCAATCTGGCCCAGCACGACGAATCCTCGCAGGTGATCCCGCCCCAGGATCAGCAGCACGATGGCGACGACTTGCGCCACCATCTTCACTTTGCCGAGCGGCCGCGCCGGCATCACGACCCCACGGCTGTAGGCGATGCTGCGCAGCCCGGTCACGGCGAACTCGCGGCCGATGATGACGGCGACCATCCAAGCGGGCGCGAGCCCCATCTGGACCAGTGAAATGAGCGCGGCCGAGATGAGCAGCTTGTCCGCCAGCGGGTCGATCACCTGACCGAGCGTCGTGACCTGCTTGCGCCGCCGCGCGACGTAGCCGTCGAGCCAGTCGGTCAGCGACGCCAGGCCGAAGATCGCCGCGCCGATGAGCTCTTTCCGGACACCGAAGATCAGGCGGCCTTCGAACTTCGTGAGCAGCACGACCACGAGCAGCGGGACGAGAAAAATCCGCGAGAGCGTGAGGAGGTTGGGCAGGTTCATCGCTGCCGTGACTAACCCAGAATCCCGGCGTCTGACCCATTCTAGCCCGTCGGAGGAACGCTCACAACGGCGCCGACACAAAGTTTCGAGTTAGAATCGTCAGGTTGTCATGAAGGCCATCCTGCTGGCAGGGGGGAAGGGTACGCGCCTGCGTCCCCTGACGATCCATACGCCCAAGCCTATCGTGCCGATCTTCGGGCGGCCGTTTCTCGACTACCAGATCGATCTGCTGAAGCAGGTGCCCGAAATCGACGAAGTCATCCTGAGCCTCAACTATCAGCCCCGCCGGATCGAAGAGAGCTACGGCGACGGGTCGGAGCACGGCCTCAAGATTCGGTACGTGGTCGAGCCGATTCCGCTCGGGACCGCCGGCGCGGTGCGATACGCCGGCGACTCGCTGCGCGACACGGTGGTGGTCTTCAACGGCGACGTTCTGACACTAGTCGATCTGGCGGCCGTGATCCGGCTCCATCGCGAGCGCCGGGCCCTGGCCACGATCGTGCTCACACCGGTCGAGAACCCGACGGCGTATGGGCTGGTCGAAACGGACCCGGACGGCCGCGTGCGGCGCTTTCTCGAGAAGCCGAGCCCTGATGAGATCACCTGCGACACAATCAACGCCGGGATCTACGTGCTCGAACCCCGCACCTTCGATCGGATTCCGACAGAGACGGCGTGGTCGATCGAGCGGAGCTTCTTCCCGTCCCTCATCGAACGGGGCGAGACCTTCGTCGCCCACGTCTATCGAGGATATTGGATCGACATCGGGACGCCCGAGAAGTACCTGCAGGTGCACCGCGACGTTCTCGACGGCCGCTTCTCGGCCCCGAACACCCCGGCGGTGGGACACGGCTGGCTGTCGCCGGACGCTCGCGTCGAGCCAGACGCACGTGTCGATGGTCCGTGCTTCATCGACGAGGGCGTGGTGGTCAAAGCCGGGGCACATATCGGTCCCTACAGCGTCGTCGGACGCCACTCTCACGTCGAGGAGCAGGCCCACGTGGCCGGCGCGATCCTCTGGCCGAATTGCCGAGTCGGCCGGGAAGCCTCGCTCGGCGGCGCGATCCTCGGCCGCCATTGCCACGTGGGACGAAACGCAACGATTCGAGACGGCGTGGTCCTGGGTGACAAGTCCGCCGTCACCGACTACAGCCGACTGTAATTCCTCATGACCTCACGAGCCTCCGCCGTCGACACGGACATCTTCAAGGCGTACGACATTCGTGGAATCTACCCCGACCAGATCGACGAGCGCGTGATGCGCGAGATTGGCCGCGCTTTTATCGCCTATCTCGGCGCACGGCGCATCGCCGTCGCACGCGACATGCGGCTCTCGTCGCCGGCGCTTGGCGACGCCTTCATCGCGGGCGCGCTGGAACAGGGAGCCGACGTCGTGGATTACGGCCTCGCCGGCACCGACATGATGTATTACGCCGTCGCCAGCGAAAGGTACGACGGCGGCGCCCAAATCACGGCCTCGCATAATCCGAAGGCCTACAACGGCGCCAAGCTCGTGCGGCGCGCGGCCTTCCCGCTCAGCGGCGAGGCGGGTATCTCCGACATTCGCGACATGGTCGTCGGCAGTTCGATCCCGCCTCCGCAGGCGTCACGCGGCTCGGTCGATCGCAAGGACGTGCTCGATCGCTACGTTCAGCATGTGCTGTCCTTTATCGACCCTCAGGCAATCAGGCCGATAGGGGCCGTGCTCGACGCCGGCAGCGGCATCGCGGGTCTCGTGGGACCGAGGCTGTTCGACCGCCTGCCGGCCGTCAGGACGACGCGTTTATGCTTCGAGGTCGACGGCACGTTCCCCAATCACGAGGCGAACCCGCTCATCGAGGAGAACCGGCGGGATATCACGCAGCAGGTCTTGGCTGAACGCGCCGACATCGGCATCGCGTGGGACGGCGACGCCGATCGCTGCTTCTTCATCGACGGCCAGGGCGGCTTTGTCCCCGGCGATTTCGTGACGGCGCTCCTCGCCGAAGCGTTCCTGCTGAAGCATCCCGGCGCCACGATCGTCTACGACGTGCGGGCGAGCTACGCCGTCAAGGACACCGTGGCGCGATACGGAGGGACGGCCCTGATGAACCGCGTGGGACACGCCTTCTTCAAGAAACGGATGCGTGAAGACAACGCGATCTTCGGGGGTGAGGTGACCGGCCACTATTACTTCCGCGACAACTTCTACGCCGACAACGGTTTCATTCCGGCCCTCCTCATCCTCGAGCTCATGTCGAAGAAGGGACAGTCGCTGCAGGACCTGCTGGAGCCGCTGCGTCAAAAGTACTTCATCTCGGGCGAGATCAACACCAGGGTGGCGAACATGCGCCTCGTCCAGGAGAAGCTCGATGACATCGAGGCGCGCTACGCGAGCGGCATCGTCTATCGGATGGATGGGATTTCGGTGGAATTTCCCGACTGGCACTTCAACGTGCGGCCCTCGAACACGGAGCCGCTGTTGAGACTGAATCTGGAAGCGGTGACCCAGGCGATGATGGAGGCCCACCGCGACGAAGTCCTCGCCGTTATTCGGCGGTGACGATCGAGACGCAGGCGACTGCGGTTAGAATAAGAAGCAGCCGGCGGGCGGGCTTAGCATAGTGGTAATGCTCTGGCTTCCCAAGCCAGTCAGACGGGTTCGATCCCCGTAGCCCGCTCCATTCCTCAGTTCGCGTGGGGCTGCTCGCTCCGGCGAGCCCCCACCCCCCACGCGCAGCCGTCGCTCACGCTCCGGATCGTTTGGCCATGAAAGCCCCCGCTAGCGCGCCCAACGCATCGGTCGCCACATCCGTCATGGTCGCAAAGTGGTTGTGCATGAACACCTGAAGCAACTCGACCGAGGTGGACACGGCGAACGCTACGGTGACGGCGTGCGTGATGGCGCCGGCGAAAGGGCGCGACGACTGCTTGACATACAGGTAGCCAAAGGGGACAAAGAGGAGCGTGTTCAATGCCATGTCGCTCAGCGCGTCGGCGGCGCCGGCGAACGGCACGAGATTCACGCCTCCCCAGTGGGGATGACCCTGAAAGTCGCTCCAGGGCCATGTCGTGGCGAAAAGAAAAAGGATACACCAGCCGGCGAGCGCCAGCCGCTGAACTCCACGGTACCGGGGCAAGCCGCGCCGGCTACCCTTTCGCTTTGGCCTTGCGGCGGCCGGCCCAGTATTTCTTCATCCGTATGGACACCGCGCGGCGCTCCGCCGCCGACATCGCCCGCCGGCGTCCCCGACGAGCCCGGACGCCCGCCGCAGCACGCTTCTTGGCGGGTCGGCCGCGACGACCTCCCGACAGATCGGGAAACGCGCGAAGGATCGACTGGCGCTCGCGGTCGATCTCTGCGAGCCTGGCCTGGGCGCCGACGCGGGCCAGGCCGTTCAATTCATTTCGGCTGAGCGACGTGGGCAAGGGTTCCTCCATGAGTGAGTTCGTTCGCGGTGGGGCCCCACCTAAAGGCGCTAATACTAACATACCGAGCGCATAACAAGCGTTCTTTCTTAGTAATTAGAAGTTTTCGGCGAGAGCTCAGTTCTTTCTCCTTTCGATTCACGAACGATCTTGACGCCCGCACTGGCTCCTACTCGGGTCGCGCCCGCCTCGACCATGGCTCTAAGTCCTTCATAGTCCCGGACCCCGCCGGCGGCCTTGACACCCATCTCAGCGCCGACAACCCGCCGCATCAGGGCCACATCTCCCGGAGTGGCGCCGCCGGGACCAAACCCGGTCGACGTCTTCACGAAGTCCGCCTTCGCAGCCTTGGCCAGCGTGCAGGCGGTCACCTTCTCTTCGTCGGTGAGGAGCGCCGTCTCCAGGATCACTTTGCTCACGACGGCGGCGTCCACACACGGAGCGACAACCGCTTCCAGATCGCGAGAGACGAGGTGGAGATCGCCCGACTTGAGCGCACCGACGTTGATGACCATATCGATCTCGCGCGCCCCGTCGAAGATGGCGCGCCGGGTCTCGTAATGCTTCACGTCGGGTGTCGTGGCCCCCAAGGGAAACCCCACGACCGAACAGACTCCCACCCGCGTTTCCTTCAGCAGATGCGCGGCCAGCCGGACCCAGGTGGGATTGATGCACACCGTCGCAAAGCCGAACTGCCGCGCCTCTGCGCAGAGTCGTTCGATGTCCGTCCGGGTCGCATCCGGCTTCAAGAGCGTGTGATCGATCAGGACGGCCACGTCTCCCGGCGACCCGCCGGACGCATGGAGGCCAAGCCGCGAAGCCCCGGCGTCGAGAACGCCTTGCAGACGGTCCGGGCAGCATTCATAGAGAACCGCGTGACACCGGCAGTGAGTCGGCCCCTCAAGCGGGGTCGAGGCCGCCAAGACCTCCTCAGCAATGATCGCGACGAGCCGCTGCAGCTCTTCGGGCGTCATGTACGACTCAGCGTCGCTCCAATCGCGCGATTTTTGCCAGACGCCGCAGATACCGGGCCTCTCGAATCGCCGACGAAAAAAACGTCCGCACGATGGCGAGCGCCTCATCCGGCCCGACGAGCGTCGCGCCGAGGGTCAGGACGTTGGCGCCGTTGTGCTCGCGGGCATACCGCGCCAGCGTCTCGTTCGAGCACATCGCGGCCCTGATGCCCGCAATTTTGTTCGCCGCCATGGCCGATCCGATCCCTGCCCCGTCGAGGACGATGCCCGCGTCGGCTTCGCCTCGCGCCACCGCGGTCGCCACAGCCGCCGCGATATCAGGATA
>JACOUA010000147.1 GCA_016178075.1 Acidobacteriota bacterium
CCGCGAGATTCATGGTGCGCACCCTATCAGACCCCATCCGCTGCGTCATCCGTTGTGCTCCGCCGGAGCACCTCTTGTTCCCAGCGCAGTCTGGGAAAAAGCGTGCGTTGCTCGTCGGTCAAATACTCCCGGTATTCTCGCTCCTCGCGCCTTGCCGGCCGGGCGCCTCGGCGCCCTCGGTGCGTCGCCGTAATTAGGCGACGGACCGCTTAGAACGAAGAACGAACACCTCTCCGTTCGGTAGTGGGTCAGTTTGGTGGCTCGCCCTGTTCGGCCGCGCGGAAAAACGCGCCTTCGGCATCACGCTCAGCGATCCGCGCAGGTCAAGTTCTGACCTGCGCGGCAGTCTGGCCTGCGGCGCGTTTTTCCTGAACCGTTCTCGCGCGGCCTCAACAGGGCTTCACACCAAACTGACCCCCTACCCTCCGTTCTTCGTTTCCGGCGAAGCCCTTGAGATAGGGGAGTCGTTCCGCCACGCGCTGGACGTCTTCATACCGATCCAGCAGCAGCGTCGTCGGATCCCAGGCGCCAGACAACAGGGCCTCGCGGATCGCGGGGCCGAGCGTCGCACCAAAGACCTGGTCGTCGGCGCTGACGGCGAGTGTCGAGACGCCGAGGGTGACGACCGTCTCGGGTCGTGCCTCGACCATCTGCATGATCGTCTCGATGACTTTGGGGTCGGCCGCCAAGCAGGGGAGCCCGATCATCGTGGCGTTCCCCTGAAAGATCTCCGAGAACGACTGGCCCACGAGCGCCCGAATGCCCCAGCGGTAGAGCGCCTGCGGCGCGTGCTCGCGCGACGAGCCGCAGCCGAAATTGCGGTTCACGACGAGGACGCGCGCGCCGGCAAACGCCGGGTTGGCAAACGGGTGAAGACCGGACGCCGATCGCCGATCGTCCTCGAAGACGTGCGCGTCGAGCCCCTCGAACGACGTCGATCGCAGGTACCGCGCGGGAATGATCCGATCCGTGTCGATGTCGTCACCCCGCAGAGGGAGCGCACGGCCCCGAATCTCGTCAATCCGTGAGGTCACGGTCACGCCGGCACCTCCACGTCCGCGAGGATCGCGCGCACGTCGACGACCTCGCCCGCCAGCGCTGCGGCCGCCACCATTGCCGGACTCATCAGCAGCGTGCGGCCAGTCGGACTGCCCTGCCGGCCCTTGAAATTGCGGTTCGACGACGACGCGCAGACTTGGCGCCCCTCGAGCCGATCGGTGTTCATGCCGAGACACATCGAGCAGCCGGCTCCCCGCCATTCGAACCCCGCGTCCCGGAAGATTTCGTCCAGACCTTCCTGCTCGGCTGCCTGCCGAGTCTGCTGCGAGCCGGGGACGACGAGCGCCTTGACGTGCCGCGCCACGTGCTGGCCCCGCACGACGCGCGCGGCTTCGCGCAGGTCTGACAACCGGCTGTTGGTGCACGATCCAATGAAGGCGACGTCGATGTGCGTACCTTTGATCGGCGCGCCGCTCTGGAAGCCCATGAACTCGAGCGCCTCACGCGTGGATTCGGACGCCGAGCGCTCGAGCGCCGCGGGATCGGGAAGCGTCTCGCTGACGCCGACCGCCTGACCGGGATTGATGCCCCACGTCACGGTCGGCTCGATCTCGCGCGCGTCGATCGCCACCTCGTCGTCATAGCGCGCGTCGGGGTCCGAGACCATCGACCTCCACCACGAGCAGGCGCGATCGAACGCGTCTCCCGACGGGACGAACGGCCGGCCCCGCATGAAGTCGAACGTCCGGCGATCGGGGTTCACATAGCCGACCCGCGCCCCGCCCTCGATCGACATATTGCAAATCGTCATCCGCTCGTCCATCGTCATCCGCTCGATCGTGTCGCCGGCGTACTCGTAGGCGAAGCCCACGCCGCCGTTGACGCCCAACCGACGGATGATTGTCAAGATGACGTCCTTGGCGTACACCCCAGGGGCCAGCCGATGCGAGACGGCGATCCGCCGGACCTTGAGCGGGTCGAGGGCGAGGCACTGGGACGCGAGCACGTCACGGACCTGGGACGTCCCGATCCCGAACGCCACCGCGCCGAACGCGCCGTGCGTGGAGGTGTGGCTGTCGCCGCACGCGATCGTCAGACCCGGCTGCGTCAGACCCAGTTCGGGCCCGATGACGTGCACGATGCCCTGTTTCCCGCTGTCCAGGTTGAGGAGCTCGACGCCGAACTCGCGGCAGTTCCGTTCGAGCGCGACGAGCATGTCCTCGGCGACGACATCGAGGAAGGGGCGTTGCTGCTGCAGCGTCGGGACGATGTGATCGACCGTGGCGATCGTGCGGGACGGAAACGCCACGCGCCACCCGCGCTGGCGCAGCATGTCGAACGCCTGCGGGCTGGTCACCTCGTGGACCAGGTGGAGGCCGATGAAGAGCTGCGTCTGACCGGTCGGGAGGCGGCGCACCTGGTGCGCGTCCCAAACCTTCTGGAAGAGCGTCCGGCCCATCTCATAGATGATACCTGACGCCAAGAGATGAGCTCCAGGGTCCGGTAGTGGTCACTTTGGACGCGTGCCCCGTTCGGCCCGCTAACTAACGTTTACCCTTGGTCGCGGGCGCGATCGATGACTCCGGGAGCGTCGTCGGGATCTCGGGCGAGGAGGCTGGCGAGGGTGTCGGGGATGCTGGCCGAGTGGCCCAGAAATACAGCGCGGCTCCCGCGATCGCCAGAACCGTCGCGGCGAAGATCAACGCGCGGCGCATGGCGGCAGCCGGCTTCGTCTGCACGCCGGCCGCGTGCGTGTGGATCCGCCGAAGCTCGTCGCCGATTTCGGCCGCGGACTGGTACCGTGCGGCCGGGTCCTTCGCCAGGCACCGCATCACGATCGATTGCAGTCGCGCGGGCAGGTCACGAGAGAGATCCAGCGGCGGCGGCTCGGCCCCGATGATGGCTTCGACGAGACTTGCCTGGCTATTGCCGGAAAACGCGCGACGGCCAGAAGACATCTCGTACATCGTGGCGCCGAAAGCAAAGATGTCGGTCCGGGCGTCGACGTGTCCCCCGTGGAGCTGTTCGGGGGCCATGTACTGGAAGGTCCCGGCGATTCCGCCGTGCGGCGTCCGCGCGGCGTTCGCCAAGCCGAAATCCAGCAGCTTCGCGTGCGGCGTCGACTGTCGAGGCGCCCCGGCCGTCGTCATCATCACGTTGCCCGGTTTCAAATCGCTGTGGATGACCGCCTGGTGATGCGCGTACTCGAGGGCATCTGCCATCTGAATGCTGTACCGCAGAAACTCGGCGGGCGTGAGCGGTCCCCGGCGCAAGCGTTCGGCGAGCGTCTCGCCTTCGAGGAATTCCATGACGAGGTAGTCGATGCCGTCCTGTTCGCCGACGTCGAAGAGGGCGCAGATGCCCGGGTGGCTCAGGTTCGACACGGTGCGCGCCTCGCGGATGAACCGCTCGCGCACGTTGGGGAGATCGCGGATGACTGGGGAGAGCGTCTTGATGGCGACAGTGCGGCCCAGACGCGTGTCGCGGGCGCGATAGACTTCACCCATGCCGCCGGCGCCGAGCGGCGCCAGGATCTCGTACGGTCCGAGCCGAATGCCCGACTCGAGCATGACGGACTCACCGGAGCTTACTTCGATCCACGATACGTGCTGTAGCCATAGGGGCTGAGCAGCAGCGGCACGTGGTGGTGGCCGCCTGAGGCAGCGATCCGAAAGCTGACGACGACTTCGGGGAAAAAAGCCTCGAGGCCCTTGCGTCCGAAATACGCGCCGGTATCGAACCGCAGCCGATAGTCGCCGGCGGCCATCGGGTGCTCCGATTGGAGAAGAGTCGCGCGCCCGTTCGCGTCGGTGCAGGCCTCGGCGACGGACGCCCACGAGCCGTCCGCGGCGCGATGGTCGAGGGCCACGGTCACGCCGCTGGCTGGCGCGCCGCCCGAGACGTCGAGGATGTGAGTCGTTATGGCCGGCATGCCTTTTTTACTTTGCGCTGGGGCGGCCGCTCCACCGTCGCCGCGTTTGCTTGCAGCAGCTTATCTAGTCTCACCCGAATGATCTTGGCCTGCTCGGAGACCGCGATCGGGAGCTCCTCCTCTGGCGTGTGCGATAAGCGCGTCTCCAGGGCTTGCACCATCTCGTCGGCGGTTCGGCCGGTCGCGCAGATGATGAAGATATAGCCGAAGCGCTGTTCGTAGTGCCGATTCAGATCCGCAACGCGCGCCCGAGTCGCGTCGCTCGCGCCGGCCATGCCGCGCTGTTCGGTTCGGGACCAGGACTGCGACGGCGCGGCGCGCGACCACGTCGCCTCGCGCCCCGGTGTGTCGCCGATCCGTGGATGCGCGGCGAACGCGTCGAGCCAATCCTCGCGCGCGAGGCGCGCCCACGTGTCCTCGGCGCGTTCGTGTAAAGCTGACACGCTCTCGAAGGGCCGCGCCTTCAGCATGGCCGAGACCCAACGCCTCGACCCGCACACGGCGAGCAGGCTCGTTTCAGCTTGCTCTTCTGTCATCGCGTTGAGCGTGTCCAGCATCATTTAGTTCAGTTCGCCGTGGGGCCCCACCCCCACGGCCTGCCACGGCTCGCTTGCGCTCGCCGCGCTGATTTGCGGCAACGATCCGCTCAGTGCGAGACACGTCCGAACAGGCGCAATCGGTTCACGCCGCCGTCGGGGAAGATATTCAACCGTGCGTGCGTGGCGGGCTTGACGCGTCGAAGCTCGTGCTCGAAGCGGTGCACCGAGTCAGGCCAGAGCGGGATTGGCGGGAGCAGGCTCTCCCACACGTGATCCGGTGCCGTGATCTCGGCGGTTGTCGTGCCGATTGTCGTGTCCACCGAACAGCTTCCTGGAGCGTTGCCGACATAATGCGTCGTGTCGACCTCGACCCGCTCGATCAGGGCCGAGGCGGCCAGCTGCACGATCGCCCAGTCGTGGCCGTCGGTGCGTCGGCGCTTCGTTTCCCATCCTTCGCCGATCGTCCTGCCCACGCCGGGCAGAATCAGGTTCTGCCGCGATCCGAAGAACATGTCGCTCGACGCGACCACCAGGCCGCCGTGCGCGGCCGAGGCGACGTCAATCGCCTCCACTCGCGAAAGCGCCTGCCAATCCGAGAGCCCACGCCCATAGACCCTGAGTCGCGCGACGCCGCCGTCCGGATAGATGTTGAGGCGGATGTGCGTCACGCGAGGGCTCTCGGGGACGGCGATCAGGTTCTCGGTGTTCCCCCGCAGCAGCGTTCGTGGCACGAGCTCGAACCAGAGCGACGAATCCTTCGTGAGCGACGCGACATCGACCGGGCCCTCGACCGCGACGCCGTCGATCGAGGCGTGTTCGGGAAAGTTCCCGGCGAAGTGCGTGGTGTCGATTGAGACGCCGTGAACCGTGCCCGGAATCCCCAGACGAATCACGCACCAGTCGTGCCCGGGCGTGCGCCGCCGCCGCGTTTCCCACCCGTCCATCCACTTTCCCCGCTCGGTGTACCGGCCGTCGACGAAGATCGGGCGCGTGGGAAGGAGCAGCCGCTCCTTCGGCGCGAAGAACTCGTCATTGGCGGCCAGCACCGCGCCGCCCACGCGCCGAGCGGCCAGGTCGACTAACTCGAGAAATTCGGTCATTCTTTGGTTTGCGCTGGGGCGGCCGCTCCGCCCACCCGAGTCCTACGACTGGGCTTCGCGGCGGCTCATTATTGATCCGGGGACCCCTGGATCCCCGTTGGCCCCAGCGCCCGCCACGGCTCGCTCTCGCTCGCCGCGCTGCTTCGTCACACCGATCCGCTCAGTGTACTATGCGCCCGGGCGTCGGAGCAGTCGGCCCGCGGGCTGATCGGCAAAGCGATTGTTCCGATAGACGATCCGGCCACCGACCATCGTCATCTCGACCTCGCCCGAGAGCTCGCGCCCGTCGTACGGCGTGAACGGATGCCGATGCTGAAGGGCGCGGGCGTCGACCGTCCAGCGGGCCTCTGGATTCCAGACGACGAAGTCCGCGTCGCAACCAGGCGCGATCGTTCCCTTTCGTGCTTCGAGTCCCGCCAGACGCGCCGGTGCCGACGACATCCACCGGCTGATGTCCTCGAGCGACCGACCGCGTGACCGGGCGGCCGTCCAGGTGGCCGGGAGCGAAAGCTGAAGCGACGAAATGCCTCCCCACGCGGCGAGCAGATCTCCGGTCTCGAGGGCCTTCATCCCGGGCGGCGCGGGTGAGTGATCGGAGGCGATCATTGACAGCGCATCGGCGGTGAGCGCCTGCCACAACCCCTCGCGGTTCGGCCGTTCCCGGATCGGTGGCGCGCACTTGAAGGCCGTGGCGCCGTCCGGGATCTCGTCGGCACAGAAGACGAGGTAGTGCGGACAGGTCTCGGCCGTCAGCGGCAGTCCCCGGCGGCGCGCGGCCGCGAGCGGTTCGATCGACTCCAACGCGGACACGTGCACGATGTGCACGCGGACCTGGAATTCGTCGCAGAGGAGGATCATCAGCTCGATGGCCTGGCGCTCGGCTCGTGGCGGCCGGGTCGCGAGCCACGTGGCGTACGCGCGCAGATCAGCGCCGGATCTCGAGGCGGAGGCGTCGGCGATGATGTCAGGATCCTCGGCGTGGACCAGCAGCGCCGCGCCAAGACGCCGCAGTTCCGGAAGCGCCGTTCGCAGGCGGCGTTCATCCACATGTGGGAACTCGTCAACGCCTGAAGGCACGAGAAAGCACTTGAAGCCGAAGACCCCGGCTTCGTAAAGGCCCTCGAGATCGCGGGCGTTGTGCGGGACAATGCCTCCCCAGAACCCAACGTCGACCCAGCAGCGACCTTGCGCCGCCTGCCGCTTTGCCATCAGACTCGCCACGCTCGTCGTGGCCGGAATGCTGTTGAGCGGCATGTCGATGACGGTCGTCACGCCACCGGCCGCCGCCGCCCTCGTCCCGGTCCAAAAGCCTTCCCACTCGCTGCGCCCGGGCTCGTTGAGGTGGACGTGCGTGTCGACGATCCCGGGCATGACGACCGAATCGCCAAGATCCAGCCCATCGCGTCCGGAAAAGCGGTCGCGGGCCGCGTGCGTGACATCAACGATCTTCTCGCCGGCCAGCTCGATGCGGGCTGGTCTCACTCCGTCGGGGAGCACCACACGGCGGCTGCTCAGGTAGCGCGGAGTGATCATGGTGATCGCAGGACGCGGCTGTGCGCGGAAAACCTCATCCTATGCCGAATCGTCCCCGTCGATGGGTAATCACACGGCGGTGAGATTTTTTGTGCCAGCGCGGCCCTTTCGTCGGGTGTCGCCTCGTGCACGCTGCCTGCACGGCATTGCCCATCCCGGCGGGGCGGTGGCAGGGCGCTGCTGTCCTTATCTTGGCTGCTGCAGAGACCGATAAGAGCCAGCAGAACGCAACCTCTGCGGTCCTCCAAAATGCCCCTGCGTTCACGACGACTCGGACAGCGCGTCGAAGACGGCGTGGCGTCAGTGTCTCGCAACGGGTCGGTCTACGGTCTTCGGTCGCGACTTCTCACCCTTGTGCTGCTCGCGGTCGTTCCGGCCCTTGGCCTTCTGATGTACACCAACTGGGCGCAGCGGCAGCAGCAGGTGGAGTGGGTCCGGGAGGACGCAAAACGTTTGGTCCGCACTGTCGCGAGCACCGAGGATCGCTACATCCTCGGGACCCGGCAGCTTCTGATGGCGATCGCCGAGACGCCCGTGGTGCGAGGCGGCGACATCGCGCGCTGCAACAAGTATCTGAGGATTCTGAAGTCGAAGAACCCGCTGTACACGCTCGTGGAGATGGTCGGCGGCGACGGGATGCCGATTTGCTCGAGTACTAAAGAGAGCGAAAGGTCCAGCATCAGCGATCGGCCGTATTTCCAGCAGGCCATGGCGACCGGCGAATTCACTATCAGCGCCTACCAGATCGGTCGAGTGTCAGGGCGGGCGATCGTCACCTTTGCCTATCCGGTCCATTGGGAAGAAAGTGAGCCGCAGGGCGTCGCCATCGCGTCGCACGATCTCGCCATCTGGGTGAATCAGCTCAGCGCCGACCTCCAGCTTCCCGCTGGCGCAACGATGACGCTCTTCGACCGCAACGGCGCCATCCTGGCTGGGTATCCAGCGGACCAGAAGGTCATCGGGAAGCAGGTCGACAATGTCACGATGTGGTCCGGCGTGGACGCAGGCCAGGTGAGGGTCACTCAGGGGACGACGGCGATTCGAGCCGAGACGCCGCTCATTCACGGCGATCAGCTCGCGGGCACGGTGCGGGTAGAGCTGTCCGCGGCCCGGGCGTTCGCGGAGTACGACCGGGTCTTCCGGCGCAACGCGTTCTTGCTGGGCCTGGTGAGCCTGCTGGCCGTCTTGGCGGCCTGGATGGGCAGCGAGGTGTTCGTGCTGCGGCAGACGCGGGCGCTGGTGGCGACCAGCCACCGGCTGGCCGACGGCGACCTGGCGGCCCGCACCGGGCTGGCCTACGGACGCGACGAGCTGGGCCATCTGGCGCGGGTGTTCGACGAGATGGCGGCCTCGCTGGACACGCACGCGGCGCAACTGGTGGACGCCGAGCGGGGATTGGCGGCGGCCGGCTTGGCGAGCGTGCTCAACATCACGGCGGATGCGATTGTGCGGGTCGACCCGGCGGTGCTGGACCGGCCGGTGACGATGCTGGTGGCGGCGCGCGCGGTGGGGCCGTTGCAGGCGGCGCTGGCGACGGCGCTGGCGGCCGACGAGGGGGCGGGGAGCGAATCGCTGCGGGTCGAGGCGCGGCGGGCCGACGGGACGGAGTTCCCGGCCGAGGTGACCTTGTCGCGGTGGGTGGAAGCGGGCCAGGTGTCGTGCACGATGGTGCTGCGCGACATCACGGAACGGGTGGCGGCCGAGCAGCAGCAGCTCGCCGTGCAGCGGCAGCGGGCGGAGGTGGAGCGGCTGGAGAGCCTGGCGGTGCTGGCGGGCGGGGTGGCGCACGATTTCAACAACCTGCTGGTGGCGGTGATTGGGAATGCGTGTCTGGGGATGGAAGAGACGCCGAGCGGGTCGGCGCTGCATCGGTATTTTGGGGAGATCGAGGGGGCGGCGCAGCGGGCGGCGGGCTTATCGCTCCAGATGCTGGCCTATTCGGGCCGGTCTTACGTGGTGGCGCGGCGGGTGCAGGTGAGCGAGGTGGTGCTCGAGACCGCCCAGGCGCTGCAGGCGACGCTGCCGCCGACCCTGACGCTCGATGTGCGGGTGAGTCGGACGCTCCCGGACATTGACGGCGACCCGGCGCAGCTCAAGCAACTGCTGACGAATCTGGTGACCAATGCGGTGGAAGCCATTGGTACGGCGCGCGGGATGGTGACGGTCACCACCGGCCTGGCGACGCGGCCCGCCCGGGGGGAGAGCGGGAGCGCCGAGGGCGAGCACGTCTATCTGAAGGTGACCGACACGGGCCCCGGGATCGCCGACGAGCTGCAGCCGCGGATCTTCGAGCCGTTCTTCTCGACGAAGTTCACGGGCCGCGGGTTGGGGCTGGCGGTCGTGTCGGGGATCGTTCGGGCGCACGGCGGCTTCGTCCTGGTCGAGAGCGTGCCCGGCCACGGCTCCACCTTCACCGTCATGCTCCCCACGCCGTCCCCCGCCACGGCCGATTCTCGGACGCGCTCCTCCGTGACGGCTGCGTAAGCGACGCCAGGGATCCCTTATCCACGCTCCCCCTTCGCGTGGGACACCTTTTCGTCATTGTGCCTTCGTGTGCTCGGCTCGGCTCACGAGAGCGCCGAGCGCGCGGGTGAGGACGCGGATCGCCCGCAAGTACTCCTCGAGCACGACATGTTCGTGCGGCGTGTGATCCAGGTTTGAATCGCCGGGTCCGTACGCCACGATCGGGCAACGCCAGACCGGACCGACGATGTTCATGTCGGAGGTGCCGGTCTTGAGCTTGAACGTCGGCTCGAGCCCCTCGCGTCGCATCGATTGAAGCATCGCAGTCACGAGGGGATTGCGCTTGGTGCTCTTGAAGGCCGGAATGTGGCCGTGCCATGAGAGCGGGCCGAGTCCCCGGGCAATCGACGCCATTTCCTCCTGCAATGTGTCGGTCGGGAAACCCAGTGGAAGGCGGAAGCTCGCGCGCAGGTCGACCGAGTCCTCGAAGCCATCGGTCGCGGAGTTGAAGCTGGCCAGGTACGGATCGATCGTGTCGAAAACCGGGCGGCCCTCATTGAAGCGTGCGCACCAGGCTTCGATTCCCGACCAGGCTTCCACCGCATCCGCTGCGAGACTCCGGACCGCGGCGGCCGTGTGCGCGTGAGGGCGGACACTTCGAAGCTCGAGGCTCACCCGACCCTTGTAGGCGATCGTCAGGCTCGAGGCGCCACTCGGCTCGCCGATCACGACGAATGCAGGCGCGTAATCGCCGAGCGCGTGGTGTGCACCCTTCGAGCTCGGGGCCTCTTCTTCGACGGCCCCGACGATGACGATTCGGGCGGCGATCGGACTCGGCAGCCGCGCCAGCGCCACGACGAACGCGGCCAGCGGCCCCTTCGCGTCGACGCTGCCCCGTCCAAAGAACCTGCCGTCTACGGTGCGGGGTTCGATGAAACCCGACACGGTGTCGATGTGGCCGAGCAGGACGATGCACGGGCCGTCGGCGGGCCCGCGCGCGGACACAAAGTTGCCGGCGGCGTCGACGTGAGCGTCCAGGCCCGCATCGCGCGCGCGGCCGACCATCAAGGCCACCGCCGCCGCTTCGTCGCCGGAAGGTGAGTACACGGAGCAGAGATCTTCGAGCAGCTCGACGGCGGTCGTGTCGTTCATGTGTCAGTCGTAGCGCAGGCCCTTCAGCCCTGCGGCACGGGCGGTGGCAGACCTAGAGAAAACAATGCCCACGATCACCACAAAGCTCACAGAGCACACAGAGAACAATAGGATTCTCTCCGTGGTCTCTGTAGGCTGCTCAGAAAATCCCCGCCAAAAAGCTGACACGATCCGGCGGGATGGATTTTCATGCCACGGGGTGAGCGCAGCTCGTGACGACTCCGTGGTAAACGGGTTGGTTCACAGGCTCTAAGGGTCTCCGCTCCGTACTGCGGATGTTTACGCCAAGACGGTTGCGATCTTTTCCACGACGAAGTCGATCTGCTCCCGTTCGATGATGAGCGGCGGCAGCAGCCGCAGCACGGTCGTCCCGGCGAGCAGCACGAGGACACCGTGCTCGACGAGCTTCTGCGCGAACGGGCCGGCCGGCTCCTTGAGCTCCATCCCGATCATCAGCCCGAGGCCGCGAACCTGCCGGACGCGCGAACTGTTGAGACGCCGCAGCGCCGCGAGCAAGTATTCCCCCATCTGCGCGGCCCGCTCGGCGATCCGCTCGGCAACCAGATAGTCGATCACCTGGCGCGCGACCGCGCACACCAGCGGGTTTCCACCGAACGTCGTCGTGTGGGTGAGCTTGTTGAGATTCCTGACCCGGTCGCCAAAGGCGATGATGCCCATCGGCAGGCCGCCCGCCACGCTCTTGGCCAGCGTGAGGATGTCCGGCACGATGCCGTGATGCTCGAAGGCGAACATCCTGCCGGTTCGCGCGAAGCCGGTCTGCACCTCGTCGACAATGAGGAGCGCGCCGCGCGCGGTGCAGAGCTCGCGGAGTCGTTGAAAAAAGCCGGTCGAGCCGGGACGCACGCCGCCTTCGCCCTGCACGATCTCGACAATGACGGCGGCGGTGTTGTCGGAGATCGCGTCGGCGGCCGTCTGAAGGTTGTCGTACGGGATGAAGCGAAACTCCGGCACCAGCGGCTCGAACGGTTCCCGGTATTTCGGATCCCACGTCGCGCTGAGCGAGCCCATCGTTTTGCCGTGATAGCCGCGCATCATCGCGATGATCTCGCGCCGGCCCGTCGAACGCCGCGCGAACTTGATCGCGCCTTCGTTGGCCTCCGTGCCCGAGTTGCACAGGAAGAACCGATCGATCGCCGGCGGCGTGACGGCGTTCAGGCGCTCGACGAGCGCGGCGCGCGCGTCGTTGTAAAAGAGCTCGTGGCACGTGATGAGCCGGGACGCCTGACCGGCGATCGCGTTCAGGATGACGGGATGACCGTGGCCGAGGCTCGCCACGCCGATGCCCGTCGTGCAATCGATGTACGGACGGCCGTTCTGGTCCCACACCGTCGCCCCCTCGCCCCTGACGAGGACAACCCGGCGCTTGTGATAGAGGCCGGAGGTGTGACGATCTTCGAGGTCGATGGCGTTCACGGGGACAGGACGCGCCGGGCGATGACCGTGCCGCGCCCCGAGAGCGCCTGCCGGATCGGAGAGGCGACGCGCGCGTCGGCGAGGATCACCTCACCGACCCCCCCGTCCAGCGCTTCGCGGGCGGCCAGAATCTTCTTCTTCATCCGTCCACGGGCGAGCTCGAGGTGCTCGTCGATCGCGTCCGGATCGATGCGGGCGATGAGCGACGCTTCGTCGTCGACGTCGCGCAGCAGACCCGGCACGTTCGAGAGGATCACGAGCCGCTCGGCCCCGAGCGCGTCCGCCATGCGGGCCGCCGCTCGGTCCCCGTCGACGTTGATGGCCACGTGATCGTGGCTGATGGCGGGCGGGCTGACGACGAGGACGTACCCCGCGTCGATGAGCAGGTGGACGAGCCGCGTGTTGACGCGCTCGACCCGGCCCGTGTGGTCGCCGCGCAACACCTTGCGGCGGCCGTTCTCGACGATCGTGATCGAGTCCTTGCGCGGGCCTTCGAGGAGCCGCCCATCGAGTCCGGAGAGCCCGATGGCCGGCACGTCGAGCGCCTGCAGTTTCTCGACGAGACCCTTGTTCAGCTTGCCACAATAGACCATCTCGAAGATCTCGAGCGTCTCGCGATCGGTGTAGCGGCTCTCGTAGCCGGAGGCGGTCGTCACGAAGCGTGGCGGCTTGCCGAGCTTGTTGGAGAGGAGATTGGTCTCGTGCGAACCGCCGTGGACCAAGACGAACCGCTCGCCCTCTCGATAGAGCGCGGCCAGGTCGGCGCACACGGGATCGTAGTCGATGCCCCGGCTGCCGCCGACCTTGATGACTAACATGCTGAATTGAGTAGTGTAGTCGATAGTCGATAGTCGTTAGTCGCTAGTCAAATCTGGTGAAACGACTAACGACTAACGACTAACGACCAACGACTAGATCGGGTGCAGCCCTGCGAACTCGAGCCCGAGGCACTCGTCCCATCCGGCCATGACGTTCATCGCCTGGACGCCGTTTCCGGCCGCGCCCTTCATCAAGTTGTCGAGGGCCGCGAGGACGACGAGCCGGTTGGTGCGGATGTCGCGTTCGAAGCCGATGTCGCAGAAGTTGGTGCCCGCCAGGAGTTTCGGCTCCGGGTACCGGAAAACGCCCTTTGCGTCCTTGACGATCCGGATGAACGGCTCGTCGCCGTACGTCTCCCGGTAGATCTTCCAGATGTCGCGCTCATCGAGCGGCTCGCGCAGCAGGAGATGCGATGTCGTCAGGACGCCGCGCACGAGCTCGATCGCCGTGGCGCTGAAATGGATCTTCGGCTCGCCGTGCAGCCCGAGCTCCTGCGCAATCTCCGCCGTGTGGCGGTGGCCGGTCGCCTGAAACGATCGCACGGCGCCGCTGCGTTCGGGATGGTGCGTCGCGAGGCTGGGCGTGTTGCCGGCCGCTGACGACCCGACCTTGGCTTCGATCGTGACCGCAAAATCCTGGACCACATTCCGGGCGAACAGCGGCATCAGGCCGAGAATCGCGGCCGTCGCCAGGCACCCCGCGCCCGACACGTAGGGGTTGCGGCGCACGGCGTCGCGGCGCAGCTCGACCAGGCCGTACACGAACTCCTGGAGCAGATCCGGGCAGGCGTGGGGATGCCCGTACCATTCGGGATAGGCGTCCGCGGAGCGCAGGCGAAAATCCGCGCTGAGGTCGATGACTCTCGGCGCGACCTGGCGCAGATCGGGAAACCGCTTCATGAAGCTGCCGTGCGGCAGCGCGGCAAAGAGCAGATCGCACGGCTTGATCTCGGTGATGCTGCAGAATCGAAGGTGAGCCCGTTTGCGGAGATTCGGATGGACGGTCGTGACCAGCTTGCCGGCATTCGACTCCGAGGTCACCTGCCCGACGTCGATGCGGGGATGCGAGAGCAGCAGCCGAAGAAGCTCGCCGCCGACGTAGCCGGACCCGCCGAGAATGCTGACGTTCATTATTTAGACCGCATGGGGCCCCACCCCCATGCGCAGCCGTCGCTTACGCTCCGGATCTTGCTTGTGGCGTCCGGGTTGAACGTGTCACACGTGGGCCCCACCCCCATGCGCAGCCGTCGCTTACGCTCCGGATCTTGCTTGTGGCGTCCGGGTTGAACGTGTCACACGTGGGGCCCCACCCCCACCGCCTGCTTGCCCGCCGACCAGCCTCCGCCAAGGCTTCGGCGGTCCGTTTCTTGGCCCACCGCAACGACATAGTCCACGAGGCGCTCGTGGATCTCGACGCCGGTGACCGTGATGCTGTTGCGGAATTCCATCGTGTAGTTGACCTCGTTCACCTGCAGGCCGGACGGGGTCTCGAACAGGTCGATCGCCACGACGCCGCCGCCGACGGCGTTGGCCGCCCGCACGCTCACCTCGTCCAGCTCGTTGGTGACGGGGCAGTTTTGGGCGCGCCCTCCCCTCGCCGTGTTGGTGATCCAATGGTCGCTGTACCGATAGATCGCGCAGATGGTCCGGTCGCCGACCACGAACGATCGAATGTCCCGACCCGGCTTCTGGACGAATTCCTGGATGTAGAACGTCGAGTGATGATAGGAGCCGAGCGTCTCCTTGTGCTCGAGCAGCGCCTCGGCTGCGTAGCGATCGTTCACGCGGGCGAGCAACCGTCCCCACGACCCCACGGCCGGCTTCAAGACGACCGGATACCCGAGCTGGTCGATGGCTTTGAGCGCCGATTCGGCGGTGTAAGCGACAAGCGTGCGGGGCGTCGGGACGTCATGCGCCACGAGGGCGTTCGTCGTCAACAGCTTGTCTCCGCAGGTGTTCGCCACCTCCCACGTGTTGATCGTTCGGACGCCACGATCGTTCAGCACCTTCAGAGTGTGGAGGGCGCGCGAGTGGTTCACCGATCGCTCCAGCACGAGGTCGACGTCGTAACGGCGCCGATGCAGGTCGATGATGAGCTCGCGGTCGTCGATCTTGACGAAGTCGACGCCTCGCCTCCGCAGCGCGTCGAAGATCAACTTTTCCTCGACCCTGACGATCGAGCAGAGCACGCCCAGCTTCAAAGGCTCCTCCCTTTCTCATTCGCCCCAGTCTTCCTCCTCTTTCGGCGCGTAGGCGAGTGTGGCCGGGCTCGTGGCCTTGACCTCGAATTCGGTGCCGCAATCCGGGCAGTCGACGATCTCGCCTTCTTCGACCGTGTCGTCCAGGATGATGTCCGCGTCGCATTCGAGGCATTTGGCCATGAGGATTCTCCGAAGAGTGGCCAGTATCCAGTGGCCAGAAAGAATCTGCGTTCGGCCTGCTGACCACTGGCTACTGGCCACTGGCAACTCTAGCTGAAATGGACCTGGAAAAGCGACGACCGCACTTGCGCGGTAGTGACCCACCACCGCTTGCGCCTGCGCGCGATCGAACGCTACAATCCGGCCCATCGTGCAGCGATCCGGCGAGTACGACGTCCTCGCGATCGGGGGGGGGCCGGCGGGTGCGACCGCGGCGCATCTGCTCGCACGTTGGGGTTACCGGGTGGCCCTCGTCGAACGGGCGCGCGCCCGGCCGCGCGGTCTCGCCGAGTCGCTGCCGCCCAGCGCGACGCGACTGTTCCACCGATTCGATCTCGCCGACCTGCTCCAGGGTTCGCATGCCATCGCCGCCACAGGCAACACGAGCTGGTGGGGCGCGGACGGATGCCGGGTCGAGCGCTTCGGGCGTGCCGGGTACCAGATTCACCGCCCCGGCTTCGATCGTGCGCTCATCGCGCGCGCGCGACAGTCGGGTGCGCTGGTGCGCACCGGCACCGCCGTCAAGCGCCTTCATTCGTCGGCTGACGGCATCGTCGTCGACTGGCGGAGTGACGCCGGGCGAACGGGCTGTTATCGCGCGCGATTCGTCCTCGACTGCTCCGGCCGCGCGGGCGTCGTGGCGCGCCGCGGGCTCCGCCGCGCCTCGCTCTATCGAACCCAGGCGCTCGTCGGCTTCTGGCGCCATCGCCATCGCTTTCCGATGCCTGGGGACGCGGACCAGACCCACACGTCAGTGGAGAGCTACCGCGACGGCTGGGCCTGGTCCGTACCCATCTCGCCGCGCGTTCGAAGCGTCGCGGTCATGACCGCGGGGACCTCCACGACGTACCTCCGCGAGCTCGCGCGAGCGCCACATCATGCGACGCTGGTGGCCGGCGCTGCGCTCACCGGGCGACCCTGGAGCTCCGACGCCAGCGTCTACGATTCGTGCCGCTATGCCGACCATCGGGTGCTGCTCGTCGGCGACGCCGGCTCTTTCATCGATCCGCTCTCCTCGTTCGGCGTGAAGAAGGCGATGATGTCCGCCTGGCGGGCTGCCGTCGTGGTCAACACAGTCCTGCAGAATGGCGAGGCGTCGGGTGAGGCCCACGACTATTTCGAGCGCGGGGAGCGCGACGTGTTCGTGCGATCACTGCAACAGTCACGGAAGTTTTTCCACGACGCGGCGGGGTTTCACGGGCAGGCGTTCTGGGCCGGCCGCTCGGCCGCAGTAGACGACGTTCTCGATCGAGAGCAAGCGATCGAACGCTCGACAAACGGCGAGGCGCTCAGCCTAGATCCCGACGTGGTGCGGGCGTTGCGATCGTTGAAGGAAGACGTGCGCCTGGATCTGCGTCCGCAGGCGGGTGTGCGGGTCGAGCCGGTCGTGGAGGCGGATGGACGCGCGCTCGTGAAGCGGGACGCGCTCGCCACGGCCTCGCTGAAGGATCCGATCCGCTACGTCGCGGGCGTCGAGCTGCCTCGGCTCTTCAACATGGCTTCGTCGTATCATCAGGTGCCCGACCTCTTCGAGGCCTACAACCGGGCCGCGTCTCCCGTCGCGCTTCACGATTTCCTCGGCGCGTTATCGGTCCTGATTGCCAAAGGCGCGCTGAGTCAGCAGGTGCCGACATGAAGGTATCGCGCGTGGTGACGGCGATCTCGAGCGCCCTCGTCCTGAGCTGGATGGGGGGGATGGTGTCAATCGCGCAGACGCCGGCCGGCTCTCCGGCGCCGGTCGCGTCGCAAGGCGCCAAAGCCGAGGAGGACACCGGGGGCCTTCCAGTCACCAGCGACCTCGTCCAACAGAAGTGCGGCGCGTGCC
>JACOUA010000148.1 GCA_016178075.1 Acidobacteriota bacterium
CCTCGCGCTCGGCGGCCCGGTGATCCAAAGCACCGGCCACAACACCAACGGCGGAATCACGACGGTGAACCAGGCCGAGACGAGCTTCTCGTCCTGGCCTTTGACAATCAGGTTCCAGCCCGCGTGGAGGGCCGCGGACAGGAGCACAAGCAGAACTGCGACGGACATGTCGGAGAATCGACGATTGCGGATTGGCGATTGCGGATTGATTGATGAATGACGATTTTGTGATTGTCGAATGAAGGACGATTAGCTGGACTTCCCGAGAATTCCGACCAATCGTCCTTGACTCATCAATCGACCATCGACGATCGACAATCAATCCTGCAATCCCTCAATCGCCAATCATCAATGCTTCGCGGCCAGATACCGCACCCACTGCGCCACGATGAGCTGCTGCGGCCCGCCGGCCTGCGCGTACGTCTTCGCGTACTTCGTCAGGCGATCCTTGTCTTCCTGCGCCCCGACGAGCGGCCGTCCGGACAGGTGCGCCTCGTAGATCATCCGCAGCGCGAGGAACAGGCCATCGGGATCCGACGGGTGCTTGGCCAGGTGCCGTTCGAGCGCGCCGAAGGCTTCCGAGTACCGGGACGACATGGCGTACGCCGTTGCCAGCGGTCGCAGAAACTCGTCGTCGTCCGGCCACTTCTCGATGGCCTCCGACAGGATGGCGAGCGCCTGCGCGCCGTCGTTCATCCGGAAGAGCGCGTCGGCCAGCAGATGAAACGTCGCCGGCGCTTCGGCGTCGAGGCTGAGCGAGGTCTGCCAGGCGCCCACTGCCTCGCCGTCGCGGCCCGCCGCGGCGTAGCAGGCGCCGAGGTACACGAGCGCGGGCGCGAACTCGGGATCGATCGAGAGGATCACGTTGAAGGTCTTCGAGGCCGGCTCGAGATCGCCCTTCGCGTAGAACGCCAGACCGCGCAAGAACGCGGCGGTGACGCGCTCGTTCTCGTTCGCGATCTTCGTCAGGTCGGACGGCAGTTCTTTCAGGAGCTCGTCGAACCGCTTCGTGCGCGCGCGCCCGATCGCGGCGGCAATCGGCGCCGACGCGGGGCCCTCCTGGAACTTCGTGGTCTCGGCCAGGAAGAAATCCAGAATCGACGGCCGCAGCACATCCTCTCGCGAGTACCGCGGCACGTCCGGACGGAGCGGCGCCACCGCCGGCAGGCCGGTCGCATGCTCGCCGGCCCCGGCGGGATCCTCCCTCAGCGCGGCACCGGCCGCGGCGGGGTCCGCCGCGACGAGCGTGCGGTAGACGTGGAACGGTCGCGCCAGCCTCGCGATCGATCGATCGCCCGATTTGACGACCGCGCGCGCCACGTAGTCCCCGGGCGGCAGGAGGCGGATCGGCAGCAGCGTCTGCGCAATCCGTCGGCCCTTGTCCGGCCGGCTCAGATCCGCCTTCTGGGAGACCAGCGCCGGCGTGTCTTCCGCCTCGCCGACTTCGACGTCAACGCTGGCGTCCTGGAGCTGTTGCACCCCGGCGGCATACAGCTCCACATAGGCCAGCAGGCGATCGGCGCTCGCCCCGACGATGGTCGGCCGGGACGGCATGCCGCGCAGCTCACCGGGCTCGGCGAGCATCAAATCGCCCATCCGATACCCACGGCTCGAGATGAGCGTCGCCGAGACACGCCGCTCGACGCTGCCCCGCCTGCCGCTCGAATCGATCGCCGCGACCCGCAGCGTGTAGTTGCCGGGCCTGATCGTCGTGGTCGCCGCATAGCGCGGCGACGTCGTCCGTTCCGCGCCCCGGGCGGCGACGCGCCCGCCTTCGTCCATCATCGTGAACCCGATGATGAGGCCGGTGGACGAGGAGGTGTCGGCCTCCGCGGCAATCACGATCTTGAGGCGCGAGCTCTCGGGATCCTGAAAAGCGAAGTTCGTGACGCGCAGCGGCAGCTCGGTGGCCGTCAGGGGCGCGTCGAGCAGGCCGGAAAGCTGCTCCACCTCGGTTCCGCTCTTCGGCAGCGATCCGGCCCGCTCCGACGCGGCTTCGGCGGTGGGGCCCGCCGCGAACTCGCTCCTCGCCCGAATCGTTACGCCCTGCCGCTTCGTCCGCACTCTGATCTTGTGGAGCTTGCCGTTGCGATCCGCCTTCTGCGGCTCGAAGGCGAGCAGGTAGTGGCCCGATAGTTCCCGCGAAATCCGCTGGAAGGCGTACTCGCCGGTGGAGGTGACCCGGAAGAACGCGCCGCGCGCCGTGCCGGCCAGGTGTTCCAACCCTTCTTCGCGGACGCGCTCGTCCTGCGACGCGGTCGGTGACAGTCGGGCCTGCGACGCCTCGACCCGCGGCGTGTCGAGACGCAGGACATAGATGTTGACGCGCGCCGAGAGCGCCGAGAGGCCGAGACGCTCGAACTCGCTCAGCGAGTAGTCGGCCACCAGCCCTTCCGACAGGAGCACGATGGTCTTTGGACCCGGGACACCGCGCATATCGTCGATGAGCGATCGCAGCGTGCCGACCGAGATCCGCGTCTGGGTCAGGTAGTGGACCGCCATGGCGCGGGCTTCAATCTCGAGGAAGCCGGTGCATTCCGGACCCTGGTTCGCACATTCGCGGGAGGCGAGCTCCCGAAACGCGAGCGAGTCGTCTCGTTCGACCGCGAGGGCTTCCGACAATCCGATGTTGAACCGGGTCTCGAACACGTCCGCCCGCCCAACGACGCGGGACAAGGTCTCCCGGATGATCGCGTGGTTCGAGGTGAAGCCGATGCGCGGGCCCAGCTCGGGAATCACCGCGAGCCCGACCCGATCGGACGGCGTCAGCCGGTCGAGGAACTTGCGCGCGGTCGCCATCACCGCGCGTCCCTCGCCCTGCCGGATGTTCCCCTGATCGACGACCAGCAGAATCAGGCGGCCGAGCGGCGCATCTTCATTGCTGCTGTAGTGAACCGCCGGCGGCTGCTGCCGCTTCTCCACTCGCTCGGGCACCACGTACGAGACATACTCCACGCTCACGAGCTTCCGGGGCTCGCCGTCGACCTCCAGCGTGAAATCCTCCTGGGCGAGATTGCGGATGGGATTGCCCTCCCCGTCGAAGATGCCCACGTCGACCGTGACGAGATCGATGCCGGATCGAAACACCGGAACCTGTTCGCCGGGCGCCGGCGGCGGTTGCGGTGTCGGCGGCTGCTTCGCGGGCGGCTGCGCAGCCGCGGCCGTCATCGACAGCAGCGCGAGCGACGCCAGGACCCCGCAGAGGCTCGCGCGCGTACACCTGCGCTCCCAAATGGTCATGTGCTCGCCCTCGGTTCGTGTCGACAACTATCTGGTGACCGGTCCGGCGCGATAGCCCTGGCGCGCCCGGATCCGGTGGCGCTTCACCGGATCCGACATCTCGACCCGGATCTCGCGCCACGCGTTGTCCTGCTTGCCAATGGCCACGGGCGGATAGCCCAGCAGGTACTGGTGCGACAGCTCCTCGACGATGTCGCCGAAGGCAGACGTGAGCTGTTCGATTTTGTCCGACTGGAAGGCGCGCCCGCCGCTCACCTGCGCGAGGCGGTTCTGGATCTCCTTGAGGCTCGGGATTCGGGCCCCGCGTCCCTGCCCGATGACGAAGACGGTCGCGTCGCTCGCTTCCACGCGACGGAGCACCTGCGCTTCCGAGATGTGGCTCGACTGATCCTCGCCGTCCGTGAAGACCACGAGCGCGCGGCGTCCCTGCTCGTGCCCGAGCATGTCGAGCCCCTTCGCGATGACGTCGTAGAGCGCGGTGCCACCCCAGGCCGCGAGCCGATCGACCGCCCGCATCCGCGCCGACGCGTTGTGCTCGCGACGCGCCAGCGTGAAGATGTTGTGATTGAAGGCCAAGAGCGTCACCCGATCGTCAGGCCGAAGCGCCGCCAGGAATCTCTTCACCGCCTCCTTCACCTTCGGCATCGCCTCGCTCATGCTGGAGCTGACGTCGATCGCCACGATGAGGTCGAGCGGGATGTTTTCCGCGGCGAAATACGTGATGGGCCGGGGCGCGTTGTCCTCGAACAGCCGGAACGCGTCGCCGCCGAGCCCGTTGACGAAGCGCCCGTCCCGATCCGTCACCACCACGGTCACCTGCACGACATCGACTTCCACGTGCTCGGCGAACTCGGCGCCTTTCGTGTGCACGTTGTCGACGAGCCGCCCGCCATCCTTACGCAGCCCGACGGCGCGGACGTGATGTTCTTTGATGCCGGGCCCCGCGTCCCACGCGCACTCGAACGGCCCCTGCGGAATCTGGCAGACGAGCCTGCCGTCGGCGAAGAAGTTGACCTGGGTCACCAGGTCGCCCCGCGTCAACGGATCGATGAGCGCGCGCAACATGACCGGACCGCTGACGTAGGCGTCCTCGCCGGGAGAGACGATCCGAAGGGACAGCTCAGGGGTCTGGGCGGCCAGGGGAGCCGCCAGGGCGATCGCGAAGGCCAGGCGTCGACACATAAATGAGCGGTCCACCCGAAGCCAGCGACGAAACGTAGTCCGCGAGACGATCGCGCGAGATCGAGCCGGCCTGCGCGACGAGCGTGTGCCAGTCGAAGCTGTGCAGCGGCTGCGCTTCGTCCAGCAGATCCTGCGCCGCTGCCGCAAGCACGCCACGCGTCAGCGCCGCCGGCAGCCGCAGCTCGGCGAGCAGCTCGGCGACTCTGAAGCTCAGGTCCGGGATCGTCGTCGCCAGCAGTCCGGTCGACGGGCGGCCGGACAGCTCCTCCCAGCGAAGCGGGAGCGGCATCCGCAGGCAAAGACAACCGGACAGCGGCACCATCGAGGTGCCCCACGGGTCGAGCGCCTGTCGCGTGTCGGTCGAAGTATCGCTAGAAACACCCAGCCAAAACAACTCCGAAAGCGAGAAAAGCGACATCACGCGGTCGGGATCGGCCGAGATGACCCATTCGAGGGCGCGCGCGCGCCAGGGCCCGAGCCGGACGTGCGCCGCGATCTCCTCTACTGCCCCGGAGTTCCGCGCGAGCGCCGCGACCTCGGCACGCCCGCGGGTCAAGCCGCCGACGATCGTGTCGCGCGCGGCGTCGGTCAAGTGGAACGGATTCATCAGCGCCACCTGCTGGGCGAAGACCTGACGGTCGTTCGTCGCCAGGCGGGGCGCGGGTGGGACCTGATTGGCGATGATCCGTCTGAGCGCCAGGGGCGCGAGGGCGACGTCGAAACCGAACAGGCTGCCGCTGACATGCCACACGGTGCCGGCGCCCGTCTGCTCGGCCGGCAGCGTCCACGCGCGGCGGCGCCGATCCGCGGGGTTCGCCGCGGTCGTGCCGAAGTCGTGCCGCGCCGCCAGGTGTTGATCGATGAGCGCCACGTCGTCGGGATCCCCGAGGTAGGTGGCATAGACCAGCGAGGTCAAGGTGTGGGCCAGCAGCGCGTCGCCGACTCTGGCGATCTGGTCGACGATCGATTTGCGTGCGTCGCGTCCTCGCGTGCGCGACCACTCGTCCAGCCGATCGCTGACGGCTCGGGCGAAACCGTCGGCGACGAACAAGCTGACCTGGGGCGGCGTGAGCGCCGCGGCGGCGTCCGCCACGGCCTTGATGCGAGGCTCGGCGTCCGGCCCGGATCCCAGCTGTTCGACCGCGGTGACAAACGTCAGCACGGCATCGAGCGGGTTCTCACCCTGTCGTCGTCGAAGCCGGCCGATCCGCTGCGCTTCCGCCCCGCCGGGATCGACCAGATACGTGACGGCTTCCCACACGATCGTGCGGCCGGCCCGCGCGCTCGGCCCCGCGAGCCCGCGCACGACGAGATCCTCGGCACCCGGCGGCATCGCCTGTCCCGAGCCCGGTCGAGGGGCCTGTCCCGAGTCTGGTCGAGGGGCCTGTCCCGAGCCCGGTCGAGGGACCTGTCCCGAGTCTGGTCGAGGGGCCTGTCCCGAGTCTGGTCGAGCGCCCGGGGCCGCGTTGGGCGTCGCCGGGACGAGGGACCTGGTCAGCTCGGGAATGACCGCATCGCGAAGCCACGCGCCCACCGCGCCGCGATAGCCGTTGTCCGAAGGCTCCAGCCGCAGGAGACCTTCGATCAGGCGTTCGGCGGTCGCCGTCTCGATGGTCTGCGCGATCGTCGACCGATCGAGGATCGCGATCGCCGCCTGGAAGAGGGCCAGCGTCGGCAGGCCGGTCCGACCCGTCACGCCGTCGACGCGATCCGCCTGTCGCACCGCTCGGTCGTACAGCGACGGCGTGCGGATGCCGATGCGTTCCAGCGTGAGGAGGAGGGCCGGGTACTGCCCGAAGCCTCTGCCGATCCGCACCAGGACCGCGGCCGCCGGCTGCTCCCGCATGTTCCCAAAGACGCGCGCCATGAACAGCATCGTCTCGATGCGCTCGCGGCGATCGGGCGGCCTGCTGAGCGAGATGACTTCGATGAGATCGATCGGCTCGATGCGGTCGCGTGAGCTCGATGGCGAGGGCCGCGGCCGGTTCGCGTGACCCGTCATCGCGCCCGGTCCGGCTTCCTCCAGCCCCAGCAGGTCGTCGCGAAACACCTGGCGCCAGACGTCGCGCGTACCGGGCACGAGCAGCGTGCCCGCTTCGTCGCACGGCAGCACCTGCAGCAGGAACGCGGCATCTTCGGGCTGGTGCGAGAACGGCCCGCCGGCGATCCGCCGCGGATCCTCCGATCGCACGAAGATCTCGGAGAGGCGCTGGAGCGTTTGGAGCCGCCTGTCGGCGGTCCTCCCGGCCGGGGACGAGACACAACGCCGCGCGGGCTCCTCGAGCTGCGCAAGCGTGTCGTAGAAGAGCGCGAAACGGCCGCGGTCGCGGGCCAGCACCGTTCGCACGAACCGATCCGCCCGGCGCGTCCGCTCGCCGACGATCGACTCCCAGATCGACGCCATGGCCGGGCCGCCGGGCGTGATGACGAGACCCCCGTGCACGACGAGGCTGCGACCGAAGGCCGCAAACGTGGGCGCATGCTCGCGATAGATGAACTCGAGGAGATCGTCCGACTGGTCCAGGAATTCCAGCGTCTCGCGGTCCAGCGCGAGCAGCCCCACGTACAAGAAGGCCGCCTGGCGGTCGCCCAGAATCGACGGCAGCCATTCCGATTCGTCGATCTCCCGCCTGAAGATCTTCAGGCCCCACGTCTGACGCGAGAGCGGCACCGGAATCGTTTCGTCGCGATCGAAGGGCTCGGGTACACCACCCGCGAGAATCGAGTCGGCAAGCGCTTTCGAATCGAAGCCGGCGCGCTCGAGCACGCTGCGCCGCTCGCGGCCGAGCGGCCGCTCGTCGGCCACGAGCCCGCCGCCAACACGACGAAAGCCAACGGCGTCGAGCCGCGCCGCCACGTCGGGCGACGGCTCGTCACGAAGGCGTCGTAGCCGGCTGGCCGATTCGAGATAGACCCGTAGGCTGTGAAGATCCTCGATTGACTTGCGCTGCGTCTCGGGGATGTTGAAGGTGCTGCGGGCCAGCTCGAGAAGGAGGCGCTCGGGCGGAACCCGAGCCGTTCCCAGCCCCAACAGCCTCGTCACGGGCGCGGTGCCACCGGGAAGCGTGGCCGCGTGCCAGTCGAGCGATGCCGCGTCGGCCGCGGCGGCGGCCGCGAGCGTCGAGTGAAGCAGCAGCGCACAACTTGCCGCGGCGAGCGTCAGTCGGGATACCACAGCCTGCTCAGGCGGTCACCAACATAGCCCAGGAGACGACGCCGACCAACCTCAACTGCCGGGCTCAGGCCGGGTACTGGCGAGCAGGTCTGATCGTGAGGACCATCGACAGGACCACGTAGTAGACGGGATACGCAAGCGACAGCCAAAGCAGCGTCGTGTGGCGTCCGGGGAGCTCCATGATCAGAAACAGGACCAGGAGAGCCCACGCAACCGTCAGGCTCACGGTCAGGCTTCTGAGCGCCAGGGTCCTCGAGGGATAGACATAGCGGATCGGGACAAACACCATCGCGGACAATCCCAGAAGCAGCCACGCGCTCACGCTCGGCCGAGGGTGAGCCGCATAGAGATAGAACGCCACGATGTTCCAGTATGACGGAAAGCCGGTGAAGAATCCGTCCGGGGTCTTGGCGCGCTCGGACACGAATCCAAACGCGCTGGCCAGCAGCACCGCGCCGACGACCGCGACACCCCAGCCGCGTGGCAGGAGATCCGCGCGCAGCATCAAATAGGCCGGCAGGAACACATACGTCAGGTAGTCGACGATGTCGTCGAGTCGATCGCCCCGAATCGACGGCAGCCGTTCCTTCACGCGCGCCAGCCTCGCAAGCACGCCGTCGGTTGCATCGATGACGGTCGCACCCAGCATCCAGAGAAACGCCGCGCGGTAGTCGGCCGTCACGATCGCTTCGAGTCCGAATACCGCCACGACCGCTCCGGCGGCGGTGTACGTATGCACGAGCCAGGCGAGGACGATACGCAAGACAGCTCGCAGCTTTCAGCTCGCAGCTTTCAGCTCTCAGCTTTCAGCTCTCAGCTTTTGGTGTGCAGCTCAACCGAGGACCACACCCCGGATCGGCGCCATCTGAACTGTGACCCGATCATCGGTGAAACTCCAACTGCAAATGGTGCGGGTGAGTTTTTCCCCTCCGTCTCGCTTCAGAACTCGTCCGTTATGGCTCAGCGCCGATTGCTGAGAGCTGATAGCCGAAAGCTGAGAGCCGAGAGCTCCTCTCTGTGTGGCCCACGATGTGCATTTGGCCCGGCGCATGTTCCAAGGGGTCCTGCTGGTCATGAAGCGGGATCGAGGAGCCACATCTCTCAGGAGGGAATACTGGCTATGAAGAACACCACGATCGGGGTCTGTCTGGCCGGATTGATCAGCTTGACCGCCGCGCTCGCGGCCCAGACGCCTCCGCCTCAAGCACCGGCGAGCCCGACGGGCGCGGGCCCCGCAGGACCAAAAGACGAGAAGACCATCAGCCTGACCGGCTGCCTCCAGAAGGGTGACCGGCCAAACACGTACATCCTGAGCAACGTCACCGGTGACACCGCGGCGATCTTCGGCCGCACCGCGACGATGGCCCCGCGCCCGACCGAGCCCGGGAAGCTCGGGACCGCGGGCACAAGCGGCGTCGCGCCGATGATCGTGACGCTTCAGGAGACGGCCGGCGTGAGCCTGGCCGAGCATGTCGGTCACAAGGTGGAGGTCACCGGCATGGTGGTCCCGCAGGGCCGCAAAAAAGATGACGACGCCGCCGGGCTGACGCTGCCGGGCGCCAACCCGCCGGCTGGCCAAGCCGA
This sequence comes from Acidobacteriota bacterium, assembly GCA_016178075.1. Taxonomy (GTDB): domain Bacteria; phylum Acidobacteriota; class Vicinamibacteria; order Vicinamibacterales; family JACQTH01; genus JACQTH01. Next base: position 9,182 of record JACOUA010000148.1, read on the forward strand.
GGCACGTCCGGCTCAGACAGAGGCTCGCACCGACGTCAACCCCGAGAACGCGGGAGGGCGAGAAGTCGGGACGGCCGGCGCGAAGGCCGAGCCTCGTGTGAACGTGAGAACGGTGAATCACATTTCACCGAAATGTAGCTAATTCTGAATCGCGCAGTTGACAGTGACCCAGCGAGCGCACCTCACGGCGGAGTTCGTCACGCCGCGCGAGGCCCTGCCGCAGTCCAGGCGCGAGCTGGGTCGCTGGATACGGACTCGTCTCGGCCTCCCCGTGGCGCTCGAAGGCGACCTCATCGCGGCGATCGACACGGTCTTCACGCGGCAGCAGCGGCACTGGCAGGAATCGAAGGAGGAGGCGATCCAGGCGCTTCTTGCCGGGTTCGCCGAGCGGCTGTCCGGGCTCCACACGGAGCTCTCGGCGCGGGACGCCGCCGTCAGCAGCATCGCGGAGTACTTCGAGCATCTCGTGGAAACGCTCAGTGAGCGTTCCAAGCGCGATCCGAAGACCAAGCTGATGACGTTCGACTGGTTCATGGAGCAGCTCGAGTCGTTTCTCGAGCTCGAGCAGCGCGTCCGCTGGTCGGCGGTCGGCCTGGTCGACATCACGAATTTCAAGTGGTACAACGACGCGCTCGGCCACGCGCTGGGCGATCGGATCATCGAGCAGGTCGCGCATCTGCTCCGCGAACAAGTGCGATCCGACGACCTGCTGGCGGTCGAGCGTCCGCGGGCCGACCTCCATGCGCGGTTTGGCGGCGATGAGTTCTGCTTTCTCATTCCCGACGTCGCCGACGCGCCCACCGCCTGCACCATCGCCGAGCGGTTTCGCGAGGGCGTCGAAGGGTACGAGTGGACCGGCCTCGACCCGCGACTCGAGCTCCAGCCGGTCCGCGTGGACGTGGGCGTCGTGTGTCTGTGGATGGGCAACCTGACGAGCCGGCGGTTCATCGGCGGGCGGCTCGCGTTGGATCTGATCGAGCAGGCCGACCGCCTGATGTACGGCGCGAAGAGCGAGAAAGCCAACCGCGTCTCACCGGTCCGGATGACGATCCGAGGCGGCGAGCTCGTCGAGCTCACTGACGACGAAGAATTGCGGATTGCCGATTGGTGATTGGTGATTGCGGATTGATTGCGGAGTGCTCATTCAATCCAATCAGCACTCCGCAATCGCAAATCGGCATGTTACACTGCAATTGTTCGTGGTGAGTGTAGCTCAGTGGTTAGAGCGCCGGACTGTGGCTCCGGAAGTCGGGGGTTCGAATCCCCTCACTCACCCCACCAAAATCACTCGAACTCAAGTGCGCTCCAGGATCAGACTCGCGACTCGATGGCCGCCGGCAGCTCCTGCCACGGAATGGCTGTCAGCCCCTTCGCGAGCCGAACCGCCCTGGGCGTTGCGCAGATCAACAGCCCTTCCTTCGAGCGGTACTCGTCCATGAAGACGCGAAGATGTTTTGTGTCACGTGTAGCCGGCCGGCTCGTCAACTTCGCTTCAATCGGGAGATAGGATCCGGCTCGGTCCACGATCCAGTCCACCTCCGGCCCGTCAGGATCGCGCCAGAACTTCACCTGTGTTCGCGGGGCGTGCAGCCGGCAGAATCGCACGAGCTCGATTCCCACGAACTGCTCGAACAGCTCTCCCAGACGGGTCGGGTGCGGCCCGGGCCCTTCCCGCGCAGCCAACCTGCGGACACCGAGGTCGAACAGCAGGTAGCGACTGGCTTTGGTCAGCTTTTTCCGTGAGACGCTGTGGGTCACGGGATCCACTCGTTCGGCGACCAGGCAGTCACAGAGGATCTCGTAGTACGCCTGGATGGTCACCGCCGACACGCCAACATCCTGGGACACTCTCGAGTAGTTCGCGATACGACCCGACTCCCGGCCCGCAAGCTCCAAAAACCGGCCGAAGACTCCCACGTTCCGAACGAGCGCCTCCTGCCGGACTTCTTCTTCCAGATACGTTTCGACATACGAACGGAGATCGGTCTCGCGATCGGCGTCGTGCGGAAGTTGGCGAATGGCCGGCAACGCGCCGAACAGCATGGCCTCCTCCAGGGTCGCCGAGCGATCCTCTTCGATGAGCAGGGGATCGAGTCGCATCGCGACGACGCGGCCAGGGAGCAGGTTGATGTCGTGACCACGCCGGAGCTTTCGGGCCGACGAACCGCTGAAGACGAACTGGGCCTCCCCGCGGTCGATCAGGTCCTGGCCCACGTCCATCAGGGCGGGGACTCTCTGCACTTCGTCCACGGTGACGAGCGGCTTCTTCCCCCGGCGAGCCGACCGCGACAGCGCGTGGATCTCGCCGGCCAGGAGGGACGGGTTCTGCTCGTAGCGCTGGCGGTCTCTCGGCGTGACGAGCGACACGCCGAGATCCGCCGCCAGGCTGCGAAGGAGCGTGGTCTTGCCCGTTTGCCGGGGACCGAGCAAGAGGATGCTTTTGCCACGGCGGAGGTGGCGCTGCAGCTCGGGTTCGACCGTTCGACGAAAATACATATGTTGCTTTGTATTTTCGTCGAATATTGAGACCTTGGCAAGACAAGAGTGGGCCCTCCCATGACGGGCATCCGGCTCAAGCGTCATCAACCGTGCGACGCGTGCCTCTCACACGGGTTCGAGGTGGTGGGGCGCCCATGCCGCCTGGCTTCTCTGTTCCCGGCGCTATAATCGCAGTC
>JACOUA010000212.1 GCA_016178075.1 Acidobacteriota bacterium
CCGACTCGTGCAGGCGGTACCGCGATGGCGGCCCGAAACGCGGATCGCGACAGATGCGCGCCCCCGGAAACACGAACTGCCAGGGCCATTCACCCGACGCCGCCGAAACTTTCGATCAAGCGCAAACGGCATCACCACTCGTCCGAATCCTTCTCGGAGATCACGATCGTGCTGCTTCACGTTGTGCAAGTGCGACCGCAACGGGTCCTTCACCACGGCCGGCAACATCGTTCGCCGATCCTTCTCACTCCGGTCGAAATTGCAAGGTGGGGAGTGTGCAGTTCTTGCCGCGGCCAACAGGGGTGCACTGCGCAGAAATTGCCAGGTCCGGCTGCGGCGGTACACCAAATGCGGTGTGAACGGGCCGCCTGGTGAAGCGTATCAGTAGAATCGGGAACGCAGCGGGTGGCCGCGAGCGGACATTCAGGTGATGCGCGCTGGAGCGCTTGACAGCGCCGCAGGTTCGGCCTTCGCCATCAGGCGGACGCCCTTCGTTTCGGGCAGCGCCCAGACGATGGCGCCGGCCAGCAGCGCGAACGGCGCCGCGAGCGCGATGCCGGCCCCGAAGGTCAGTCGCGTCGCGACGAACGCGATCACGACCGGCGCGAGAAACTGCACGCCGCGCGACAGGTTGTAGATGATGCCGAGCGCGGCGCTGCGCACCTGTGTCGGAAACACCTCGTTGAGCAGCGGCCCGATGCAGCCCCAGTTGCCCTCCCCGAACCCCACGAGCAGCATGGCGCCGTACAGGAACGCTGCGGAGCTGTCGACGGCCTCCCATCCCAGTGTAATGATGATCAGGCCGAGTGCCTTGACGACCGAGAACAACGTGAAGCTGGGCCGCCGGCCGATGCGATCGCTGGCGAAGCCGAAGACGACGTAGCCGACGACCGAACCCAACTGATCCATGAAGAGGAGCTGCGCCGACGCTTCGAGCGAGAGGCCGCGAATCTCGTGAAAGTACGTCGGCAGCCAGATCGTCTTGAACCAGTACGCCGCCATGTTGCAGGTCGTCACCGCCATCGCGAGCGTGGTGGTTTTTCTGAGCGCCGGTCCAAGCATCTCGCCCACGACGCGGACATGACGGGTCGTCGGCGCCTCGGAACCGGCCTGCCCTGAGCGCAGTCGAAGGGCCTGGTGCGCCAGCCACACATCCGACTCGGGCATCTGCCGCCGGATCAAGACGACCATCAGGGCCGGGAGGGCCGAGAGCATGAAGCTCAAACGCCAGCCGATCCACGGCGCGAGAAAGTTTCCGACCACCGTCGCGAAGAAACGCGCGAACGCCGCGCCGCTCTGCAGATAGGAGCCGTAGCGCCCGCGGACGTGCGGCGGCACGGTCTCGCCGACCAGCGCGTGCGCCACGGCCCATTCGCCGCCCACGCCGAACCCGGTGATCGCGCGGGCCGCCAGCAGGGTCCACATCCCGGTGGCGAGCCCGGAGAGCAGCGTGCCGATGCTGTAGATCAGGATGGTGATCATCAGCAGCGGCTTCCTGCCAAAGCGATCGGCCAGCGCGCCGCCGAAGAGCCCACCGACCGCCGTGAAGGCAAGCGCCGTTCCGAGCAGCACCGACACGTCGTAGCGCGAGAGGGCGAGATCCTTCGTGAGCGACGTCGAGGCCACGACGAAGCTCAGAAGCAGGAGGTCGTAAAAATCGAAGATCCACCCGATGAACGAGAAGGCGAGGATCTTCCGGTGAATCGGCAGGACCTTCGAGCTTTCACTCAGAAGCGGCGACACAGCCTACATCCGCGGCAGGAGCGCCTTCTTGACCTTCGCCACGACCGTGAAGTTCGGATCGACGACGTTGGCGATCTCGTACTCGAGCGCCTGGCCCATGAAGGTCTGGGCGCCCCGCTCGGTGAAGCCGTAGTCGGCCATCAGCCACTTCTGCATCTCGGTCGTCGCGTGCTGGAACGCTTCGAGCAGCGGGCGGGCGCTGCCAAGCACCATGACGTACGTGTCATTCTCGAGCCGCGGCCAGCCGATTGGCTTCTTCTTGATCAGATCGACCGTGAACTCCACGTCCATCGAGGTCTCGAGGCCGGTGCCGGCCGCCTCTGCCTCTCCCTGACGCGCGTGTCCGTCGCCGATGAAAAGGAGCGCTCCCGGCTCCGACACGGGCAGCATGACTTTCACGCCGGCGTTCAGCCCCGCGTAATCCATGTTGCCGCCGAAGGCGCCGGGCGTGCTGGTCGCGATCGCTTCCTTGCGCGCGGGCGCCACGCCGACGCACCCCAGCATCGGCCGAAGCGGCAGCTCGATCCCGCCTGGCTGAATGTCGGTCCCGGCGAGCCGCGCGACACCTTTCGCCTTGTCGATGTTCCAGGTGGCACGCCGGCCTTCACGGTCCACCCGCGCGGCAATCGCGGTCGGGTCGACCGCGTACGGCGCCAGCAGGCTTCCGGAGTACGCCGTTCCGCGATTCGGCTCGATCTTCTCGATCGTCACGACGAGCACATCGTCCGGCTCGGCGCCCTCGATGAAGAACGGTCCGGTCTGCGGGTTCGGGCCGCTCGCGACCGTCTTGCCGTCCCAATCGACGCCGCCCGCGTCGATCGTCTTCGTGACCACCCGGTCACCCGGCTTAATCCTGAGGGCGGGCGGATGGGCGAAGGACCAGGTGTTGTAGAAGCGCTGCGGGATGAAGCGATGAGTCTCCGACGCCAGGACCTGAGGAAACAGGACCAGCGCCGCGATGGGAAGAAGGAGCGCCGCTTTTCTCATGGCCGATCTCCTCGTCAGGATGCGAAGACGGTATCATGACGAATCCCGAATCCCGAATCCCGAACCCCGAATCCCGTCTTCTTCGTGGAGCTCCCGATGGCCATCAAGGACGCGCTGCTTCCCGAATTCGATCATGAAATGGGCACGACACGCCGGCTGCTCGAGCGGCTCCCGGAGGACAAGCTCTCGTGGCAGCCGCATCCGAAGTCGTGGAACCTCGGTCAGCTTGCCTCGCACCTGGTCAACATCCCCCTCTGGAGCCAGACGATCCTGAACGAATCGTCGTTCGATCTCGCCTCGAGGGACGAATCGCCCGAGGCGCAGCAGAGCCGAACCGTCTCATCGCGTCAGCATGCGCTGCAGCTGCTCGACGAGAACGTGGCGAGGACGCGCGCCAGCCTGGCGTCGAAATCAGATGCTGAGCTCCTGGCGATCTGGACGCTCACGCGTGCGGGGCAGGAGATCATGACGGTACCGCGGATCGCGGCGTTCCGCAGCTTCGTCCTGAACCATCTGATCCACCACCGCGGGCAGTTCAGCGTCTACTTGCGAATGAACAACGTCCCGCTGCCCCCGATCTACGGACCGACGGCAGACGAAGCGTTCTGAGGGCTTTGAGAACGCCCCCAGCCGCCGGCCCTCGCCGGGTCGAGCAGATGGTGCAGTGTCAGGAACTCGCGAATCTTCGAGTACGCGTTCGTGCGCTGCGTCACGTTGCAGCAGCTGACGCCGTGCCTGCGGGGGCCTGCGCGACCCGGGCCAGTCGGTGCTCGACGTTCACGACGTGTTCCCATCAGTTGAATCCGACAATCTTGATGAATCCCGGGTCCTGATACAAGTCCTCGAAGGCTCTGTTGCCCCGGAGCTGTTTCTTGTTCGCGGGATTCAACTCCACAGCCCGGCCCAGCGCCGACAACGCTTCCGCCCGCTGACCCATCTGAAGATGGATGCTGGCGATGGTGACCCACGCGTTGTCGTTGGTTGGTGATTTGTCTCTCGCGGCCATCGCTCGCTCCATCGCACCCTTGAGATCTTTCGCCGTGAGCTTCCTGTTCGCTTCCGACAGCATCTCACCTGAGCGCACCGCGTTCAGGACTCGCCGAAGCTCCGCAAACGGCGTTCGATGTTCGTCGACTCTCAGGTCGAGCTCGCGGTCTCCGAAGCCCTGAATCGCGAGAGGCTTCAGGATCATGAGCGACGCTGATTGGACACCGCGCCGGTCTCCACCCTGCGCCTGGCCGGCCTCAAGCGCGTCGATCAGGCGTTCGGCCAACGGACCGCTCGACGACTCGAACGATTTGGCCATCGCATCGACGACGTCCGGGCCAGCCAGCGTGTTCCCCTGGGCGCAGTAGTTCACGCCGCACTTGTGGCCCTTCCAATCGGTGATGGTCGGACTGGTCCACGCGGCTGTTCGGCCCTGGATGTCGAGGATCGCGACCTGCCGGCTGTTTCGTCCTTCGTCGCTGCGCAGCATCATGTCGAGCGCCTGCTGCGGCGTCATGCCCGCCTCCAGAAGCTCGACGCCGATGATTCCATACATCGGGTTCGATCCCGACTGGTGCGCGATGACCGCCACCCCGCCCTTGCCGCCGCGCGTGCGGCTGCCGACGGCGATGGTCTTGGAGTGAACCGCCATGCCCAGCTGACCGGTGCCGGGATCGCGGCCGATGATCGAGAACGTGCCCTCCTCGCCGGGTTCGTACTTCTGCGCCGGCGTGACATGGACCAGAAGCACGACCACAACCGTCGCCAAGCAGATTCTTGTCAGCATCAAGTGCTCTCCTCTATTGAACGCGCACGCGTGCGAATTCGAACAGCGGCAGCACCCGGCGACGCGCCGAGTGTCAGCGACCGGGATGGTACTGCCGCTCGATGTGGCCATCGAGCTGCGTACGGTAGAAATACACGTCCCTCAAGTCGCCCGTGCTGTACCGCGCCGCCTGATCGTTGAAGTGACGAGACGAGGGATCGCCGCTCTCCCCGCCGGCGGTGACGGCTTTGGCCCGCACGCGGTCACCGAACTCGACGACGGCAGGTCCCGGTAGAGCTCGCGCTCGCCTTCCGCCTCTGCCAGGCGCCCCATCGAGTTGAGGTAGTTCGTCTCCACGCGGTTGAAGTCATCCTCGGCCTGCGCGTACATCAGGCCGAAGACCGCGTCGGCGTCCGTCCTTCCATAGATGTGCGCAATACCCCAATTGTCCCGGATGATGGTGACGTTCTGGGCCCGTCACTCCCAAGCAGCGACTTCTTTGTCTGCGGATCCCTGCGGGGCCCACGAAACGGATGCGACCGCGAGGATGAGAACCAGCTTCTTCATGAGTGCCCATTCAGGAGTGGTGTGCGCGCTGCCCGGATTGTGTCACAGAACATCGCCGAATGATGCGTCGTGGGAGAGGCTGGATCACGCAAGGCTGGATCACGGACGAAGGAAGTGAATGTCCAGCAGATCGCCGATCCGCCGCGCTTCGTCGTGCATCTCCGGCTCCAGGTGGGCCCAGAAGTAGCGAACCAGCAGCAGGAAGCGTTCGCCAGACTCCTTCGGACCGCCGCGATCGAGAATCGCTTGAACAACGCCGTCCATGTAACGACCCCAATCAGGTTGGCGTCCGTCGCGATCCTTGAAGCCGTACTCCCTGGCCAGGGTCCAACTGGCGAACACCCGGCCCGACTTCGCCCGCACGTTGGGGTCCGCGGCGAGTGCGGCGACCGCGCGACCCACGAACCACGGCGTCTCGGATTCGGCGAAGTGTGGATCCTTCTTCACGTGCTCGCGCCAGTTCTCCTCGGTGACGCCGAAGCGGTCGAGCATCGCCTCCGAGCGGAGAAAGCCCGGCGTGACGGCTACCGCGCTCACGCCCGTGTCCCGCAGATCCGAGGCCATGCTGTAGGCGAGCCGGATGGCGCCGACCTTCGTCAGGTCGTAGAAGAGATTCCCGCGCCATCCGAGAAAGTCGCCGTCGGTGACTTCCACTACAAGGCCCGTCCGACGCTCGACCATGAGCGGCACACCGTATCGGCTCGTCAGCACGTGCGCCCAGATCGCCCGCCGGAGCATCGTCCGTCCCTTCTTCATGTCGAGCTTCCAGAAGGGCACGCCCCATTCCATGAGGGCGTCGCCGCCCCAGACGTCGTTCACCAGCAGGTCGAGCCGCCCCTCCTCACGCCTGACGCGTGCGAACAGCCGCGCGACCTGCGGCTCCACGGTGTGATCGACGCGGACAGCGATGCCCTTTCCACCCTGCGCCGTTACGAGTGCGGCCGTTTCATTGATCGTCTCGGGCCGCTTCCTTCCACTTGCCAGCTTGCCCCGTACGCTCCGTCCGGTGCAGTAGACCGTGGCGCCCGCCTCGCCGAGCATCACGGCGATGCCCCGCCCGACACCGCGCGTGGCGCCCGCCACGACGGCGACTTGTCCCGTCAACGGCTTTGATGGAGTCTTCGGCACTTCACTGCGCCATCCATGATCACATCACGCCCGCCTGACGCATGACCGCTTCCGCTTTCCGGCGGATCTCCTGGGCGACCTCGAAGGGATCACCTTGCTGGAATTTTGGCAGGAAGAGCTCGACCGACAGGGGGCCCGCGTAGCCCTTGTCCGCGAGCTTGCGAAGAATCCGGGTCAATGGAGCCACGCCGTCGCCTGGAATGAACCGGGTCGTGCTATCCAACAGCTCCCGCGGCATATCGGGCACATCTTGAAAATGCACGTGCCCGATTTCCCGGGGACGGATCAGGTCGAGATCCTCCAGCTTGTTGAGGCCAGACCAGAAGTGATAGCAATCGAGCAACGGAGCGACATTCGGATGCGCCGCTTGGCGCGTCATCTGGAGAAGCGTTGTCAAGGTGGAGATGAACGACGAGGTGCGGACGAATTCGGCCATGGCCGTCAGACGGAACTGTCTGGCAATCTCCCCCACTGCGCGCATGTTGTCCACGCCGGCCTTGTAGTCGTCCGCCGTGAATTTCTCGGTTGTGGTGGTGGGAGAATAAATGCGGTTCAGCCCGAGGGCCGCACCCATCTCGCAGCGCTTCTTGAAACTGTCCAGTGCGGCGGCGTGGTTGGGATTCGGCTCCCAGAGACCCAGCACGCCGCAGGCATAGGAAACGGGTCTCAATCCCAGGTCGGTGAGGACCCGCCGGGCGGCTGCCAGCGAGTCGGTCTTCAGAAACTCGTCCAGAAGCGGCGTGGTGAGCTCGACGTCTTTGATGCCCGCGCGAGACCAGCCTTCCAGCGACTTGCGATAACCCGCTCCAGCGGAGGTGTTCTGGTGCATGGCAAGCGTCATTTTGCCGGCGGCGACAGCGCTCGCCCGCGCGGCAATCAACGCCAAGGGACTCACGAGCATCGCTCTTCTGGACAGCATGGAATCCTCACTCAACGTCTCGGACTCAGATGGCCCGGCGGCCGCGCCGCCGACGCGCCCTGATCCGATCGCCCCTCGACCCGGCTCGGGCGACCCTGAGGCCCTCGAAGGGTCGACGGGCCGCGGCCAGCTTGTCCCGCGCCCGGCGCGGCGCCGCGGCCTCGACCGAATCCTCGGCCACCCTCGCTGCGCTGCTGCGCCGGGACCATCGAAGTCGAGGCCAGTATCAGACACGAAAAGAAGATCGATAGCTGTAGGGGAGCGACGGGACGCCATCAGGATCCTCCGAGAGGCGGACGCGCGGCGCGAGTATATCGCCAGGTGTCACCGGCCAGCCGGTCGGGTGCAGCGCCTCGTTAGGCTGCTGGCCGCATGCACTCATTCATTCGGCGCCACCGCGTGGCGCAGCCGCGTTCCATATGTCCTCAGCGATGCGCCAATTGCCGCTCGGCTGTCGCCGATAGATGCGCATGCCCCTGTAGCGCTGTTCACGAGGCTCGCCGCCCGCCCGTGGTGCAACGGTCATTCTGGTCGTGTAGAACTCCCAGCCCCAATCTCCCAGAACGATCACCGCAGGGGACTCGGTCTGGCCGCCGCTCATGGCGAACTGCCGATGAACGTCATCGACCCAGGACCGCAGTGCAGTGCGTCCCCTGATGCGCGCCGTGTTCGGCGGCATGACCACGCAGTCGTCCCTGAAGAGTCCCACGTAGCCCTCCGCATCTTCGCCGACATAGGCCGTTCTCTGGCGCTCGCGCACGTCCGTGATCGCCTGGATGTCGGCTTTTGGCTGTTCTGCCTCCTGAACCTGTTTCTGCTCGCGGACGAAGAACAGCGCGTCAACGACATCCCTCCAGACCGCCGCTTGGGTGATGTGACCGTTGGGGCGGGCCAGGAACTCACCGACGGCCCAGGTGCCGCCGGCCCCCGCGCGGCGCAGGTCGAGTAGGCCGTACTCGACCGGGCCGCGGCCATGAGCTCTTCGAATTCGGGAAGCTGATGCTGATCCGGGACGATCTCCCGAACTCCTCTCCCGGCATACGAGGTCATTGCGATCACGTAGCTTTGCGGGCCGAACGCCTTCTCTACGTAGCGGCCCATCGCGGGGCCGCTGTCGCCGACAAACGCAGCGATCTCCGGCATCCGTGCCGCATGTGACGTGGCAGCCCAGACGATGATCTTGCGGTCGGGGTAACGCGCGTTCGCGAGCCACAGCAGATTGTCTGCCATCTGCTTGTCGCGGTTACAGATGCCGATGTCGGGGTGTTGCAGAACAAACCGGGTATGACACGCCATACCACGCAGGATCTGCGCCCACTGCGGCGCCTGTTCGTCCCGCATGGCACTCACCGCCACCAGCACATCCTCAATCGCGTTCAGGAACGCCCGGCTCGTAGAGACATCCGGCCGAGGTACGAGCCTGTACTGGTAGAGCGCCTGCGCCAGGCCCTGCAGCACACCGAACTCCGGGCTCTCACGATTGACGAGCGAGCCGCCGAGGCCGCACTCCGACAGGAATCGCACCAGGTCGTCTGCAAAGTGGAAGAGGCTCGCCAGCTGGTGCTGATGGTCGAACCCGGCGATCAGCAGCGGCCGGGAGCCGCGCGCCTGCTCGCCGAGATACACGGCCAGCGGCTGCATCTGCGCCCACCCTCCCCACGTCCCCGTGCCGAGATAGAACGCTTCGCGGGGCGACACACCTGCGCGCAGTCGTTGCCACGCCACCGTCATGTCGTACATCGGGGACTCGAACGCGAGCAGGTCGAAGCCGAGTTCCCGCGTGGCGAGTGCGCGATCGGTGTCGTCGGCTGGCACGCTGATGACGAGCGCGGGCCGCACCTTCGCCGCCATCCCGAGATCGACCAACCAGACCTCGCCACGGCGAGGCGCGGTCATTCAGATTGCTCGCGACGATCGAGTTCGCCGAACAGATTATCAGCGGCCGCCAACAGGTCGTTGTCTTCCGGCAAGTCGTGCGGGGCCAAGGCTACGCGGCGCGCGAGTTCGGCCACCAGTTCGGATCGTTCCCGATCCGGAAGCGCGTCGAATTCCTCAAGCAGCTTCTTGGTGGCCGGCGTCATCCTGGCTCGCGGATCTGTGCGCCGCGGAAAGCATCACCTTCGTGTTAGGCCACGCCCTAGCCATGAAAGCGATTCACGGCGCGAAAGCGAAGAACGACAAGATTGACTCGCAGAAGATCGCGGCGCTGCTCCGCGGCGGTCTCCTCCCGCAGGCGTACGTCTACCCAGCCGCGATGTGGTCGACGCGTGAGCTTCTGCGGCGTCGGCTGCA
>JACOUA010000213.1 GCA_016178075.1 Acidobacteriota bacterium
CGCGACGGCCGCGGACACGGTCGTCAGCAGCCCGCACACCATCATCGCGAGCAGGGCTAGCAGTCCGTGGTGGAAGTCCAGCGTCGCACTGAGACGGGCGAGGCGCCCGGCTGGCAAGGCGCGACGACTGAGAATCTCGGGAACATTTGAGGGAGGAGCAACGCAGCCAGCCGGGATGCATCGCCCGTCGAATGCAGCTGGACTTCCACCACGGACTGCCAGACCTTGCCGCAGGGATTCGCCGCGCTCGCTATTCGACCACCGCCACCGCAACGTCATGGGTCCTCTCGGGAAGGAAGAAGATCGGGGAATGCCCTCGCGCAAAACCGTGGGATTATACGCGAAAGTCCCCCACGCGATCGCCGGCCCGGCGCCCCCGCACGCGGCTCTCGAGCGCCATGCCGCCCGTGAGAAAGATCCGAATCGCCTGCTCGACCGTGATGTCCGGGTAGCTCACGGCCTCCTGCGGAACAATCAGTACGTCACCGAGATACAGGTTGTTCGTCGGCACGTAGACCGCGATGAACGGCTCGGACCCGCGACCGCGGTCGATGCTGAACTCCTTCGTGAGAAACCCAAGCACCAGCCCGCGCTGCGGGATCTCCGCCAGGACGACCCGCTTGAAGCCGTACTCGTTGTCTGGCGAAAAGGCCGCGACGATCTGTTTGACCGGCGCGTAGATCGTGCGGAACACCGGAACCCGTACCAGATACGACTCGAGCTGCTGCAGCAGCCGACGGCCGATGACGTTCCCGGCCAGTGCGCCGATGAGCAGCACCCCCAGCGCCGTCGTCGCCAGACCCAGTCCCGGGACGGTCCGGCCAAGCGCCCGCGCGTAGATCGGCGCCACCACGCCGTCGACCACCCGGAAGATCCAGATGATCGCGAACACGCTGATCACGAGCGGGACGATGATGAAGAAGCCCGCGATGAAGCTGCGCCGAAGCCGCTGGAAGAAGGTGCGAAACATGTTGCTCTCAGCTCTCAGGTCTCACCCGTCAACTTGCCGGTGGGCCGCGCTGCGGCGCGGCCCGTCTCTACACACGTTAGGGTCCTTAGTGCCAGCTGAGGGCTGAGAGCTTCATTTCAGTACCCAAATTGCGACCAGGCTCGCGAGCCCCAGCCGGTACCACGCAAACGCGCGGAGCGAATGCCGCGACAGGTAGCGGATGAAGTACTTCACGGTGACATAGCCCACCACGGCCGACACGAGCATCCCAGCAACGAAAATTCCCAGCGCGTCGCCGGCGGGCCCCTGCGGCCCGAGCTCCAGCGCCCCTTTCGCGCCCGCGGCCAGGATCGCCGGAATCCCGAGCAGAAACGCGAACCTGGCCGATGACGCGCGCCTGAGCCCCATGAAGATCGCGACGACGATGACCGCACCGGAGCGGGACACGCCTGGAACGAGCGCCCCGGCCTGCGCGCAGCCGAGGAGGAACGCTTCCCCGAATGTCAGCGAATCATCGGTGCGTGTCTGAGCCCCGATGCGGTCTGCCCAGAGGAACGCCACGGCCCCCGCCGCCAGCGTGACGATGGTCACGCGCGCCGTTCTGAGCGCCTCCTCCACGGCCGGTGTGTACAGGGCGCCGGCGGCCACGATTGGCAGCGTTCCGACGACGATGAGTTGCGCGTAGCGCGCGTCGCCGGTGGCCGGGAGCCGGAACATCCGCGGGGTCGCCGCCAGGATCTGGACGAGCTCACGGCGGAAGTAGATGAGGATCGCAACGAGCGTCCCGAGATGACAGGCGATATCGAAGCTGAGTCCGAGCTGCTCGGCGTCCCAGCCCAAAAAGGCGCGAACCAGGATCAGGTGCGCGGAGCTGGAGACCGGCAGAAACTCGGTCACGCCTTGAACGAGACCGAGCACCGCCGCGTGGATCACCGTCACGTTTGGGATTCGTCCGGAAATAACTGTGTCATTTTGGGCGTCGAGGCACCCGTCTGGCAAGGCGCGACGAACGCGCATACCGGGCGTATGTAAGTGAGGAGCAACGAAGCCAGGCGGGATGCATCGGCGTCCAAAATGACACAGGTATTTCCGGACGAGTCCTTAGGACGCGCGCGCCTTCCCTCCCGCCTTTTTCGGTCGTGCGGGCTCCGGTTTGACGCGCGTCGGGCTCTCCGTGCCGATCTGGGCCGGCGTCGCGGACGAAGCCGCGCGCATTTTGGCCTTCTCCCGGCTCAGGATGATCGCGATGGCGGCCGCGATGAAGATGGTCGAATAGGTCCCGCTCACGATCCCGACCAGCATGGTGAAGGCGAATCCCTCGAGCACTTCGCCGCCAAACAGATACAGCGCGGCGACCGCCAGGAAGGTCGTGCCGGCCGTGATAATCGTGCGGCCCAGCGTCTGATTGACCGCCGTGTTCACGACGTGCTCGAGCGAGTCCCGGCGCATCGTCCGGAAGTTCTCGCGCACACGGTCGAAGACGACGATCGTGTCGTTGACCGAGTACCCCGTGATGGTCAGGATGGCCGCCACGACGTTGAGCGAGAGGTCGTACTTGAAGAACGTCAGAAACGCGATCGTCACGAAGATATCGTGGAAGGTCGCCGCGATCGCGCCCACCGCGAACGAGAAGCGAAACCTCACGCCGATATAGACCGTGATTCCGAGGATCGACGCCAGTGTGGCGTAGACCCCCTTTTTCTGCAGCTCGGCCCCGATGACCGGTCCCACGATCTCGGTGCCGATCACCTCGAAGGTCCCCACGCCGGCCTTCTGCAGGACGTTGACGACCGCCTGCGCGCCGCGCTCCAGCGTCGTCCCCTGCTCCTGACCCTGCATCTGCGGGAGCCGCACGAGGATCTGGTGCTCGCTCGCCGCGCCGTACTGCTGAACGACCGTCTCACCGAACGAGGGTTGCAGCGCCGTTCTGACGGTTTCCTCCGAGGTCTGCTGCTGGAACTTCAGGATGACGATCGTCCCGCCGGAGAAGTCGATGCCGAGCTGCAGGCCGCCCCGGGCCCACATCGTGCCGACGCCCGCGAGGATGACGATGAGCGAGAGCGCGATGGCGTGCCAGCGCCATCGGATGAAGTCGTAGTTGGGGTGCTTGAAGATGCGCATAGGAACAGTCGCTAGTCGCTAGTCGCTAGTCGTTAGTCGTCAGTCGTCAGTCGGGCAGGGCCAACTCCGTTCCGCCCGACCTCAAATGCTCAAGGTCGCCGGCTCGGCGGCCGTTCGGCGCGAGAGCACCAGCATGAAAATCGTTCTCGACACGAACAAGGACGTAAACACGTTCGACAGGAGCCCGAAGAACAGCGTCGTGGCAAACCCGCGAATCGGCCCCGTGCCGAACTGGAACAAAAACGCGGCGGCGATGAGCGAGGCGACGTGCGTGTCAAGAATCGTCAGGAAGACGCGGTCGAAGCCGGCGCCGATCGCCGCCCGGACCCCTTTCCCTGTCTCGAGCTCCTCTTTGATGCGCTCGAAGATCAGCACGTTCGAGTCCACGCCCATGCCGATCGTCAGGATGAAGCCGGCGATCCCGGGAAGCGTGAGGGTCGCCCCGACGTAGGCCATCAGCGCGAGCAGGATCATCAGGTTCGCGACCGTCGCGACGACCGCGTTGATGCCCGCCAGTTTGTAATACACGAGCATGAAGACCATCACGAAGCTGAGGCCCGCGATCGATGCGGTGATGCCCGCCTTAATCGAGTCGGCCCCAAGCGTCGGCCCGACCGTCCGCTCTTCGAGATACGTCAGTGACGCGGGAAGTGCGCCTGAGCGAAGCACGAGCGACAGATCCTGCGCTTCCTGCTGGGTGAAGTTGCCGTTGATGCGGCCCTCGTCCGTAATCCGGTTCTCGATGACCGGCGCCGACTGGACGCGGTTGTCGAGGATGATGGCGAGCCGGCGCCCGACGTTCTCGCCGGTCACCTTGCCGAACTTGCGGGCACCTTCCTGGTTGAGCGAGAAGCTGACGGCCGGCCGGTTGTGCTCGTCGAGGGTCGGCCGTGCGTTGCGCAGGTCGCGCCCCGTGATGGCCGCAGCCTGGCGCACCAGATAGAACGACGTCTGCGGCGCCGCACCAGGCTCGAAGGCTTCACTGACCCCGGTCACGGCCTGCATCCCCGGCGGGACGGCGCCGTTTGTCGGCTGCAGCAGCGCCTCGCGCGACGGCGTGGGTCCCTGCTCGACCAGCTTCAACTCGAGGAGCGCCGTCGATCGGATGATCTCCTTCGCGCGGGCGACGTCGGTGACCCCCGGGAGCTGCACCAGGATCTGGTCGCCGCCGGCGCCGGTTTCGGCCACCAGCGGCTCGGCGACGCCGAGCTCGTTCACGCGGCGCTCGATCGTCTGGCGAGCCTGCGTGACGGCCTCTTCACGGAGCCTCGTCTGCTCGATCGGCCGGATTTCGAACGGGTACGAGCCGCCGACGCCTGACTGTCGATTGAAGACGGCCTGAAAGGTGTCCGCCACCTCGCGGAACTGCGCGTCCTGCTCCCGCGCCACGCCGTCGACCCGAAACTGGCTGGGGCTCACGAGCGTGACGCCGGCGAACTTGATGCCGCCCTGCTGCAACTGGTCCCGCATCTGCTCCATCGTCGTCTCGGTCTCGACGCGGAGCGCGTCGTCGGTCTGGACGCGGAGCACGAGATGCACGCCGCCCCTCAGATCGAGGCCCAGACGCACCTTTTTCGACGGCGGCGTGAAGCCCCAGACCGAGAGCCCGATGACGAGGGCGATGGCGAGGAGACGCCACTGGAGGTTCTTTTTCATGGTTTCTACTGCGCAGGCGGGTCAGCGACTGGCGGCTGACCCTGATAGCCGCCGACCGACGCGCGCGTCACTTCGATCCGCACTTTGTCGGCGACCTGAATCTGAACGGACTGGTCGTTGAGCTTCGTGATCGTACCGTAGATGCCGCCGCTCGTGACGATCCGGTCGCCGACCTTCAGGCTTCCCAGGAAGGTCTGGACCTTCTTCTGCCGCCGGCGCGCCGGGAGCAGGATGATGAAATAGAAGATGGCCGCCATCAGGGCGATCGGCAGGAACTGCACCCACGGGCTGATGTCGGCGCCGGGCGGCGCGCCCATGGCGAGCACGAAGACGGCCGGCACAAGGGAGATCGGCGTCATCGATGACCGGGATCGAGCAACGGGCGGGACGCGCGCTGCTGGTGCTCACGTCTCAGGTTTTCGAGCGAGCCAAACACTATAGCCTCCCTGATCCGTTTTAGGGTGTCAAGGTAAAACGTCAAGTTATGCAACGTGTTAAGGGTGGCTGAAGCGATCTCGTGGGCGAGGGAGAGGTGCCGCAAGTACGCACGCGAGAAGGTGCGGCAGGTGTAACAGAGGCAGGCGGGATCGGCCGGGCGATCGTCTTCCGCGTATCGGGCGTTCCTGATGTTCAGCCGGCCCTCGGACGTGAAGAGCTGGCCGTTTCGGGCGTTCCGCGTGGGAAGCACGCAGTCGAACAGATCGATGCCGTGCGACACGCACTCGACGAGATCCTCGGGTGTCCCGGTACCCATGAGATATCGCGGCTGATCGGAGGGAAGGCGGGCCGCCGTCTCCTCGACCGTCTGGTACATCAGGCCAATCGGCTCTCCCACGCTCAAGCCGCCGATCGCGTAGCCCTCGAACCCGATCGCGACTGTCTGCTCCACGCTCAGCGCGCGAAGGTGCCGCCACACGCCGCCCTGTACGATGCCGAACTGCGCCTGGCCGGGATTCGTCGATCGGGCCTTCGCTTGGTCGCCCGCGCTCTCGGTGGAACGCTTGAGCTCGAGAAACCTGTCGCGCCCGCGGGCCGCCCACCGGGTCGTCCGTGCCATGGAGGCTTGCGCGTCGGACTCCGTCGAGGGATACGCCAGACACTCGTCGAGCACCATCGTGATGTCCGACCCCAGCCGTGCCTGAACGTCGGCCGCACGCTCCGGCGTCAGCGCGTGCAGGCTTCCGTCGAGGTGCGATCGGAATTCGATGCCCTCTTCCGCAATCCGCCGGGTCGCCGCGAGGCTGAACGCCTGGTAGCCGCCGCTGTCGGTCAGGATGGGCCGATGCCAGCCGATGAACTTATGCAGCCCGCCGCGGCGCGCGATGAGCTCGTCGCCGGGCCGCAAGTACAGATGATAGGTGTTGGCGAGGATGATCTCGGCGCCGATGTCGAGGAGCTGCTGGTGCGTGACCGCTTTGACGGCGCCCTGGGTCCCGACAGGCATGAAGGCCGGCGTCTGCACGATGCCGTGCGGCGTCGAGAGCTCGCCGCGGCGGGCTCGCCCGTCGCAGTGGGTCACGCGGAAGGAAAGGGACACGGCGGTATAGTATGAAGCACGGGAATCATTAGTTATCAGTCATCGGTTGTCAGTTTTCAGTAACAGCTGAAAACCAACTGAGAACTGAAAACTGAGAACTGAAAACTTTTGAAGAAACTCCGCATCGGCGTCATCTACGGCGGCCGTTCCGGCGAACACGAAGTGTCGTTGGCATCGGCGGCCTCGGTCATCGCCAGCCTCGACCGCGCGCGCTACGAGCCGGTCCCGATCCGGATCGAAAAGGACGGACGCTGGGTTCTCGCGGATCGCCCGCCGACGGCGATTGCGGCGTCGGAGGTGATCGAACAAGCCCGGCTGCAGTCCGGGCGCGCCATCCGGGCAGGCCGGGAGGCGCACCTGGTCAGCCATCCGGGCGAGGAAACGGTGTTGACGATCGAGCGCACCACCGGAGATGCGCTCGACAAGCCTCGGGAGAACGCCTATGTGACCGGCCTCGCGCTCGACGTGATTTTTCCGGTGTTGCATGGCCCCTTCGGTGAGGACGGCACGGTGCAGGGCCTGCTCGAGCTGGCGGACGTGCCCTACGTGGGGGCGGGCGTTCTGGCCTCCGCGGTCGGGATGGATAAGGCGGTGATGAAGATCCTCTTCGCCGCCCGCGGCCTGCCGATCGTCAAGCACCTCGTCCTCCTGCGGCCCGGATGGGAGGCGAATCGCGACAGCCATCGTCGGGCTGTCGACCGCAAGCTCGGCTGGCCGGTGTTCGTGAAGCCGGCCAACCTCGGGTCGAGCGTCGGCATCTCCAAGGTCAAGGCGGCGTCCGAGCTCGGCGCCGCGATCGACTACGCCGCCGAGTTCGATCGCAAGGTCGTCATCGAAGCCGCGGTCCCCCATGCGCGCGAAATCGAAGTCGCCGTGCTGGGGAACGACGACCCCGAAGCGTCCGTGCCGGGAGAAATCATCCCGTCCCGGGAGTTCTACGATTACGAAGCGAAGTACCTCGACGACCGATCCGAGACGGTCATTCCGGCGCCGCTGACGCCGGCCCAGACCAACGAGATCCGCGGCATGGCCCTCGAGGCGTTTCGGGCCGTTGACGCGTCCGGCATGGCGCGGATCGATTTTCTGCTCGCCAGCCGCTCCGGTCAGATCTTCGTGAACGAGATCAACACCATCCCGGGCTTCACGACGATCAGCATGTTCGCAAAACTGTGGGAATCGAGCGGCGTCAGCTATCCCGCGCTGCTCGATCGACTCATCACGCTCGCCATCGAGCGCCACGCCGAGGGCCGTCGTCGTCGGATCAGCGTGATGTAGTCAGACGTCGGAAATTTTCTGATCGAGTCGGCGCAATCCGGAGCGCGAGTGTCTCCGACCGTAACGACTGGATCAGAAAATTTTTGACTTTGAGGACACTTTGTGCTTGACACGCGTACTTCTCAACCGTAATCTACATCTCGTATGAGCGTGGACGGCTCAGCCCACGCGTTGGGACACTTCGATTGCACTCGCGAAACTGAGCCGGCCACCCAACGAGGAGGAAAGATGGCGAAGAAGGGCGGAAAGAAAAAGGGCGGCAAGAAGCGCTAAGCCGTCCGCACCGGTTCCCGGGGGTGTCGACGATCGGCACCCCCAATTTTTTGTGGGCAGCGACTCTCGCGCGCCATGACGAATTCAGGACGGCCCGAGCTTGTCGAAGCCGGAGGTCGGGCGTTTGCAATCGGGCGGAGATCAGTGGCACGCGAGTCCTGAGCGGTCTCGGGCGCTGTTGCGACGAGTGCACGCGCGGATTCGAATGAACGTGGTGACGAACCCCGAATCCCGACCCCCGAACCCCGTCATTTCTCGGTCATCTCCTTCCCGTCCCAGACCCGCACACGCCTGATCACGTCCCACTGACGGAGCGCGTCGACCACCTCGATGCCGGCCACGACATGACCGAAGACGGTGTAGCGCGCGTCGAGGTGCGGCTGCGGCGAGTGCGTGATGAAGAACTGACTCCCCCCGGTATCCCGCCAATCGAGCGCCATGCCGACAGTCCCGCGAACGTAGGGGCGCATGTTGAGCTCGTCGCGGATCGTATACCCCGGCCCGCCGTCCCCGTCGCCGCGCGGATCGCCGCCCTGGACGACGAAGTTCGGGACGACCCGATGAAGGCTGACGCCGTTGAAGAAGCCCTTGCGCGCGAGCGCGCTGAAGCTGCGTGTCGTCTGCGGCGCGTCCAGCACGGCCAGTTCGATCTCGATCGTGCCGCGGTCGGTCTCGATGAAGGCGTGAGGCGACACCGTCGGGGTCACCATCTCGGGCGCCTGGTACGAGAGCGTCGCGCGGAGGTCGGGCGCCGGCCGCATGGCGTCCGCGGGGTTGGCTGACGGGTCGAGCGCCTTGAGCAGGCTCGCCGCTCTCACCCGCACGGCCCAGTCCCGATCACCGAGCGCGGCTTGCAGCACCGGTGCGGCCGCCTCGCGACCATACTTCGCGAGGGCCGCGAGCGCCGCCGCTCGCGCGACGTAGGTCGTGTCTTTCTGCCACGTCTTGTAGGCAGTCGCGAGCGCCTCCGCACCCCCGGCCGGCTTCAGCTCGCCAAGGTTGGACGCGACGCTCGCCCGGACGATCGGATCGTCGTGCTGCAGCCGATCCATCAGGATCTTTTCCACGCCCGGTGCCTTCACGCGCGTCATCGCGTTCAGCACGGGGGGAACGACCCGCTGGTCCGGGTCGTCCAGCAACTGCTCGAGCCGCGGGACCGAGACCTCGGCCTCCAGGCTCTGGAGGACGGTCGCGAGCGCGACCCTGACGCTCCAGTTCGGATCGGGATCGAGCCCCGAGAGCACCAGCACGAAGTTGTCGGGATCCACCTGCCGCAGGGCGGCGAGCGCCGCCGCCCGCATCGTCGGCCACGGATCAGAGATGAGATCGATGAGCAACGGCGACGCATCGGACGCGCGCATCGCGCCCAGGGCGTTGACGATCTCTACCCGGAGGTTGGGGTCGGTGTCAGGGGCGCGCACCAGCTTGTCGAGCACGGTCGCGGCCGACGGATCGCCAATCTGCCCCAGCGCGCGCGTCGCCGAGACGGCCACTTGCGGCTGGCTGCGCCAACCGGTGACGAGCGGCACCAGCAGCGGCGTCGCCGAACGGTCTTTGAGCCCGCCCAGGCCTCGGGCGGCGAACGATCGAGTATACGATCCCGGCGCCCGCAGCAGTTGGAGCAGGGCCGGCGCCGCGCGCGCGTCCTCGATGCGCTGCAACCCGAACGCGACCGGCCACCACATCGTGACCGGCTTCCCGTCCGCGGTGAGCACCGCCGACGCCAGCGCGTCGTACGAGCGAAGGCGGACCAGGGCAAAGACGCCGAGTCGGAAGGCTTCCGCGCCCGGGTCCTGCTCCCCCGTGTCGTCGGGTCCGATCTTCGTCAGCGCGCCGGCCGCAACGTGCGCCGCCGCCATCTTCGCGACGGCCGGCGCGGCTCGGGCGTCGCCGATGAGCCCCAGCGCTTCCGCCGCGCGTCCCTCGACGAGCGGCGCTTCGTCGGCGAGCGCCCGCACGAGCGCGTCCACGGCGGAGCCGTCGCCGATGAGCCCCAGCCCGAACGCCGCCATCTGCCGAACGTCCGGCTCAGGATCGGCGAGCAGCTTGGCGAGCGGCCCGACCCCATCGGCCAACCCGACTCGCCCGACCCCCAGCGCCGCGCGCCGCCGGACGCGCGCTTCCGCGTCGTCGAGCAGCCGAAGCAGGTCCGGCGTTGGCGGCGGCGCCGGGGCGAGCTGGATGCGGCCCTGAGCTGGGACGGCCGCCGGAGCCTGTGCGCTCGCGGCGCCAGCCAGCCGCAGCACGCGTTGATCTTCGAGCTGGAGGATCCAGGCCATCTTCTGTTCGAAGGTGATCACCGGAGGCGCGGGCGGCGGAGGCGGCGGGGTGGCGCAGGCCGCCGTCACGAGCGCGAGGGCGAGGCTTGAGCACAGCCTTCTGAGAGTGATCGGGCTCCACCCCCATGCCACGGCTCGCTCGCCGCGCTGATTCGTCACAACGATCCGCTCAGTGAAGCGCGCCGAACGGTGGCGCGTTCCACGCGCGCCGGCACGATCGTGACCCCGATGCCGGGGCCACCCGGCACGGCGATGGTGCCATCTGGCGCGATGTCGATCGGCGGCTCGATGAGGTCGGGATTGTAGTACCGCCGGCTGGCCGCGATGTCGCCGGGCAGCGAGAAGTTCGGCAGCGTCGACAGGTGGATGTTGTGCGCGCGCCCGATGCCGGATTCGAGCATCCCGCCGTGCCAGACCGGAATGCCCCGGGCCGCGCAGAGGTCGTGCAGCCGAATCGATTCAGCGTACCCCCCCACACGGCCCGGCTTGATATTGATGATGCGGCAGGCCCCTGCATCGATCGCGTCGGCTGCGTGCCGCGCCGAGTGGATCGACTCGTCCAGACAAATGGCCGTCCGCATCTGCCGCTGCAGCCTGGCGTGATCGGTCACGTCGTCGTAGTCGAGCGGCTGTTCGATCATCATCAAGTCGAATCGATCGAGCCCGGCGAGCCGCGGCGCATCGTCCAGCGAGTACGCCGCGTTCGCATCGACCATGAGCGGAATCGCGCCGAACCGTGCCCGCACCGTCTCGACCGCGTTCAGATCCCAGCCCGGCTTGATCTTGATCTTGATGCGACGGTAGCCCGCGGCCAGCTCCGTCGCGACCTTCGTCGCCAGCTCGTCCAACGAATCCTGAATCCCAATCGAGACGCCCGATTCGATCGCGGTCTTCCGTCCGCCGAGCAGGTGGTGGAGCGGGAGGTTCTGCTGGCGAGCCGCGAGATCCCAGGCGGCCATCTCGACGGCGGCTTTCGCCATGTTGTGGCCGCGAATCGGACGAAGCCGCTCGAACACCTCGCGCGGATGCGAGAAGTCGTGGCCGATGACACGCGGCGCGATAAACTCCGTGATGACGTGCCAGGCCGTCTCGGTCGTTTCTGCACTGTAGTAAGGATTCTCGCCGGCGACGCACTCGCCATACCCGACCTCACCATCTGCCCGCACCTGCACGACGATGAACTCGCGATCGTCGGCGCGCTCGAAGCTGGTCTCGAAGACATGTACGAGCGGCAGGCGCAGCAGCCGGAGATCGATGTGGTCGATGATCATCCGTTCACAGTCTTCGGTTCACAGTTCTCAGTTCTCAGTTTTCAGTTCTCAGTGACATGGGCCGAAAGAACGCCGCAAACCAGCAACTGAAAACTGATAACTGAAAACTGATAACTACAATAGCATGCAGGCTCGGCCCGTCCGCTTGTCTGTCTCGCGCCACGGGCTGCTATACTCCGCGACGACTTGAACCTCCGCTACATCGCCATCGAAGGCCCTGTCGGCATCGGCAAAACCACGCTGGCCGAGCGGCTAGCCGCCCGCTTCGACGCCACTACCGTCCTGGAGGAAGCCGACAACCCGTTTCTGGTCGATTTCTACGCCGACCGGCCCGGCGCCGCCCTGCAGGCGCAGCTCTTTTTTCTCCTCAACCGGCACCGTCAGCAGGTGTCGCTGCGTCAGGCTGACCTCTTCACCCAACTGACGATCTGCGACTATCTCTTCGAGCGCGACAAGATCTACGCCTACCTCAACCTCGACGACAACGAGCTGTTCATCTATCAACGCTTGTACGATTTGCTGGCCGCCGACATGTCGGCGCCTGATCTCGTGCTCTATCTGCAGGCGCCCACCGACGTGCTGGTCAAGCGCCTGAAGGATCGTCCGGCGGCCCCGTCGGGCAATGACCGATCGCCGGTCCCGGATCCCATCTATCTCAAGGAGATCAACGAGGCCTACCATCACTTCTTCTTTCACTACGCCGAAACCCCCCTGCTCGTCGTCGAAACCTCGGAGATCGATTTGGCGGGAAGCGATCAGGCGCTCGAGGATCTGGCGCGTCAGATTCAATCCATGGGCCGCGGGACTCGCTACTACGTACCACGGACGTAGCTCTCAGCTCTCAGCTCTCAGCTCTCAGCTGTGAGCCGAACGGTGCGACGCTTCGCGTTGGGCCCTGTCAGAACTTGCCGCGTGCGCGGCTGCGTTCCGGCTGAGAGCTGATAGCTGAGAGCTGACAGCTGTTATATGCTCCCGTGATGGCCTGGTTCAAGAAAACCAAGAGGCCGATTGCCCCCGCGAAGGACAAGGCCAGCCGGGTGCCCGAAGGCCTCTGGAAGAAGTGTCCGGAGTGTGGGAAGGCGCTTTTTCACACGGACCGCGTGGCGAACCTCAACGTGTGTCCCAAGTGCGCGCATCATC
>JACOUA010000214.1 GCA_016178075.1 Acidobacteriota bacterium
ATCCACAGCGAAACGTTCCAGGACCAGCGAACGCAGTCGTTCGAAGACCGGTTCGCCCGGATGCACGAACACCGCGCCGTCCGCCTTGGGCCGGTACACGGTCAGCCGACCTCGTGCCTCGGGCAGGTAACTCTCGAGGACTTCCCACAGAGGGTTCAGTGCACCGCGCTCTATGGGGCGAAGAGAAAAGGCGCCATCAAGATCGCCATCCACGCGAAGCCGAAGCGATTCGGCGGCATCTTCCACGAACTGGCGCACGTACCCGGGTAGAAGCCTGCTCAGCGTCTCCCGCTCTGTGACCGCGCGTAAGCGAGGCAGCTCCCGCTTGACGTCTCCGCCTTCTCCGAAGAGCAGGCGGTCGCGCTGGCGAATGGCGTCCACTTGGTCGCGCGTGAGGCGACCCTCAAGGCGCCGGGCCGCGTCGGCACCATCGTCCTGGACCAGCGCGTCAGCCAAGTACGAAGCGATCGAGACGTTCTCGAAGATACGCCCGACGACATCGAAGACTTTGTCGGACTTCAGCTCCCGCCGAATCGTGTCGAGCTTCCGAAGCAACGTGCCGATGACCAGCCCTTCGCGCGTATTGTTCGCGACGAGGTTGACGATGACGACGGGGTCGTGCTCCTGTCCATAACGGTGGATCCGGCCCATGCGCTGTTCGAGCCGCGCCGGGTTCCACGGCACGTCGTAGTTCACCCTCAGCCAGCAGAACTGCAGGTTGATCCCTTCACCGGCGGCATCTGTTGCCAGCAGGTATTGCGCGCCACCGTCTGCTGAGGGGTTTCGGAAGCGTTCAACTTCAGCCTCTCGCTCTCGGAAATCCATGCCGCCATGAATGGCCGCAATCCTGTCGGTGAATCCCATTCCCTCCAGACGCTGTCGCACCCACTCCAGCGTGTCCCGATGCTCAGTGAAGACAATGAGCTTCTCTCCCCGGTAGTCCGGTTTGAGCAGGAGCTCTCGCAGCACGTCGAACTTGGACTCATGACCGGCTGCGAGCACGCCCCGGGCAACGTCGACCAGGCCGAGCACCTCTCGGCGCTCGGTTTCCAAGTCCACGAGCGAGGTAGTCCTGATCACGTGAAGCAGCCGATCCTCGTCCTGTTCGTGGCTCTCTCGGCCGTCGACCGCGACTTCTTCATCAGCCGTTGAATCCTCGAAAGGGTCGCGGAGGCGCAGTTGGGCCGCGTGTAGCTCTTGGGGCGTCAGGCGACCCTCGCGCACGCGCTCGATGACCTCGTCCAGTCGAACGAGACGGCGCTCCAGCGATCGCAGGACTGCGTACGTGGAGCTCGCCAGGCGGCGCTGGAAGACGCCGAGTGCCAGCCGAGCGGCCGATGGATTGAGGATGCCGGCGCGGTTGTAAAAAGTGCGCATGTACGCCGTCGTTCGCTCATAAAGCTCTTGCTCGCCTCCTGGGCCGGAAGTCAGGTCGAAGCCAAGGGTGTCGGAGATCCGTTGCGGGTAGATAGGTGTGGCATCGAACCGGACCATTTCCTCCTTGGTTCGGCGGATGAAG
The DNA here is from genome assembly GCA_016178075.1 of Acidobacteriota bacterium. Taxonomy (GTDB): domain Bacteria; phylum Acidobacteriota; class Vicinamibacteria; order Vicinamibacterales; family JACQTH01; genus JACQTH01. Next base: position 1,520 of record JACOUA010000214.1, read on the forward strand.
CGCTTGCGCCGCTCTTCCGCGGGGAACGCCCGGAACGCATCCTCTGTCGAGAGGATCTCCGGTTCGAGCAGTCGCCACAGCGCGTAATACGGGAAGTCTTTCCCCATATGAGGCGTGGCGGTCAGCAGAAGCAGATGGTTGGCGGACCACGGGAGCGCGCGCTGAGGGTCGGATGCCATGACGCCTGCGAGCGCCTCAGCAAGCTGGTAGCGGTCCGTTTTTCGGACAGTCAGATCCGCGTCACGACTGGCCGCGAGCTTGTGTGCCTCGTCGAAGATGACCACATCGTACGGATCGACTTCGGGGGTCTGGAGCTTGGCAAACATCGGCGCGCCCGCGAGCGTGTCAACGCTGCAGATCACGTAGTTGCCGGCATCGCCGGCGAAAGGATTTCCGGGTTTTGCGTCTGCGCCGCGAACGATGCGGAAGCGCAGACCGAACAGTCTCCGGAGCTCTCTCTCCCAGTTCCCGATGAGACCGGCGGGCGGAACGATGAGGACCCGGCGGATGAGACGACGCGCCTGCATCTCCCGAATGTAGAGCCCCGACATGATCGTCTTGCCGGCGCCCGCGTCGTCCGCCAGCAGGAAGCGAAGGCGCGGCTGCGTGAGCATGTGCTCGTAGACCGCGATACGCTGGTGCGGAAGCGGCTCGATGCGCGATGTCTCGGTGGCGAATGTCGGGCTCGCTGTGTGGCCGTACGAGAGGCGTTCGACTTCTGCAATCAAGCGGACGCGGTCGGGACTGCCGAGAAAGTCGATCCTATCGGCCACGGCGCTGGCACTGCTTGGGGCCGGGGCGATTGTTTTCGCGGTTGCCTGCGAAGTCCGTTCAGCTTCGAGCGTCCGGACTCTCCGGAGCACCTGGTCCGAGGGTCGCGACTTGCCGCGCTCCCATCGATTGACGGTGACAGATGAAACTCCGAGCAACTCCGCGAGAGCGGCTTGCGTCAGGCCGAGCCGGCGACGCACCTCTAGGATCGGACTACGTTCCACGAAGTCATGATGACATAACAGTCACATATAATCAACTTGAGTTTTTGTGGCTGTTATAGCACATACGACTTGCGGTCGGCTGACCTCTAGCCAGTTCTAGATGTTGAGCTTGTGGTGCGTCCGGCTGGATTGGGAATGAGTGAAGCCCCCTCCGGGGCAGAGGGCCGGCTTGCACGGTGCTGCTGGTTCCTTCCGGCTCGCGGCGCTCTTCGCGATCGAGCGCGAGGCGTCCGTCGTCAAGACCGTGCGGGCGTACCTGGCCGTGCAGCGCGCGTCCGAATCCACCCGCCGGCGCCTGGCACGGCGTCAGGGCGAGATCGCGGACGTCCTGGATCAGGCGCGCGAGTGGCTGGAACTCTGCACCTGCACCATCACCCGGTGCCCTTTGCGGAACGTGTAGTTCTGCGTGTGCAGGCTGAACGCATATTCCAGGGCGGCGTTCGGCGCGATTGGCTCTGGCTTCTCGAAGCTCTTGCGATAGCGTCCTCTGAAGACCTCGTTCGACACCATCAGTTGATAGCCCGCCAGTTCCCAGTTCTCCGGATTTTGCTCCGGATAGACGTCGATCAGCTTGACGATCCAGTCGGCGTCGCTGCCGGTCGTCGACGCGAACAGGTGCGCGACGACTTCGCCGGCGATCGTCAGATCCGCCTCGAGCGGCGTGGTCTCCCAGCTCAGGACGTCCGCGCGATCGTCGACGAACCGCTGATCCTCGACGAGCCACGTCGACCATCTGGAACCGCCGGGGAAATACGTCGGCTGAATCGGGCGATGACGATACGGCACGGGGTGGGCCGGATCGGAGACGTAGCTGTCGGACGCTGCGTCGACATCGGCCGGCTTGTTGAACGAGAGTATCTCGTTCGCGCCGACATACAGCGGTCGATCCTCGGTGTTGGGCTTGGGCGGCCACGCGCTCCACCGGCGCCATCGATTCGAGCCGGCTTCGAACGTCGTCGCCTCCGGCAGATCGAGTTTGCCCTTGTCCTTCAAAAAATACGCGAACCAGAGCGCCTGGATCCGGTCGCGAAAGTGCTCGGCCGTCGCGCTCCCGAACGGAATCGGTCCAAGCCGGTCGCCCGTGCCTCTGCCCCATCCGCCATGATTCCAGGGGCCGACGACGAGGTAATTCAGGTGGTTCTGATCGAACCGTTCGAGCGCGTCGTAGATCCGCACGGGCCCGTAGAAGTCCTCCTGGTCCCACCAGCCCGCCACATTGAGCGTGGGCACCTTCACGCCACGGATGTAAGGAATGAGTGTCTGGCGTTTCCAGAACTCGTCGTAGTCGGGATGGGCGATGTAGTCGTTCCAGGTCGGAATCTTCCCGTGCAGGTACTTCGCGTTCACGTTCGCGAGCGACCCGAGACTCAAGTACCAGTCGAAGGTGTCGTAGCGGTCGAACGTGAACTGCTCGACCTCCTTGGAGCTTTCCATCATCGCCGCGTACTCGAAGCCGTAGCTCAGGCGGAAGGCGCCGTTGTGGTGGAAGTCGTCGCCGAGCCACATGTCGGCCGGCGACGCCTGCGGCGAGATCGCTTTGAGCGCCGGGTGTGGCTCGAGCGCCCCCATGATCGTCGTCCAGCCGTCGTAGGAGACGCCGAGCATGCCGACCCGCCCGTTGCTGTGGGGGACGTTCTTGATCAGCCACTCGATCGTGTCATAGGTGTCGGTGCCCTCGTCGATGGATTTCGTGTCGCCGGGTACCCGCGCCGGACGCTGCATCACGAACGTTCCCTCAGACCCGAACTTGCCGCGGATGTCCTCGAAGACGAAGATGTAGCCCTCCTCTGCGAGCGCTTTGAAGGACGCGCCGAATCTGCCCGACGATCCCTCGACGCCGTATGGGGTGCGCAGCATGATGATCGGAAGCGGCTCGCGCTGACCCTTCGGCACGAAGATCTTCGTGTGCAGGCGCACGCCATCGCGGGCGGAAATCATCTGATCCCGGACCTCGTATCGATCCGCCGGCGATCCCGGCGGCGGCTGAAGCGATGCGGGCCGGGGCCAGAGCGCCAGAACCGCGGCGCCGACGCCGGCCATCACGCAGGTCTTCATGGACATCCCTCCTCGTGGACCCTATCACACGGGTCCGATTTTAAGGCGTTACGTAGAGCGGGTAGTGGGTCAGTTTGGTTTTTCCGCGCGGCCGAACGGGGCGAGCACCAAGCTGACCCACTACCCAAACGTGAGACGGCGGAATCGCTCGAGTAGGGGCGTGGGTTCGGGACCGCGGCCGAGCGCGTGGGCCTCGCAGGCCGCATAGACCGGCATCAGCTCGCGATAGACGGCATGGCGCCATCGGTCGGGGCGCAGGCGGGATGCGGCGATGGGTTCGGCAAAACCGCTGATCACGTCCTCCCATCCAACCGAGCGTCCATCCGCCATCATGTCACCGTGTGCGGCCCGCAGGGCGGCGCCGAGGGCCGCGGAGTTGGCAACCTCGAGGGGGTACACGTCCGCGCCGAACACGTCGGCCGTCACCTGAAGAATCTGCCGGTTGGCCGCGGCGCCGCCCGTCGCATGAATGGCGTCCGCTTCGACCCTCATCCATCGCGAGTGCAGGGCCATCGCCATCTGTTGCGCTTCGACGACGGCCCGTACGTTGGCTGGGGCATCGTCAGCCGCCAGCGCGTATCGGTGCACGCCGGGCGTCAGCACCGGTGGCGTGATCTCGGCTTGGAACCAGGGGACGAGCACGCGTCCCCCATTGCCTGTCTGCGTCGTCTCGAGCGCGCGTGAGAACTCGGTCCACGTCAAGCCGTGCGCGTCGCGCACCCGCTCTCGCGCCAGCGATCCGTTCTGGAAGCAGGTCAGGCCCAGGTAAGCACCCGTGGGGGCGCCGAAGACGTGTCCGGTTCCCGTGTTGTCGACACGCGGCTCTTGCATGAGGCCGAATACGGTGTCGCTGGTGCCGAGCGACACGGCCAGCCGACCCTCCCTGACCAGTCCGACACCGATCAAGCTGCATGGATTGTCGCCGGACCAAACGATGACCCTCGCCGGCGGGAAGCCGTAGCGCGACTGCCAGTACGACGAGAGTCGTCCGGCCGGAGTCCAGGATGTGACAATCGACGGGAGCTTCCCCGCCAGTCCAGGCGCCGTCGCCTCGAGCGCGGCCGGCCACCAGTGGCTCGTCGCGAGCTCCATCAGGTTCATGCCGGAGGCGTCTCCGGGGTCGAGCGGCGCATGATGGCCCGCCAACAGCGACGCGAGATACGAGCTCACGAGATGAACGCGGTCGGTTGCGGCGTAGGCGACCGGAGCCTGCTTGAAGAACTTTCTGATCTGCGGCCCGGTGAACCGTTCGAACACGCGGGAGCCTGTGCGGTTCGCAAGCTTCATGTCGCCGCCGACCGCGGCCGCGATCTCCGCGCACTCGACCGACGTGCTCGAGTCCATCCAGATCGGCGCTACGTCGCGCGAGAGCGTCCCGCGGATCTGTTCGACGATTGGTCGAGACGGGTCCGGCGTCTCGAGCACACGCGCCGCCCGGTCGTTCATATAGACACTGCCGTGCTGCTGCGCCGAACCGCTGACGGCGGCAAGCCGGCGAATGTCGATATCGCCGTGCGCCAGCCGGTTCATCATCACGTCCAGCGCCTCGGCCCACATGAGCGGCGACGAGGTGGCCACGAGTGGTTCGGCTTGCGGCAACACGCCGTGACGCGTGCCGTAGTGCGGCAGCGCCTCGTCGAACACCAGAGAGGATTCGAGGACCACCCCGCGGCGATCGTGCTCGATCTCGATGACGACCGCCGTCAAGCTCTGCGTGCTGGAGTCCAGACCGAGGTAGAGCGGCATGCGGACGTGTGGGACAGGACCCGCGCCGGTTATGGACTCGATGTCTGCGCGACGGCAAACCTCCGAAAGAAGCTGTCGGCGTTCCACTGCGGCCGTGTCGGTCGATTCGCAACCGCCTCGACAACCGACAGATACAGCCTGTTGAAATCGGCGGCGGCTTTGAGATCCACCGGCTGATTCAAATCGTCTGACGGCGCGTGGTACCGTTCCGTGCGCCACCGCTTGACGGTCTCGTGCTCGGGCGAGCCCTTGTCGAATCCCACCTTCAGCGACAGCGCCGGCACACCGCGCTTGATGAAGCTGTACTGGTCGCTCCGAATGAAGGCGTTCCGCTCAGGCTCCGGATCTGAGAGCACCTTGATGCCCATCGGATCCGCCACCCTTCGAAGATCGGCCGCGAGGTCCGATTCCTCGAGCCCCTGCACGATGACGCTGCGAAGCGGGAAGAGCGGCAGGAACATGTCGGTGTTCAGGTTGGCCACGATGGCGCGAGCCGGGACGGTCGGGTGCGCCGCATAGTACCGCGAGCCAAGGAGTCCCTTCTCCTCGGCGGTCACGGCCAGGAAGACCACCGATCGCTTGAACGTCTTTTTCGCCTCGCCGATGGCGGCTGCGGTTTCGAGGAGCGTCGCGATCCCAGACGCGTTGTCCATCGCACCGTTGAAGATTCGATCGCCCTTGATCGGCTCGCCGACGCCGACGTGGTCGAGGTGCGCTGAGATCACGACGTACTCGTCTTTGAGCGTCGGATCCGTGCCGGGCAGGATCCCCGCGACGTTCTGCGACTCGATGTCCTGGGTCGCCACCGTGACGGTCGCCGCGACCGACGCCGGAATCGGGAACCGCGGCAGCGGCTTCCCCTGATCCGAGAGCCCGAGGATCTCTTTAAAGGTATGACCCGATCCAGCGAAGAACTTCTCCGCCCGGGCGGGATTCACCGTGACCGCTATCTGCTGTCCGGCGGTCTCGTCGAGCGCGGGATCGGCCAGCGTCAGCGCGGGCATGAAGCGCGCGAGCATCGATCGTTCCCACGGGATGTCCATCCCCTTGGGATTCGAGATCGAGATTGTGCCGACGGCGCCGGTCGTCTTCAGAATGCTCCACCGCACTGACTGATAGTGGGCGAGGAGCGGCCCCGGGATGTTCGACGGTCCGCCGGTCAAAAGCAGCGCCACCTTGCCCTTCAGATCGAGCCCCGCGAGGTCGTCGTACTTGAGCTCCGGAACGGTCAGACCGTAGCCGACAAAGACAACGGGCGCCTGCACCTTCGGCGACGGATCGATCCGCATGCTGAAGGTCGCCTCGTCGCCGAGCATGATTCGTTCAGCCTTGCCGTCGCGAATGAGCTCGAGGCTCGATTTCTCCTCGATGATGCGGCGCGAGCGGAATTTGACGGCTTGGATGAAACCGCTCCCACCACCGGGCTTCAACCCGGCCCTTTGAAATCCGCTGGCGATGTACTCCGCAGCCTTCCGGTGGCCGGCGCTCCCCGTATCCCGGCCTTCGAGCGCGTCGTCGGCCAGGAACTTGATGTGCGACCACCACCGATCCGCGTCGGCGGCGACGAGGACGAGCGACGCGCAGGCGATCGAGACGAGGAGCGCACCGAGTCGGCGGAACCGCATGAGGCCTCCTTGGGGATCGAGAGCATACAACAGATGCCTGTCAGCCCGACCAGCGCCGAGCACAAGGTTGTGGCCGCACCACGACTGCCCGATGCGTGTCGATGTAGGATGCGCCGGCCCTCCGCCGGTCTGTTGATCGAGTTCTGACGGCGCAGGCCTCAAGATCTGCGCTACAGATGTGCATACCGTAGGGGCCGGTGGCGCAGACCTTCAGGTCTCGCTCAGCGCAGCTGCTTGCGCGATCGGGCGGTGGCGAGCGCCAGCATTCCCACGCCCCACCCGACGAGCGCCAGGACCTCCGGCCACAACACCTGGAGGCCGGTGCCCTTCAGAAAGATGCCCCGCACGATGATCAGAAAGTACCGCAGCGGCAGTAGATACGTGACGAGCTGGATGACGCGCGGCATGTTCTCGATCGGGAAGACGAACCCGGACAAGTACACCATCGGCATCAGGAAGAAGAAGGTGGTCGTCATCATGGCCTGCTGCTGCGTCCGCGAAATCGTCGACACGAACAGCCCGAGCCCGAGGGTCGTCAATAAATAGACCATGCTGGTCGCGACCAGCAGCCACACGCTCCCGCGAAGCGGCACCTCGAACCACAGTGTCGCGACGGGGATCACCAGCGCCACATCAACCATGCCGATGATCCCGTACGGCAGCAGCTTGCCGATGATGAGCTCCCACCTCTTGAGCGGCGTGACGTTGAGCTGTTCCAGCGTCCCGAGCTCGCGCTCCCTCACGATGCCCATCGACGAGAGGTTCGCCGTGACGGCGAGCAGCAGCAGCGCCAGGACGCCCGGGATCATGAAGTCGCGCGTCTCCATCTCGGGGTTGAACCAGACTCGCACCCGGGCCTCGATGTCTCCCGTGGTCCTGACGGCGCGCGCGCCCGGGTCCGCCGCGCTCAGCTCCTCCGCGTACGCCGCCATGAGGTTCGTCGCGTACCCCAGGGCGACCGTCGTCGAGTTGGCGTCGCTGCCGTCAGCGATCGCCTGGACGATGGCGGGGGGCCGGGCCGAGAGATTCCTGCCGTAGCCCGCCGGAATCACGAGGGCGACCGCCGCCCTGCCGCGTTCGAGATACGATCCGACCTCGTTCGTCGTCGTGACCAGATTGACGACCGTGAAATACGGCGACGCGTCGAATCGCGCGATGAGCTCGCGGCTTCTCGACGAGCGGTCCGCGTCGGCAACGACAACCGGGACGTTGCGGACATCGATTGTCGCGGCGTAACCGAGCAGCGTCAGCTGCAGAATCGGCGCGACGATGAGGACCCCGAGCTGGCGCGGGTTCTGCCGGATTTCGAGGAATTCCTTCCGCAGAAGATAGCGAATGCGTCGCATAAGAAAAGCTCTCCGCTGTCAGCTGTCAGCTCGGCTGTCAGCTCTCGGCTGTCGACTGACACTACGCCGTTCTCTGACGGCTCAAGCGGAAGGCCGCCAGACTCAACATCCCAACGGCATACACCACCAGCATGCTCAGGGCGAACGAGTACGTCGACGGCGGCGCCCCCTTCAGCACGATCCCTCTCAGCGCGACCAGAAAGTAGCGGGCCGGCACGACGTAGGTCACGGCGCGTATGGCCGCCGGCATGGATGAAATCGGAAAAATGAAGCCCGACAGCATGAGCGTCGGCAGAAACGACGACAGGAGCGCCAGTTGGAACGCCGTCTGTTGGGTGTCCGCGATCGTGGAGATCCAGAGCCCCGTGGCGAGCGCCCCGACGATGAAGAGCGAGAGCGCGAGGAGCAGCATCCCCCACGAGCCGCGCATCGGCAGGCCAAAAAGCGCCATCGAAACGACGACGATCACCACGGCCGACGCGAGCGAGACCACGAAGTAGGGCACCGTCTTCCCCACCACGTACGACATCGTCCCCAGCGGGGCCATCTGTACCTGCTCCATCGTGCCGCGTTCCTTCTCGCGGACAATCGAGAGGGCGGTCGACACAACCGCGGTGATCATGCAGATGTACGCGATGAGGCCGGGCACGAGGAAGAGCGTGCTGCGCAGTTCGGGGTTGTACCAGATCCGGGGCTCGAGCAGGACCCGTGGCGGCGCCACTCGCCCGCCGCGCTCGATCCGAAGTTGGCGCGAGACGGTTCGAACGATCGCCGAAGAGTATCCGAGCACGGTCGTGGCCGTATTGGCGTTGTCGCCGTCGACCAGCACCTGCACGCTGACGTCGCGGCCGGACCGCAGGTCACGGCTGAGCCCTTCCGGGATGACGAGCGCCGCGCGAACCCGGTTGAGGTCCATCAACCGCTCGATCTCGGAAGGCGACCCCACGCCCGCGACCAGATCGAAGTAGCCGGAGTTGACGAACGCCGCCACCAGCTCCCGGCTGTCCGAGGATTTGTCCCTGTCGTCCACGGCGAGCGGAATGTGCCGGATGTCGAAGTTCAGGGCGTAGCCGTAGAGGAGCAGGAAGAAGGCCGGCACGAACAGCAGGATGAGGAGCGTACGACGGTCGCGCAGGATCTGTCGCATCTCCTTCCGGCCGACGGCAAGGACTTTTCGCATCGGCTTCAGGCTTTGGGCTCTGGGCTTTGGGCCTGCTCCACCACATCCAGAAACACGTCTTCGAGCGACGGGGCGACAGGCGACGCCGTCAGGCCATCGCCGAGCCCTGCGATGAACCGCCGCACGTCCGTTTCGCGTTTGAGCACCGCGTGCACGGCCGTACCGAACACGCTGGTCTTCTCGACATCGGGGTGATCGGCCAGCGCGTTCATCAACGCCACCGGATCCGTGCTCTGAACCTCGACGATGGGCCGATCGGCGAAGACCTCGCGCAACTCGGTGATGGATCCGATGGCCGCGAGGCGCCCCGCGTGCAGGATCGCCAGCCGATGGCAGTGCTCGGCCTCGTCCAGGTAATGGGTCGTCACGAGGACGGTGACGCCGGAAGCCGCCATCGCCTCGATGAGCGTCCAGAACTCACGCCGCGAGAGCGGGTCGACACCGCCCGTCGGTTCATCGAGAAAAAGGACCGGCGGCTGGTGCAGGATGGCGCAGCCCAGAGCCAGACGCTGCCGCCAGCCGCCGGGCAGGTCGCCGGCCAGCGTGTGCTCGCGGCCTTCGAGTCCCGCCATCTTCAGCACGAAGGCGCGCCGATCCCGCCCGGTTCGGCGATCCAGGCCGTACAGCCCGGAGAAGAATTCGATGTTCTGGTCGATCGTCAGCGCCTCGTACAAGGAGAATTTCTGCGACATGTACCCGATGCGCTGCTTGACCGCTTCGGGATCGCGGCCCACGTCGACGCCGCCGACCCTGGCGGTGCCGGAGGTCGGTTTGAGCAGGCCGCACAGCATCCGGATCGTCGTGGACTTGCCGGCGCCGTTGCTGCCGAGAAACCCGAAGATCTCCCCTTCGCGGACCTCGAACGTGACGCGATCGACCGCGACGAAGCCACCGAATCGCCGCGTCAGGTCCCGCACTTCGATCGCGTTCATCGTCATCGGCCGAGCGCCCGCTCGAGCCGGGCCTGCGCGAGATGAGCCGATGCCAGCGCCCGCGTCCGGTCGAGCTCGGCCTGAAGCAGCGCCACCTGAGCGTCGAGCACGTCCGTGCTGGTCGCGACGCCGGCGCCAAACCGCTCGCCGAGGACGCGCCGGGCCTCGGTCGCGGCCCGCACGGCTTCGTTCGCCGTCATGATGGCCGCGCGGGCGGCATCGAGCTCGAGCGCCCGCTGCTCGACCTCGAAGACGAGCGCGCGGTCGAGCTCCTGCAGGCGCGCCTGGGTGGCGCGCGCCGCCGCGTCGGCCTCGGCGACCTCGGCTTTCGTGCGACCCCCGTTCCACAGCGTCCAGCCGACGCTGACCGACACGTCCCACGAGGTCCTCCAGACATCCTGACGAGGAAAGATCCGCGGGTTGGGATTGGCGTAGTCCACCCCGCCGAGCACGCCGAGCATGGGACGGTTCTGCGCCATCGCGGCCTGCTCGCGGGCGCGCGCGGATTCGACCCTGACCGCGAGGGCCTTCAGCTCGGGCCGGCTGCGACGCGCCTCGTCCTTCAAGGTCGAAAGGTCGGGCGCGGGCTCGACCAGGACATCGAGCGGCGCGTCGAGCGTCAGAGTGGTGCCGGGCTCGAGGCCGAGCAGACGGCGAAGATCCGCCGTCGCGACGTCCTCGGCCGCTTTTGCCTCGATCGCCTGGAGCCGCTGCCTCGAGGTCTGAGCCTCGACCGTCAGGACATCGCTCGGCGGCAGGAGCCCGACGCGGAGCTGCTCCCGCACGTCCGCGAGATGCGCGTCCATGCGCCGCACCGACTCGTCGACCACACGCAGATTGGCGCGCGCCGTCACCAGCGTCCAGTACGCGCGCGTGACGTCCAGTCGCACGTCGGATCGCGTGGTCTCCCGATCGTTCTGGACCGCCTGGAGCTCGAGCCTGGCGGACCGCGTCAGCGATTCGACGCGCCCGCTGGTATACAGCGGCCATTGAACATCGAGTCTCGAGTGGTAGTTGTCGGGGATGTCGGGATAGATGGTGCGGAAGGCGCCGCCCGAGGTCGGAACGCCGAACTCGTCGACGTGGTTGGTGCGCGTGTACCCCGCCGACACGGACACCAGGGGTCGACTGGCGGCTTCACGGCCCAGCACGCTCGCTTCGGCGCCGGCGATCCGCGCGTTCTGCTCCGCGACGCGATGGCTGTACACGAGCGCGCGCGCCACCGCCTCTTGGAGCGTGAGCGTGACAGGTTGCGCCACCGGGCCATCCGCGGCGAGCGTCGTCGACGCGAGAGCCAGCACGAGAAAGATGACACAAGGGGTTCTCATAGAGTGCTTCCGGTTCGGGCCCGGCTGAGGCCGGGCGCCACGACTGTTACAGCGCGGCTAAAGAGCCCGTGAAATAAACCGCAGAGGCCGCGGAGATCGCAGAGACATTAAGGGCCCGGAAAGGAATAAAGGTGTCATCTTGGGCGTCGAGGCGCCCGCCCGGCAAGGCGCAAGGAGCGCGCATACCGGGTGTATGTAAGCGACGAGCAACGCAGCCCGGCGGGATGCATCGGCGTCCAAGATGGCGCCTTTATTCCTTTCCGGGCCCTAAGGGTCTTCGTTATAGGTGCTCCGCGTGCTCTGCGTGCTCTGCGGTGGATTCTTCACAGGCTCTAAGCCGGGCACCACGACAGATCTTCAGGGCCTTGTCACGCGATCGATGAACACGTCCTCGAGCGATGGCGGGACCCGGCGGATGCTCCGGATCGTGACGTCGCGACGCCGCAGGGTCTGCTCAATCTCACCGCAGATCTCTTCGTCCGCGGCATCCTGGAGGCGCACGTGCAACCGCTCGCCGAAGCTCCTGACATCCGAGACCGCTTCGATCTCACCGACGACCCTCATCGCCTCGGCTTGCGGCACCGCCACCAGCTCGAGGACCGCGCCCACGAAGCCGCGCCGCAGATCGCCCGGGCGATCGAGTGCCAGAATCCTTCCCTCGTGCAGCATCGCCACCCGCGCGCAGCGCTCCGCTTCGTCCAGGTACGGCGTCGTCATGACGATGGTGATGCCTTGGGCGAGGAATTCGGAGAGGAGCTTCCAGAACTCGCGGCGCGAGACCGGGTCGACGCCGGTCGTCGGCTCGTCGAGAAAGATGATGTCGGGCTCGTGCACGAGCGTGCAGGCCAGCGCCAGCTTCTGTTTCATGCCTCCCGACAGTCGATCGGCGAGCCGACCGCGGAACGGCGTGAGCTGCATCATGTCGAGCAGTCGGGTCCGCCGGTCGCCGTAGCGCCGGAGGCCATGAATCTCGGCGAAGAACGCGATGTTCTCGTCGATGCTGAGATCGCCGTAGAGGCTGAAGCGCTGCGAGAAGTAGCCGACGCGCTCGGTCAGCCGACGGTGATTCTTAACGGGGTCGAGGCCGAGGACCGAGATGGACCCCGCATCGGCACGGATGAGCCCGCACAGCAGCCGAATCATGGTCGTCTTGCCGGCCCCGTCAGGTCCGATGAGGCCGAACATTTCGCCCGCCGCCACGTCCAGCGTCACGCCGTCGACGGCTATAGTCCCAGCGTAACGCTTGCTCACGCGCGTCAGGGAAGCGGCGGGCATTGTCAGGCTTTTGGCTTTGGGCTATAGGCTGCCCATAGCCTTTTACTGTCCGAACGGAATCTCCGCCGTGACCGGCATCCCCTGCTTGAGGACGCCCTGTTCGTTCTTCACCGTCACCTTGAGGCGGTAGACCAGCTTCGCGCGCTCTTCTGCGGTCTGGACGTTGCGCGGCGTGAATTCCGCTTTCGACGAGATAAAGGTGACCTTGCCGGGCAACGCCGTGCCGGCGTCGGTCCGAAGCGTGGCCTCCTGCCCGAGCCGGATTCGGGGAACGACCGGCTCCTCTACGTACACGTTGGCCCAGACTTCGTCGAGGTTGGCGATGGCCAGAAGCGGGGTGCCGGGCGGGACGATTTCTCCGGGGTCGACGAGCCTCTGCGTGACGACCCCGGCGAGCGGCGCGGTGACGGTCGCATCGCGGCTCGTCTGTTCGAGTGATTTGATGGCGGCGTGGGCTGCCGCGACCCTTGCGCGGGCCGCGTCGATCTCCTGGGCGCGGGCCCCGGCGCGCAGCCGCGCCAGCGTCGCGCGCGCCGCCCGCGCCCGCTCGTCCATGGCCCGGACGCGCTGCCGCGCCACGTCGCGTTTGGTCGCGGCATCGTCTCGCTGCTTGCGCGAGCCGGCATTGGAGTCGAGCAGCGTCTCGAACCGTTCGAGATCGCGCTCGGCGGCCGCCAGCTCGTCGCGCGCGAGGGCGGCTTCAGCCTCCGCCGCCGCGATCTGTGCCTCGGCCTGCCGGACGTCTTCCGGCGCCGGCCCCGCCTGGAGCAGCCGAAGCTGGGCCTCGGCCTGTCTGCGATCCGCGCGGGCACGCTCCAACGCCAGTTCCGTGTCGGTCGACTCGAGGCGGGCGACCACCTGGCCCACGCTGACGCGCGCGCCCTCGCCGACCTTCAGCTCGACCACCCGCCCACCGACTTTCGCCGCGAGCTGGATCTCCTCGGCTTCGACGTAGCCGGACGCCCGGGCGCGATCGGGCGGGGCGGCCGTGCGGCAGGAAACGAGAAAGAGAGCGAGCAGTAACGCGGCCCTTCGGGACAAAAACCCGGCGCCGAACCCACGTCTAACCACAGAGCCCACAGAGACCACAGAGAGAACCTTGGATCGTTTCTCTGTGTGCTCGGTGAGCTCTGTGGTAATCGTGATCGTCGAGGTCGTCACTTCGCCTTCGCGAGATCCACCACGATGCCCCAATGGAAGCGGATGAAGCGGTTCAGCTCGCTTTCGAGGATGCGCTCCTGGTCGCTGTGCGCCCCGAACCCTTTCGGGCCGTCTTCGATGTCGACCGCCGGGCCGACGCCGTAGCACTGCACGCCCTTCGCGCGGAGGTAGGCCATATCGGTCGCCCCTGTGCTCATCGTCGGCAGCGTGACGGCGTTGTAGTTCTTCGTGACGGCGGCTTCGACGACCTTGAACCCCTCGGCGGTGAGACGCGCCACGCCGGCGCCGGGCCGCGTGTCGCGCTCGGCGAACTTCACCTCGACGGCCGGATCGTTCACGATCTTTTTGACCTGCTCGAGGAACGCGGGCATCTTCTCGTCCGGCAGCGCGCGGACGTCGAGAGTGGCTTTCGCCTCAGAGGGAATGACGTTAATGCGATAGCCGGCCTGGAAGATGTTCGGCGATACCGACGTCCTCAGCATCGACGCGTGGCGCGGCTCGTTCTCCAGGAAGTACTCGTCGGCGGCGCCGGCCTTCGCCGGGTCCGAGACCGCGCGGTAGCGCGCCGCTTCCTCCAGCGAGGAGATCTTCGCCAACCGCTCGAAGTACGCGCTCGTTGTCTCGTTCAGCCGAATGGGCGGCCGCCAGTTTGCAATCCTCTCCACCGCTCCAGCCAGATGCGCCACGGCGTTGCCTTTGAGCGGCACCGAGCCGTGCCCGGACGGTCCGCGCGCCGTCAGCTCGATCCCGTACGGAATCTTTTCCAGGGTCTGGATCGACGCGTACTTCACCTGACCGCCGACGCGCGTCACGTTGCCGCCCTCGGCATAGCAGTATTCCGCGTCGATCTCTGGAAAATGCTGGTTGACCATGAACTGGATGCCGACGCGCGTCGAGCCTTCTTCGCCGGACTCGGCCAAAAAGATCACGTCGCGGTCGAGCGGCACGTTCAGCCGCTTGAGGAGCAGCATCACCATGAGACAGGCAACGAGGTTGTCCTTGTCGTCGACCGAGCCGCGGCTGTAGACGTAGCCGCCATCCCGCGTCGCGCCGAAGGGCGGGAACTTCCACTTCTTCGGGTCGACGTTGACCACATCGGTGTGGCCCAGGATGAGGAGCGGGCGCTTCTTCCCGTTTCCCTTGATCCGCGCGACGACGTTCGGGCGACGTGATTCGAGCGCGAAGATCTGGGCCGGGATCCCTTCCTTGTCGAGGACCTGCTTGACGTACTCGGCGGCGGGTTGCTCGTGGCCCGGTGGATCGCTCGTGTCGAAGCGAAGCAGCGTCTGGAAGTGCCGCATTGTTTCGTCCTCGACGCGGGCCCAGTCCGGCTCCTGCGACGTCTGACCTAGAAGGGGCGTGGCGGCGAAGACGACGAGAAGAAGAATGGCTCTACGCATGGAGTGGATCGTAGCATGCGGCGCTGACGATACAATGCGCGGTGACGACACTAAGGGCCCGGAAAGGAATGAAGGTGCCATCTTGGACGCCGATGCATCCCGCCGGGCTGCGTTGCTCGTCGCTTACATACACCCGGTATGCGCGCTCCTCGCGCCTTGCCGGGCGGGCGCCTCGACGCCCAAGATGACACCTTTATTCCTTTCCGGGCCC